>CAZDML010000217.1:301-1512 GCA_964506645.1 uncultured Elusimicrobia bacterium | reverse complement strand
GATTGAGGTTCACCGAGACGCTACTCACCGTCGTCACAAATTGGCCGTTTGCGTTGTATGCCTGAAAGTAAACCCTGTCCCGCCCCGCGTCGCCATGTACAGTATCTGCGCTGGTAACCGTTGTGGTTGGAGAACTATTAAATCCTGCCAAATAGAAACGGTCGTTTCCATCGCCACCGTGAAGCGTATCGACACCATCGAAGGCAAAGAAAGCTTCGCCTCCTGCTCCTCCCTGAAAGTATTGTCCTGCCAAATCGGAGAGGGGATGAGCGGAGTTCAAATCTTGGGCAACCGTCTGATCACCCGTCAATACCATGCTTCCATCGGCAAACACGAGATTATCCGGCGTCACCTGAAGGCCACCCAAGCCGTTAAATTGGACGGCCTTCTGGCCAAAGTAATTCAAAACTCCGTTTCCCGGCGAGCTGGTCCCCGCGAGATTCGTTTCTGGCATATAGCTGATATCCCCAGCCGAAATATGTGGGTCATCAAAAAAAATCTTGTCTATGAGCGGATTAAAATTCACGACCTGGCCATCGCTCAGGGCGCTGAAGGTATAGGTGGTTCCAGACACCAGTGAAATCACTTCATTCTGTGCGCCCAATTTACTGCTGATCAGGGCTGGTACGTCGGCAGATGTCAGGTTTCCCGGGATGGAAAAAAGGCTCGCAGCGTAGTTCCCTTCGAGCGCGACTTGAAGATCCGACCCCAGCGCATCATTCGTACCGATATATAAGGTGGTGATGCCTGTGCCAGAATCGAAATTGGCTTCAACGTGACCCTTGGCCACGGTCGTCCCTAAACCTGAAGTGACCGATCCCACCAAAGGCGCAAGAGGAACCGTATCAATGAGCACAATATTGTCACCATGAGAAAAATCATGGATGACGGTGTTTCCCTCAATGCCGAAGATATCCGCGCCTGCCCCACCGGAAAGCGTCGCGTTCCCGCCTCCGGAAAGCAGGAGATTACTGCCCCGGTTCCCGACAAGAAATGCCGTCGTCCCCGAACCGAATGCACCCTCGACACCCTCAATATTCGTAATATTGACTTGGCTTGCTCCCCAGCTGGCAACGTTCTTATTCAGATCAACTGTAACATTCGCCTGAATCGCCGGAGTGGATTCCTCCCAGAAACTCAGGAGGTCAAAACCCGCACCGCCATCCACCGTATCCGCGCTCTCTGTCAGCTCGGCCGCCCCGACGAAGCCA
>CAZDML010000217.1:0-291 GCA_964506645.1 uncultured Elusimicrobia bacterium | reverse complement strand
TGCATCTGCGCTGATGAGAAAATCATCATGGGACGATCCAGTAATTGTATTGCTGCCCATCAAGTCGTTCGTTGTCGCGATCGTGTTGTCGCCAACAACGAGAAGCGCACCACTTGAAAAGACGACGTTACTCGTGGTGACATTGCCAGGCCCCAAACCGTTAACTGTGAAATCAAATACTGGAACACCATTTGGCGCATAAGAAATGACCATGCCAGTAAAAGCAGTCCCAGACCAGATCGGGTCCCACACGAAATCAATTGGATTTATCGTCGCATTATCGATATTAAG
>CAZDML010000216.1:0-1658 GCA_964506645.1 uncultured Elusimicrobia bacterium | reverse complement strand
ATGACCGACTGGCTAGACATTGGCAACGACCTTTTCACCGGTGAAGGGACAAAGCTCTACTGGATGGACGGCAAAGATCGGTCGATCCTGGACATTCAGTCCATTGAGTTTATTCACGAAGAATCGTGAAGGCGATATTTTTAATGCTTTTTGCGCGATTATCGGTTATGATACTCGCTAACTCGGCAATTTAGTAAGATTTACACGTCTTTGTCTTTACAGCAAGGAGTCTATTTTTGATGAGCGACGAACTTCAAATTCCGCCCGTGGTCGATCTTGACGCTCTGCTTCAGCCCGTCTCCGAAGAGAATCCTTCTGGTGAGAGCTTACGATATTCTGGGCTTTACGATGAGATCTCTGAGGCTCGTCGGGAAGACGTTGATGTGAATCAAGGAGAATGGCAGACCGAACTCAAGGTGGCTGATCATCGAAAGGTCGTTAGTCTTGCAATGCCGGCTCTCACCGAGAAATCGAAAGATCTGCAAATCGCGGTATGGCTTGCTGAGGCTCTCATAAAGCTAAACAACTTCGCAGGACTTCGCGATAGTTTGAAACTTGTCGCTGGCCTGCAGGAGAATTTCTGGGAAACACTTCATCCGGAGATCGACGAAGGCGATATGGAGGGCCGTGCAAATGCTATTGCGTGGCTGGATACGCAAGGTGCTACCGTCGTTAGAACTTGTGCGATCACTGCCGGTCCAGGTTATGGTTTTTCAGATTGGCAGGACGCGAAGCGTTTCGACTTTCCGGCGAATCTGGAAATGCTCGATACAGAAACCCAGGACAAATATTCGGACCTAAAACAACAGGCCGAAACCGAGAATCGTGTCACGTCAGATAAATGGAAAGCTGCAGTTAATCAAACACGCCGCTCGTTCTGCGAACAAACTAATTATACGATCGATGAGTGCTGGGCTGCGTTTGCCGACCTGAATCGTGTCATCGAAGAGAAGTATGACCGAAATCAAATGCCGGGGCTTTCCGGTCTGCAAAAGGCTCTTGACGAGGTCCACACACAAGTAAAGAAGCTGCTCGAGCGTAAGCGTGCAGAGGAACCCGATGAGAATGATTTCAGCGAAGAAGGGTCAGGTGAGGCGGGAACATCCAATGGCGAAGGCGAGGTCGTTACCGGTGGATCTGGAGGCCCCGTTCGAAGCCGTCCCGAAGCTTTGAAACGCCTTGGAGAGATAGCAATTTTCTTTCAGCGCACCGAACCGCACAGCCCGGTGGCTTATCTTGTTCAGCGTGCAGTGAAATGGGGCAATATGCCTCTCGAAACATGGCTGCAAGATGTCATTAAGGACGAAAATGTACTGTTTCAATTGCGGCAAACCCTTGGTTTGGACAGCGGTGGTTCAATGGGAGGTTCGACTGACGACGGTTGGGGCGAGAGCACGGAGAGTTCGTCCACGGATGAATCATCAAGCTCAAGCAGTGATGAATGGTAATCGCGGCTCCGTTTCTGAAACTGCCCCAACAGGTGGTGACGGTGATAAGCGGATTTGCAATGATTTTCAATAATAAAATGGTTAAAGCCTAAGGAGACTAAAAGAATGCCAAAAAAAGAAAGTTTGCAGCATAAGATCGACCGGGTTCGCCCGCCTCGTGTGCAGATCACGTACGATGTGGAGGTCGGTGGAGCGATCGAGCTCAAAGAA
>CAZDML010000215.1:0-1685 GCA_964506645.1 uncultured Elusimicrobia bacterium | reverse complement strand
AGCGGGTGTGAATGATCGATTGGGTAAATCGGAAGAAACGACAGCCATTGTTTCTTTAAAAGGCGAAATCGAACGTCTTCAGCAATTGTTTGATCGCTCCGTGCAGCGTGAAATCTCCAAACTTTCTGATGGGAATAAAGAGCTGGCGAAAGCATTCGCCAGAGATCGTGTTGAGCTCGATCCTTCCGGCGATGGTGTCTTTAAGATGAAGACGGGTTTGGATGGTAAAAATGTCGTTGATGGTATGAAGTCCTCGGATACTTTTGAGCGTGGGTTGTCATCGATGGAATTTTCGGAAGCCGTTCGCACGGTGAATGAGAAATTTAGTCCGGAAGACCTTAATTTTGCTTCTACGCATACGCGATCTGCTCCTGAGGCTGTCCTGATTTCAAAGGCAGGGGGTATTTCCAGGGACCTGGGTAACGGAAAACCGGTTTCGGATGCAACGATTGGCCGCTTCCAGAACGAAATTCGTCAGTTGGGTTCGGGTCAGATTGCAGCCATGACGGCCAATGCCCCTCTCTTGGCCGCTGTAGCGACAGCTCCGAGTATTGCGGCGGCACGACAGATCCTTTATAACACGGTTGCTTCGCCTAGCCAAGCGCTTGTTGTTCCTTCAGGATCGGTAAACGCAGTACAAAGTCTTCAGACGGCTCTTCAGTCAGTCGCTCGTTTTGGACGTAACCTGTCGAATGGTTCGAAAATGGGTGTTCAATCGGCTCGCTATCAATGGGAACAACCTGGCCTTGTGGCCAAAGCAAAAGCAGCGGTCACTTACGTTGCCTCCCCTCTTGTGGGAGCGACTACGGCAGTCCAACGTGCGCTCCCCGGCAAACTGAGTGATACTCAAACAGCTGAAATCCTTTTGAAGGTCATTGCGTCCAATGATGGCGCCCTTTCTGAAACAGCACAGGCCAATCTCCAGATTCTGGCTCAGAAAAATCCAGGAGCTGTGGCCGGAGTATTAACAGACCCAACCATTACGAACACGGGAAGAATAGCAGCGCAGAGCGCTTCAAAGACCGTGACCGATCTTGTTCGTAAGAACAATGTGGTTGATTCTTTGAATGCTATCCGCGCGATTGCGCAGACGGCGCCGCGGGCGTCCGTCGAGAAAGTCCCGGGTGCGACCGTGACCCGCATTGGAAAAGGGCCGGTGACCGCTGTTGTGGTGGATGTACACGATTTCACAACAGAAGCCAAACTCACGCTGCTCAAGATGATCGCCTTCGGGAAAGCGGCCAAGGTGCCAGTGTCCATCCGTCTTCCCATTTCCAGCGTGAACCAGGAACACCCCATTCGCGTGGCCTTAACCCAGGCGATTGGTGATCCAATCACAAGCACCCCCGTCACAATTGCTTTTAACGATGGCCAGACCCAGACCATTGGCCGCGGCGCTCAAACCGATATTCCGTCCACAGGTCTGCGTCCGGTGGCCTCTGTGACGGCTGCCGTCAAAGGCCGTTTTGGAGCCAGTGCAGCGCCGACCTTTGACTTGCCGAAGGTGGTCGCTCTGCAGCAGAAGGTCCAGGCTGTTCAAAACGAATCCCAGGCCGCACTTATGAAGATGTTCCAGCCCAACGGCGGGAAGAACGTCGATCAAAAGAGCATGATGGCTGGCATGAAATCCTCGCAGGAAAAGGTCAAAGCCGCTCAAACCGAATTGGATCAGGCGCTGGCCGAGC
>CAZDML010000214.1:0-1702 GCA_964506645.1 uncultured Elusimicrobia bacterium | reverse complement strand
GTGGATAGTTCTGAGCAGCAAGGGCAATGAAGGAAGGGTTAATATCGACCCCGGTATAACGCACCCCAGGAATTTGTTTGCGCCTCAGATGTCCGTAGAGGTATCCCAGTCCACATCCGGCATCGAGCAGCGAAGCCCCTTTTAAATTCCACTGAGAAAGAAGTATCTCAAACCGCAGCACTGCGCGCCCCTTCTCCCCCCACCCCAGCGCTTTTTCTCCAGGCCCAAAGGCAGCCAGACGCTCGTTATAACGGACGATGGTGGATCGGATATCGCGAGGGGTCATTTAACGAGGGAGCCTATGAGATGAAAAGAGAGTCTGCGCGTTGTCGTAAAAGAATTTTTCCTGTGTCTCCGCCGAGCATTGCAGTTCATTAGACATTTTTTCCAAAGTAGCCCGTTGGGACGCCACGGGAAAATACGGATAGTCTGAGCCGAACATCACGCGACTAGAATCTGAAAATGAAATCAACCGCTTAAATTCATTATAAAGAGCGCTATCCGCAAAGAAATGCAGGCTTGCAGAAAGTTCAAAATACACATTACGCACCCCACGAAGATGGAACAAATAATCCAGCACATGATGGCCACCCGCATGAGCGATCACGAACGAACGATCCGGGTATGTTTCAATCATTTTCAAAATGCCTTTTAGATTGGGTTGAATCTCCAAATCAGGTCCATGATAAAACGCATCCACAATAATCGGCAGGGAAGACGGCACCTGAGCAAGCTGTTCGATAAGCTCCGGGTAGTCCGTCTCTCGCAGTTTTTGGACTCGGCTATGTATTTTCAAGGCATCCAGGCAATTGCTTTTAATTTCCGAAAGAATAAAAGGCAATTCAGATTTAAAATCGAAGATCAGCGTTAAGCGATCGGTGGGCGCCAGTAGGGAGGCCTTCTTTCTATACTGATCGACCGTATTAAAAATAATATTTCGGCCTGCAGCTTGCCCGTCGTAGCCATCCAAGCCGTTGTCGGCATGCACATGGGCATCAAAGAGCTTCATGCAGACCTCTTGCGAAAGACCATCGCCAGCTTTTTAATCTGCTGCTGCAAGGCCTGGCGAGTTGTCGTGTTACGAAGAACATAGTCGGCGTTCTGAATTTTTCGTGACATAGGCCACTGCGCTTTCAATCGAGCTACGGCCTGACGTCGGCTAAGACCACGGGACCGCTGCAAGCGAGCCATCTGCTGCGCGCGCGAACTCGTGACAACAACAATGGCGTCCATCCAAGGAGCCCAACCGGCCTCAAAGAGCAGTGGGATTTCCAGAACGACCGGACCACGCTGTTTATGAATAAATGACCGCATTGCTTTTTTTACCCACGGGTGAATCCATCCTTCCAAACAGTGGCGTTCTTGTGGATTAGCGAAAACAATGGCTGCCAATTTTGAGCGGTCGATTTCGCCATTGTCCCGGAGCACCGTCTTCCCCCAACGCTTAAGAATCGCGCGATACACAGGATGCCCCCGGCGTAGACAGGCGTGACTCAGAACATCAGCGGATAACACAGAGAAGCGCCGGCGACGGAATAGTTTAAGCGCCTCCGTTTTTCCTGTCGCAACTCCACCTGTCAGACCAATGATGCGCAAAGCTTTAGCCATGCGATGACATCTCCTGAAAAAGAGTTTCTAGCAAGCGAGGGCGTTCCGCCTCCGGATGCAGTTGACGTGCACGCTGGATTTCCTTCCTTATAGC
>CAZDML010000213.1:0-1703 GCA_964506645.1 uncultured Elusimicrobia bacterium | reverse complement strand
GCCAAGGCGAACCGTTTGTCGGACCGGCGGGACAGTTGCTCGATAAGATGATGGCAGCGATCGGGCTGGATCGTAAGACGAATGCCTACATTGCCAACATCGTAAAGTGCCATCCCATGATCAATGCAGCGACGCCGGAGGCACGCGGGAACGATCGTCCGCCCACTCCCGAAGAAGTGGCCACCTGTTCCCCTATTTTAAAGTCCCAAATCGCGATCCTTCAGCCGCGTGTTATCGTTACGCTGGGCTCGCCCTCCACCAAAGCACTGCTCATGACCAATGAAGGCATTTCCAAACTCCGTGGGAAGCTTTATCCGCTTCCTAAGGCTTATGATGTCCAGGAGGACGGCATCCAGATTCTGCCGATGTACCACCCCGCCGCACTTCTGCGGAACCCCGACCTCAAGAAAGACACCTGGGACGATTTAAAACTCCTGCGCAACCTGCTGGCCAAACTGTAGAGCCTGTTCTCATGTCAAAAATGTATGCCGAAGTGGCGTTTCCTCTGCCGATGGGGCAGACGTTTACCTACGCGGCGCCGGAAGGCGATGACCTCGTCGGCCGGCGCGTGCTGGTGCCTTTTGGTAAAAAACAGCTGACGGGCTATGTGGTCAAGGTCACCTCCCAGACACCGCGATTTCCTACTAAGCCCATTGCCTCGGTCATCGATTCTGAGCCACTGCTTACGCCGGTCTTGATGGAACTGGCGGAGTGGCTGTCGAAGCGGTATCTCTGTTCCTACGGTGAAGCGCTGGCGTCGATTTTGCCGACGCAACTCAAAGCATCGAAACGGCAAACGGAAAGAAATCTCCCCGGCGAAGGCCGGGGTCCAGAGCACTGGATTCCGGCTTCCGCCGGAATGACGTCGTTCATCCTATCGGACGAACAACAATCCGCTCTCGCCCGCATGCAGGCTGCCGTAGAGGCGAAAATCTTTGAAGCCTTTCTTCTGCGCGGCATTACCGATTCTGGAAAGACTGAGCTCTATTTGCGCACCATTGATGCGGTGCTGGCGCACGGTCGCCAAGCCATTTTTCTTCTGCCCGAAATTGCGCTCACGCCGCCGTTCATTCAAAAATTGGTGCGTCGCTACGGCAAAGCCTCCGTCGGCGTTTGGCACAGCGGGATTTCAGGTGGGGAACGCTACCGGATCTGGCAAGGGGCACGCACCGGCCAATTGAAAGTCATCCTAGGGGCGCGCTCCGCCGTATTCTCCCCGCTGCCGGCGCTCGGTGCCATTATCATGGATGAAGAACACGAGCCCAGCTACAAGCAGGAAGACCGGCCGCGCTACCACACGCGCGACGTGGCGCTGCAGAGAGCCCAGCAGTCGAATGCGGTGCTTGTGATGGGCAGTGCGACACCGAGTCTGGAATCCTTCTGGGCCGCCAGACAGGGGCAGCTAACGCTTTTGGAACTGACCACCCGTGTTGAACAGAAGGAGTTGCCACCGGTGACCCTGGTCGATCGGCGACGCAAGGAGCCAAAGGAAGGACAACCGAGGAAGCGCCGCGGCGACTTCGCCATTTTCTCCGAGCCGCTTAAACTGGCGATGGAACAGGCCCTCGCGCGGCGCGAACAAATTTTGTTGTTTATTAATCGTCGGGGATTTACGCCGTTCTTGCGCTGTGGTACCTGCGGCTGGGTGGCGCGCTGCGCGCGCTGTAGAAAGACTCTGGCGATGCACGCCAAAAAGGAGGCGC
>CAZDML010000212.1:0-1737 GCA_964506645.1 uncultured Elusimicrobia bacterium | reverse complement strand
ATCCCGCTGCAAATAGGTGCCTGTGTTCGATTGGCAAATGACGGAAATTCAATGTTTCATGAATTCTGTTCGAAAAATGTTTCCAAAAGAAGGAAATGGTTCCCAGGCGGTGGAAACGCCGCTCACAGAGAACAGAGTTTTCTGACTCAATTTACTGGCGACATTGTCGCAAGAGGAGCCCGCATGAAAATTCGACCACTCGCAGCATTTGCCGTTGCTGCCACGATGGCTGCAGGTGTCTTCTGCTTCGGGCCCAATTCAGCCACAGCGGAAACACTTCTAAAGTATGGTCCGGCGAACCGCCAACACGAAGCCGTCCGTAAAATCGACGGCGAGTGGGGTTCGATGAGCTACAAGCTCTACGCTTATCCCTCGATGACGTTCGACGTTGTGAATGGCAAGTATTGGAGCCTGAAGCACGCGCGTATGGAATACGAGGTAGAGAAGCGCAATCCGTGGCAACACGTTGTGCCCCTGGTTGTGCCCCAGCCTTCGGCCCTGAACCAGGAGAAAGTCACTGTGTCTTTCTACACTCCAGACATGAAGTTGCTGGAAACCTTCCCGAATACCCGCGTGGGACACACCTACTCGGTGCCGCGCGACGGTAACGACTACGAACGTGTCATCTGTAAGATCGAGTTCGAAGGCCGTTACAATCAGGATATGCGGATGAAAGTTTGGGACGCCGTCAACCCGGTTATGGCTGAACCCTTGAATGCCGACCGCGAAGGCCGCTAGGGTCTAGTAAAAAAAAAAAAAAAGAGAGGAGCCACGCACCTCTCTTTTTTTTTTTTGTTTGCACCCGGCATGGCGCGGAGCGGCAGGCGTGGCGCACAATGCCATCCTTGATAGGCCAATTGGTCGACATTAGTAGACGCCAGATCGTGGAACAGGTTGGGTTATGCCTCTGCTTGATAACTGGCAAGCGAAAGCAGCCCTGATGACCGGGAACTCCTAGCTGAACAGCTACTGCCTCGTCGCGGGCGAGGTGGGAAGGAAGCTGCAGGCAGAGTTTCGGCCTGAGGACCACGAACTGCATGCTGAGGCTTACGCAAGTGCAGCAGTCGAGGTCACAGTCGTCGCGCCCAGGCCGTGAAGAGCCGAACATTTGGACACCCGTGGCCCAAAAGAAAGGAGCCGCTGGAAGCGGCTCCTTTCTTTTGGCCCGACTCTTTGCCTGAGCTACTCGACGCAGGCTTCGGGGCGATTGAACCCAGCGGGCTGTTGAGGCTCCGCCACTGGCTCGAGCACGGTGCCCAACCCACTAGCTGGAAGCAGCTGAGTGGCTGGATCCCAGTCTTGCAGCATATAGATGGAGAAGCACTTGGTATAGACGATACCGGGAGAAGCGAAAAGCAGCCACAGGGGGATGCTGATCGCCAGCCAAGACAGACCGGCGAGTACGAGTACGGCAATTCCGCCGGGTTGACTGGCTTCCAAGTGACCGATCATAAATATCGGCGCCGCAAAGCAGGCGGCCAGCAGCCCGGTCAAGGCAGCGATGATCAGCGCGATAATGAGATACATGATCCCCCACACGGCCGAGACCGCCATGCGACAGAGGAACCAGAGAGCAAAGTTCCCGTAGCCACCACCTTTGACCGTCTGCTTGAGTTTACCGAAAGCCTCCAGGACCCCGCAGTTATCTCGATACATTATCGGCACAACAAAATCGTCCGTCACGCCAAACAGCACCGTTAGCACGAGAAACAGAGGCAGCATCACCATAAGAATCAA
>CAZDML010000211.1:0-1759 GCA_964506645.1 uncultured Elusimicrobia bacterium | reverse complement strand
GAAGCCACCCACCTCATCTACCGCCTGCCGCCCTTCGGCTACGGCAAGGATGTGCTGCGTGCCCGCTTCAAGATATATCTCGCCGACGCCGCTATCGCCCCCGCCGTCATGCTCAAGGGCAAGGCCATCCTCGAAGACGCCGCTGCATTGGGTGTCGCCACCGAAACCGCCGTCTTCAAACACCTGTTCGCCCGCTACTACGCGCAAAACGTCCGCTTCACTTACTGGCGCGGCAAAAAGGACCGGGAAGTCGATCTCGTCGCCGAAATCGGCGGCCAGATCATCCCCTTCGAAGTGAAATACCGCGCCCAGCACACCGGCCTGCGCGATCTGAAAGGCCTGCTCGAGCTCTGTCAGCAAAAATCCATCGAGCGCGGCTACGTCGTCACCAAGTCGCTGGATGATTTTGGCGTGTTTGCAGGTTTGCCCGATACGGCCACACGGATACTGCGCATTCCCGCGCCGCTGCTGTGTTACTGGATGGGGGAGTCGGAGCTTATGCTGGAGCAGCAGTGAGATTGGTGTAGAGGCCGATAGATGCTGACCCTTTAAACACGTTTTTTATTAGGCGCAACAGAAATGGGCACAATCTCTGAAGGTTTCTTCATACGGGGCGAAGGCACCGACTTGGGGTACCTCAACGTGCGAGACAAGCCTCACCATGCGGATACGCGTCAGTTCGTCGAGTCACTTTGGGAAAGATATAAGCCACTTGCCGATACGCACTTCCGCACGGATGCAAAAAACCATTTCCAAGAGCGGTTCTGGGAAATGTATGTGGCTGTCGCCTTGATGGAGCGCGGGTTAAAGCTGTTTCGGATCGGGGGCGAAGGGCCAGAGTTTTATTTCGAGATTTCGCAGCGGCGCATTTTCGTCGAGGCTGTCGCCCCTGGTCCGGGCACTGGTCTAGACCAAGTCCCCGGACCTCAATATGGCGTGGCAACTAGAACTCCAACCGAAAAGATTATTCTGCGTTTTACGCACGCATTGGTGGAGAAGCGGAAGAAATACCTTGAGGCGCTGAAAAAGGGGATTCTCAAGAGTGACGACGGATACTTGCTAGCCATAAACTCACGCGGAATTCATCATGGAGCGGGCGGCAATACGATGCCTTACTTTGTTCAGGCATTCCTCCCTTTCGGCCCGCTTGCTGTGGCGCTCGATTCCAAAACTGGAAACATAGTGGACTCGTCTCATCAGTACCGAGACACGGTGCTGAAGGAGTCAGGTGAAAATATCTCCACAAAAGCGTTTCTCGATCCACAGTACAAGTTTGTTTCCGCTGTTCTTCATTCAAGGGTGGACTGCGTAAACCGTCCAAATGAGCTTGGTGCCGATTTCTGTATTCTTCACAACCCCAGCGCGGATCATAGAATTGACTCGTTGGCATTCCCTTGGTCGAAACAATTGGTTTTTCGCGATGATGCGCTTGTTGAGAGCGAATAAAGGGCCGCAGTTTAGACCTTCTTCAAGTAACAAGCCTTCAGCATGAAGCTCCCCGCATCGGTTTTGCAGTCCACTTCGTGGTCGCCGCCGACGATGCGGATGCCCTTGATCTTGGTGCCGACTTTCAGCGTGATGGACGAGCCTTTGACTTTCAGATCCTTGATCAGCGCGACGGTGTCGCCGTCGTTCAGCACATTGCCATTCGCATCCTTGACGGTTGGGCCTGCGTCTTCATCGCTGGCGGTTTCCTGCATCGGCCATTCATGGCCGCAGTCGGCGCATACGTAGTTGTCGCCGTCCTGGTAGGTGTTTT
>CAZDML010000210.1:0-1863 GCA_964506645.1 uncultured Elusimicrobia bacterium | reverse complement strand
CCGCGATCACCTTGCCCGGTCCCATGCGCGATCACTTAGCGCGGGCTGTGACACCAGACTCCTGTGCGCTAACCCACACCGCAAAAAACCGATCTTACGCCGCCCCGATTAAGCTTTCTCGACGGAGCAGAAAATTTCCTTGATCCGTCCGTGTCCAGGGAATTTTTTTCGCCGACGGGCGACAGTTAATTAACTGAACGTGAAACGAGCCATGCTGATCAAATCGATCGTGTGGTCGATGACGCTTGGTGGAGTCCGGGGGCAGGTGGTGTGCTTCTGAATTGACTGCTTTGCTGAGTCACTTCACCCGAGTTATTGACCTTGCTTTCCGAACAGGGACAATTGCGGCTTAGGCCGACCGTCAAAGGCAGCAACTTCTGCCGCTAACGAATCCATGCACGACCACGCTTTTGCGTTCAATGGCAGGGCTTTACTTGTGTCCAGCAAAGCATCCAGTAAAGACGTGACGGCAAGAAAAGCGCTATCATCCCGTTTGACTCGTGCGAGGGCAGCGTATGGTTTGTCACCATCTGCTATTTCACCCCAAAATGCTTCTTCGAAGTTAGGAATTGCCGCTACTAATCGGACACGGCCAGCCTCTCTTCCCTTTTGTGTAGAGCTGAGAATATTACTATTCTCTGTCCACGCTGGATTCGTTTGAGATGAGCCTCTCTTTTTAGAAACGATCGTCTCTCGATCTGCATCGTGGAGAACTGCGTAGCCCTTGTCGAATTGGTTGAGAATCTTGCATAAGGGCGAGATACATGCCTTGCCTCTCGCTCGAATTATATGAACATCCTTATATTTATTTGGCTCTTTCGAAATAATCCACTTAAACACTGTGTGCTCCGTGTCCCCTTCGACAAGGACTGTCCTGCCTCCGAAGAAGAACTCGGCAACGTAAGGATCGAACAGATTCAGTTGTTTAAGCTCTGCTTTATCATCCGGGTCTAATTTGGCGCGGCTGGGACGATATATTGTGGTCCCATGGACAGTTCCTTGACCCTTCCGCTCAACACGGCAAATGGATGTGTTATCCCGAGAAAGATCTATGAACACTGGCGAGTGAGTAGTAATCATCACCTGCCAGTTCTTTGTCTTCGGTAGGTCGTACAACACGCGGCAGGCTTCTCGTATCGCGTCGGGATGAAGGCAGAGTTCGGGCTCATCAATGAGTAGCAGGTGGGGCCGGTCGTGGCTGCGGGTGGTTTTGCCGCTGGTGGCTGGTCTCTCAGCCAAGATACGAAGCGCAGCCCACAGCAGAGTGCGACAGGCTCCGCTTCCTTGCCGTTCGAGAGCTGCGTGATGGCCGCCATCAGGTCCCATTTTTAGCACTGGCTCTGATTTGAACAGGGTGACAGCCTTCTCAACGTCATCCTCGGCTCGTGCGTCGAATGTGACCCCATAGCCCGGAAACACATCTGCAATCATTTCGCCGAGCCTTTGCCGCACATCCTCAACGGCGGTTTTAGCCTCGTCGGCGATAGTCTTCTGTAGTGCCTTGATCCCGTCGAGGAGCTTTTCATATTCCGATGGCTCCGGATCGGTTTGCTCTGGTTGCTCTGTCGCTTTTTTCTTGGCGCTCGCGGTTTTTACACGGGTTTTTATGGCTTCCTTCAGCAGTTCGACGACCTCTCCAGCTTGCTCACTCGGATTTAGAAAAGCGGTGACACTGTGGGGCTTGGGCCGGTGGGCGTTGCCGACGTTGGCAGCGCCCCACGGTCCAGAACTGGCATGCCAGTCGCCTGCTGCAACATCCCAGCCGACCTTGACAGGCTCTCCAGCGGCGTGCCAGGTCCACTTTTCGCGGACGAACATTTCTGGCGTGCCGTCGTCGGCGAGAACAGTGCGAACCCAGGTTTC
>CAZDML010000209.1:0-1864 GCA_964506645.1 uncultured Elusimicrobia bacterium | reverse complement strand
TAACCCCCCCATCTTGTAGTGTCCTTAGTTTTTTTCCTTGGTTGTTTTGTGGCTGCGCCGCCCGAGGGCCGCTAAAACGCCGATCAGTGCCGTGGCCACGGCTGGTCCTGTGCTGAGCAGGCCTTCTGGATCATAGTGCGGTCGATACATATGCCCAGCCAGAATCGATTGGTCAATAAAGGAAGCGAGATTTCCTTCGGGTGTCAGATTGCCTGCCCCATAGAACGGCACGGCTACCCGGGTCATGATCATCCAGTAGTCTACGAGCAGAAGACCGATGAGGGCGGCCAGGACCTCTGTCCGAACGACCAGGTACAAGCACGCGGCGAAAAAGTAGCACAGGGCAATACGTTGTAGGACCCCCAGGATGCGCAGGGTCGAGAGGTGATAATACGGAAAACCGTTCAGGAGGAGACCGATACCGAAGAGTATAACCGTACGTTTTAAGATGGGATTAAAGAGGTTATCGATGGACGCCCCTTGTTCCAGTTTACGGTCCAGTGAAAAGACAAGCGACATGCCAACGATAAAGACGAAGAAAGGGAAGACGAGATCGGTGGGGGTGCAGCCGTTCCACGCCGCATGTTCCAACCAGGCGTAGGCTGTGGAGTTTCCCGGGCTGTTGACCAGGACCATGAGCGCGATGGTGAGCCCGCGGAATACATCGAGTGACGCAAGACGCTGACCCGGAGTCAGGGCGGTGTCGGAAGATCCAAAATGAACGCGTTTATAGGCTTTCATGACAGGTCGGACAGCAAATCTCCATGCCAGACTTATATCACATTTTTTACAATTAGGCATGTTCTCTACGTTGACGGATATCTTCGAGTCGCCCCAAAACGCGCTCTACATGGAAAAGGAGCGGCGACTCAAAGCCGGTGAGCCCGTGCTTGACCTTGTTTCGGGCAACGTGACGGCACAGGGGATTCATTTCCCTCTCCCTCTGCTGCAGGACAGTACCCGGTTGGCCTGGGAGTCGACTACGGTCTACGCTCCCGATCCGCGGGGACAACGTCCTGCCCGGGAAGCCATTGCCCAGTTCTATGCGGCCGAAGGCCTGAGGATCTCTCCGGATCAGATCCTTCTCACCCCTGGGACAAGTCTGGCCTATGCCTATGCGTTTAAACTTCTAGCCAATCCAGGCGATGAAATCCTTTGCCCTCAGCCGAGCTACCCGCTTTTTGACGCCATCGCTGAATTTTGTGATGTGACGATGCGCCCTTATTCTCTGCACCGTGGGTCACGGTGGGCCATCGATTTCAAAAGCCTGGAAAAAGCGATCACATCCCGTACGCGAGCCATCGTACTCGTGTCCCCCCACAATCCCACCGGTCACGTGGCTTCTGCAGCAGAGCTGAGCGAACTTTCGGTGTTCGCCATGCGGAAGAAACTCCCGATTATTTCGGATGAAGTCTTTAGTCCTTTTGTGTATGGGTCGGGCGAACTCCCGCGGCCGGCACAATTTTCCGCGCCGCTCGTCCTGACTTTAAACGGCTTTTCCAAGATGCTGGCACTCCCGGGACTCAAGCTCGGCTGGATGGCGATTTCCGGAGAGTCCACACAAGTTAGCAAAGCGATGCAGCGGCTCGAATTTCTTTCAGACACCTTTTTGCCTGTGAACGAAATGGTGCAGGCCATGGTGCCGGGACTTCTTGTGGGCAGTGGCGCTTTCTTAAAGGATTTTCAAAAGACCATGACAGCACGGCGAGATTTTTTTCTAAAGCAGCTTCTCGCGGTCTCTGGGCTCTCGGTCACGGCACCGGAAGGCGGCTGGCTTTTGACGGCGCACCTTCCCTCCGGAACGGATGAAGACGCAACGGCCCTCGCGCTCTTAAAGCGGGAAGGTGTTCTTGTCCATCCCGGG
>CAZDML010000208.1:0-2025 GCA_964506645.1 uncultured Elusimicrobia bacterium | reverse complement strand
CTTGCGATGTCTATATGGGCGAAGAAGATGTTCGCCGTCAGGCACCGAATGTCTTGCGCATGAAATACCTGGGTGCGCGCGTGATCCCGGTGACGTCCGGCACTCGTACGCTGAAAGATGCCATCAATGAAGCGATGCGCGATTGGGTGACGAATGTCCGTACGACGCATTACATTATCGGCTCGGTGGTCGGACCCCATCCTTACCCGGCGATGGTACGGGACTTCCAATCGGTGATCGGTAAGGAAGCGCGCAAACAGATTTTGAAAGCCGAAGGACGTCTGCCGAACTATGTCCTGGCTTGTGTCGGCGGGGGGTCGAACTCCATGGGGATTTTCCACCCGTTCTATAACGATACTTCGGTGAAGTTGATCGGTGTCGAACCGGCGGGACACGGGTTGCATACGCAGAAACATGCCGCAAGTCTCATGAAAGGCACCATCGGCGTGTTCCACGGTGCACGAAGCTACGTGTTACAGGATTCGGATGGTCAGATTACAGGAACTGAATCCATTTCCGCTGGCCTCGATTATCCTGGCGTCGGACCGGAACACTCCTTTTTTAAAGACAGCGGCCGCGCAGAATATGTGGGAGCGACCGATCAGATGGCGCTGGATGGGTTCAAACTACTTTGTAAGAGCGAAGGCATTATCGGGGCGCTTGAACCGTCGCATGCGATTGGCTACCTCAAGACGCTCGCTCGAAGGCTGAAGGCCAACGATATTGTGATTGTGAATCTCTCCGGACGTGGCGACAAAGATATGCCGATTCTGGTGGAGGCGATCAAGGTATGACGAACCGCATCGACCAAACATTCTCACGTCTGAAGAAACAAAAACGAAAAGCCTTGGTCGGCTACGTGACGGCCGGATTCCCAAATAAGAAGGCGCTCGCGACCCTAGTGCCGCTCTTGGAAAAATCCGGACTGGATATTCTCGAGCTGGGTGTGCCCTTCTCGGATCCCATCGCGGATGGTCCGACCATTCAGCGTGCTTCACAAGTAGCGCTCGCGCAGGGAACGACCCTTTCCTGGATTTTATCTCAGGTGAAATCGCTGCGTCGTACGGTGAAGCTGCCGATTATCCTCATGTCCTACAGCAATCCGATTTTTGCGGTGGGTGTGGAGGCCTTCTTCCGTGCCTGTAAAAACGTCGGGGTGGATGGGCTGATCATTCCCGATCTCATTCCTGAAGAATCGGGCTACTTTGATGCCGCCTCCCGTAAGTACGGTGTGCATCTCATTTACCTCGTTGCGCCGACCACTCCGAGCGAGCGGATCAAGCAAGTGGCTCGTGCCACACGGGGCTTTTTGTATGCCGTTTCGCTGACAGGGGTGACAGGAACACGAAAGGATTTGCCAAAAGACGTTGTGGGGTTTTTAGATCAGGTGCATCGTGCCAGCCCGTGTCCGGTAGCCGTCGGTTTCGGGATCTCTACGCCGGAGCAGGTACGCCGCTTGCGTAGCCATGTCGATGGGATTATTGTGGGTTCGGCCCTGATCCATGCCGTAGAAAAATCCGACCGCCGGACCTACCGGCAGGCCGGCCGTTATGTCGCCTCACTCGCCAAGGCGTTAAATTCCTAGGAGGACGCGCGTATGCCTTTAGAACCACGTAAAGAAAAGAAACAGATTCCGGAAGGGGTCTGGACAAAATGTGAACACTGCGAGCAGATCGTTTACAACAAAGAACTCGAGGAAAATTTAAAAGTCTGTCCCAAATGCGGCGGCCACTTCCGCATGAACGGCCGCGAGCGCGTAGCGCTACTGGCTGACCCTAAGAGCTTTAAAGAGTTCGGGGAAAATATTGAATCTGTGGATGCGCTGGGTTTTTCTGACATTCAGCCCTATGCCAAAAGACTCGTCGCAGCCAAAGCAAAAACGGGAATGAAGGACGGCTGTATCATTGGTGAAGCCGAAATCGAAGGCCATCCGCTCGTGATGGCCGTTCTCGATTTTGAATTCATGGGTGGCAGTATGGGCAGTGCCGTGGGGGAGAAAGTAACTCTGGCCGTGGAGCGCGCTCT
>CAZDML010000207.1:0-2041 GCA_964506645.1 uncultured Elusimicrobia bacterium | reverse complement strand
TGCCTAATCAATCTCCATTCACAAGCTCCCCAATCCCGTTGCGCAGCAACACCTAGCCCCTCGCCCCCGTCCTGAGGTCGTGCGGCTTTTAAGTTGTTTCTTTCAATCGGGTTAGGGCGATGCTAGCAAGAAAAATGACCTTCGCGTGGCTTGGTGTTTTGCACTAAAAGTGCGTTGCTTTAAATCCCGAACCACACGGAGGTCGCCGTGATTGTAGTCAACTCTCCCCTGATTAAAAACCGTATCAGCCAGTTCGTTTTCCGGAGGATAGTCCACACTGGCAGGAGCTGGGTGGGCAACTCCAGGAAGACCATCATGCCAGGATCGTCGAACGGCAAGTCGAGCGACTTGATCGCACCGCGCTGGACGTGGCGTACCGCGGCCGGGGCTCGCGTCCTTATGATCCCAAGCTCATGTTGAAAATGGTGCTCTACCAGTACTTGAAAGGCAATCAATCTCCTGCCACCTGGTTCGAAGAGGCCAAACTCAATCAGGCGATGCAGTGGCTTGGGCGAGGCTACGTTCCGGCGCGACGTACGTGGTATGAGTTCCGCGATCGGGCGGTCAAGTTCATTGCACAGATGCATCAACAGATCATTGCAATAGCGCTGGATGAGCAGCTATTAGACCCCACAGTGGGCGTTCAGGATGGAACGGCGGTGGCGGCTTGTGCCTCGCGCCATCGGATGCTCAACCGTCCGACACTTGAAAAACGCATCGAACAGCTGGAAGCCATTATCGAAGAAAGGTTCGATGAAAAAGTACCCCAATGGGTGCCGGCGACTTCTTCAGGCAAACAGGACTTAGCTCAAAGAATGGAGCAGGCATCCAAAGTACTAGCCGAGCGAATTGCGAAGAACGCCACGAAACCAAGCGACAAACGCCGCAATCCGGACACAATCCCCGTCAGCCTGACCGATCCGGCAGCCCCCTTGGGACGCGATAAGCTGAAAGTATTTCGGCCTCTTTATACGGTGCAATACGTTGTGGCGCCGCACAGTCACCTCATCCTGTCTTACTGCTGTGAACCATCGGTCACGGATGTAGGAACCCTTGCTCCGATGATCGACCAGACCCAGCAAATCGTTGGGGGGCGATTGAAAACCATGATCGCCGATGCGGCTTACTGCTCGATTGGTGACCTGCAAGATTGTCGGCAGCGAAATATTGAGTTGCTCGCACCGGTTCAGTCCAACGCATTCACGGAAGCCAAACAGAAGAAAAAGGCCAATGCACAGATCCCGCGGGAACAGTTTGAGTGGAATCCAGCAGAAAACTATTACCGTTGCCCGCAAGGTCATCGTGTGGATTATGTGGATCGGGCTCGCAAGCATCGTCAGGGCGGCCGTCAATTGTGGGAGTCACGCTACCGTTGCGATCCGATTCATTGCAGTGCATGCCCGCTGGCTGCCCAGTGTCTTCGTTCTCAAGTGGCCTGCCGAACGATCAAACGTTTGGAAGGACAGGAGCTGCTGGACCAACAGCGCGCGAAAATGGCCGACCCGGAAGTCCAAAAGCGTTATCGTCTACGATGCCAAACGGTCGAGTTGGCATATGCCGACAGCAAAGGGAACCGTCAATTGTCTCGCTTTCACGGGCGTGGTCCGAACCGCGCCCACACGGAAACGGGTTTAATGGTCGTTGCCCAAAACCTCCTACGCCTCGATCGTCTCGAAAGAAAACGTGTAACTCCTTGCAAAACAACCACTTAAAAGCCGCACGACCTCATATGGGGGGGCGAGTAAGGTCGGCGTGTCATGTGAAAATGGGTAATTTGGCCGCCAAGGTCGGATTCTCATTATGGCCTCGGGTGAGCGGCCGCCCTCTCCCCAAAATGAAGTGATCCGCACAGCGGACGGACACGCAGGGCCATCCTAGCGGGATTTCGCCGACATCGTGTCGGCGAGCAGGGGGGCTCATTGCCGCCCCCTGCACCCCGCTAGCCTTTCTCTGTGTTCCGGGTAGCCGTTGACTCTTTCAACGAAGGAGACCGAAATGAGATTCTACGATCAGCGACACGCGTTTTATTGCGGTGTGGATC
>CAZDML010000206.1:0-2103 GCA_964506645.1 uncultured Elusimicrobia bacterium | reverse complement strand
GAATACGCTCTGGGACCGTTATCAAAAACTCCCACAGAAGCACGACGTGAAAGTTGGACTGGCGCTGGGGGGTGGCGGAGCGCGCGGGTTGGCGCATATCGGCATTTTGAAGGTTTTTCAGGAAGAAGATATTCCCATCGATATGATTGCGGGAACCTCGGTGGGCGCGCTGATTGGTGGGCTCTATGCGTCAGGAATTTCTACAGCGGCCATGGAAGAAATGACACAAGAAATCGGCTGGTCCCATCTCACTAATTTTTCGCGCCTCTCGCTTTTTAAGCTGCTCATTATGGAAAAGCAGCTCTCGACCCAGAACATGGAGTCGTATCTACGTAAACATATCGGAGACATGCGATTTGATCAGTTGAAGATTCCATTCTCTTGTATTGCGACGGATCTGCAGACCGGCGAGCGCGTGATCTTCAGGGAAGGTTCGGTGGCACTCGCGGCACGAGCCTCCTCGACGATCCCCGGGCTTTTTGAACCGGTGATCTTCCGACATCGCTATCTGGTGGATGGCGGGCTCGTCAGCAATATCCCCACGGATATCGTGCAACTGATGGGAGCGGATCTGATTGTGGCTGTGGATGTGACCTATGACCTTTCAAAATTTCAGCCGCGCAACATCATGGCGACGCTCAACCAGGCCATCTACATTCAAAGTGAAGCCTTGTCTCAGCAGGAACTTCTAAGAGCCAACCTCGTGATACGCCCGCAGCTGGGGGATATCACAGCGATTGACCTCACGCGTTCGGCGGAATGTATCGATGCAGGTATTTTGGCCGCGCGTCATGCCGTTCCGAGTGTGAAACGAATGCTGATTGATCGTCATCTCGATAAGATCCTCTCGCGGCCGGCGGTAAAGGCATGATCCGGGGTCGCCGCCTATTATTGGCCGTGCTGCTGACTGGAGGGGTCCACAGCCCCGTATGGCCTGCCGTCCCTCTCGATGTGAAGGCGGCGACGTTAGAGCGTTCCATTGATACGGCTGCAGAGCAAGGAAGAATCGATCAAGTCGAAGTCTTCCGACTGCAGCTGGCGGATCGCTATGTCGAGCTCAAACAAATTCCGGAAGCCATTCGACAGTTTGAGTTGCTCCTGGCGTCGCGTCCTTCCAAAACCAAGCGCGTACGGTATTTTACGAGGCTGGGACAACTTCAGGATCACATTGGTGATTACGGACGGGCGATTTCATCTTTCCAGGACGCCTTACACGATGACCCCAAAGACTGGGATGCCAATGTCTCTTTAGCAGGAACGTATGTCCATTCGGAACTCTATACCAAGGCGCTGGAGGTGTACCAGAAATGCCTCAAAATGCGTCCTGCGGCCCGGTCTGTGTATCAAGCAATGGCGTCGGTCTATCAGCACTTAGGGTATTTTAATAAGGCCATTCCGTTTTATGAAAAAGCACTCCGTCTGGAGCCTCGGCCGGAGATTTATCTGGGGATAGCCGATTGTTATGTTCTGCAGGACAATATTCCCAAGGCCACTGAGGTGCTTCAACAAGCCAAATCGATCCTTCCTCGAGCCGATTATGACGTTCGGCTGGGGGAAATCTACCAAAAGCAGGGGCGACTAACCGAAGCGGCTGGGGCTTGGGAAGAAGCGCTCAAAATTGATGGAGCGCGGGACGATGTGAAGCTCCGTTTGGCCATGACGTATGACCTTTTGCATCGTCCGGCGGAGGCCGACCGACTGTTTAAGGGTCTTTTGGCGGCCTATCCGGAGTCGCCGCTGGTCCACTACTTACGGGCACTGGTTTTGTATGATCGTGGGGAGTCCGAGGCCTCCAAGGCCGAAGTCCGGATCGTCCAAAGGCTAGCGCCCACCGAGTTGGTCCGCTACTATAACGAACGATTACTCTTACAAATCAAATAATCCTATGACGAAAACATTACCGCCGACACTGTCGTATCGTAGACGCCGTTTGCATATGGAAGACGTGGTCTTGTCCGATGTTATTCGGGATGTTGGGTCTCCTGCGTATGTTTACAGCAAAGCGCGCCTGGAAGAGAATTTCAAAACCTTCGATGAGGCGTTTAAAGCCCTGTCACACCTGGTCCTTTTCGCCGTGAAAGCCAACACCAATGGCGCCCTTCT
>CAZDML010000205.1:0-2179 GCA_964506645.1 uncultured Elusimicrobia bacterium | reverse complement strand
TTCCCGAACCCTTTGTGGAAAAGTTGCGGGCCCGCAACTTTTCCCGCAGTCATGGCATCGAGATCGCACGTCTTCCCAATGAAGCAATCCAGCTCGAAGTCGCACATAAAATTCCCGGGCGACTCACCTGGGAAGAAACGCGAAAACTGGTAGACGATCTTCTTAAAAAATCGACACCGGAAAAATCGACACCTACTCAAGCACAACCTGATGCCCAAAAAAAATCGAAAGACCCTCTAGCCACGATCTGGACACAACTTCTTTCCGATGAGGAAATTACGGCACTGGCCAGCTGGGAAGTTGTCTACGAACGCATTAAACTCAAAGAAGTCGCACTGGATCACGACGGATGGACTCTGCGCGTTGTGACCCCTGGCGTTCTGCCTATGGCGGAGATGGCAGCCTGGTTTCGAAAAATGGCTGAAGTGATTGAGAAAAAGGCCGATTTTAAGGCTGAAGAAAGAGCCGCCGCCGATAAATTTGGCGCCTGGGAATCTCATGAGCAGGAAGCCGCTCCCCATGAAGAGGAAGGCTACCGCTTACGCGTCCCAAAAACACCGCAAGAAGAAAAAGAACTCAATGCCGCTATCGCGGAAGGCCCCGAAGCCACCTACACCTGGATCTATGGTCCAGAGAGCACCGTGGTACAAGACATGAAGGGGAAATCCTGGTCCGACCTCGGCATTGAAGACCCCGTGGACATGGTCCATGAGATGGTTCAAGGCCTTCGACTCACCCAGGACCTCATCAAATTGCCCTCCTAACGTCCTTTGTACCAGGATAAAAAACGCAATATATGCGTTTTTTGGTCAATATACCTGTAACATTCATTTGTTAGACCTATAGGGTATGAATTGGCCTATGAAAAGGGGGGTTTCTCTCCTCCTCTCCATTCAGTTGCTTGTTTCCGCGATTCCCTCCGGGGCGGCGCCTCTTCCGCGCCTTGGCACCAACCCTTCCTATTCTTCCCTAACAATATCCATTTTTCAGCAGCAGGCACTAACACTTCAAAACGCACTCATGCGCCGCCTACTGGAACCCACACATGCCTTATTTAGCTACTTTCGTGGCGTAAGAAATTCAGCAAGACCTCCGGTCGCCCATCGAATTCCCTCCGTCTATGACGATATTGAGCTCTCTGTGCTTCATCAACAGCTTTCATCCCGACATACCCTCTGGCGACAAAAAGCAAAGTCTGAGGGCCGCTCTGTTCGCGTCACCGTCCATAAGTTTCCCATGGAGGCCACTCTCCTGTGGGACCCGGATATGCCGGAAGGTGCCGATGGAACCTATGTCAACGATCCAGAACTCGGACTCCTTGTCATCACGCGACATCGCGTGGAGGGGAACCCACTCCAGGACGAAGCGGCGTTTCACGAATTTACAGAGGCCTATTGGGAGAAAACCCTTCAAGGCCAAGAAGAACAACAAGACATCCGTCGCGTAGCACATATTCTCGCTGCCGCAGAAGAGATCCTTCGATTTGGCAAAAATGGGCTAACCCGCACCCATCTACAGCACCTAAGGCCTCTGTCCGCGCATTACAAGGAGTTCCTCAGCGAAAACCGCAACTATCAGCATGGAAGAATTAATCGCTATTTGACGATTTTCGATGATCACGCGCTGGATTCCGTCAAAGCCTATGAACAAGAACTTCTTGATACTCTGGGTCGCTACGTAAAAAATAAAGGAGTCTACGATCCCGCGCAGGCCAAGCCGCTCGATCAATTATCCGATGATGAAATTCAAGCAGAGCTCGCTCAATTCGATGCCATGCGAGTTCCTTACATGACGTTCTGGAACTCCTCGCAGCGAAACACCTGGGGGCTCACAACCGATCGCCACCGGCTTTTCATCGCCCGGATGAGGTTCTGCATCGGGACCCATTCCGACACGTATGACGCGATCAGCGATCTCGATCGCCTTTTCCAAAGGCATGCCTTTCCCATCAACGATATTCAAAACCTGGTGTACTTGGACACGCTTATCCGAGGGAGCGGCAGTGCTTCCCCGTATGCCATTGGACTTTTAAAAACGCTCGTTGATCAAAAACAACTTCAACTCACAGATTCTTCGGATCGCACATTATTCTCCGAATTTTGTCAGGCGATGAAAGATTCTGCAGGAGCAGAGGTCAAGCAGCCTTTCCTGGCTTTGACTCGTCTTCTCAATACAACAC
>CAZDML010000204.1:0-2199 GCA_964506645.1 uncultured Elusimicrobia bacterium | reverse complement strand
GCGGCGGTTTCGTTCTCATTATTGTTCCCACCCTCGAGTTACTGGGACAATGGGAGAAGAACATTAAGGAGTTCTTCAAGGGAGTTAGTATCGGAATTTATGGTGGTGGCTCACAAGCGACGTTCAAACGGTGTAGGGTTATCATTTCGACAGTGCATGCAGCCCGTAAATGGGAAATGTTTCCGCCAAGCACCAACGGGCTGCTTATAGCCGACGAGTGTCACCGTCTCGGTTCTGATTCAAACAAGGATGCATTGGATGAACGATTTGACCGTCGCTTGGGGTTGAGTGCTACTTACCAGCGAAATGATAATGGGACCGCGGATTGGCTCGAACCTTATTTCGGGAGAACCTGTTTCCAATTGGGTTACGAACGTGCACTCGCGGACGGCGTAATCTCAGATTTTTCGGTCGCGCTCGTCGGAGTAACATTTTCGGCAATTGAATACGAAGATTATGTGAAGCATTCCGGTGACGTCTTTAGACTCCGAACGCGCTTGATTAAAGAGTATGGGCTCCCCGAGGAGCCTTACGGCGAGTTTATGAAGGGTGTCCAAGAGCTTATTAAAGGCCGGAATGGAAAGGGAGCAATTATCGCGGGAATGTATAATTCGGCTTTCAATAAACGCCGCAAGTTACTCGCCGAGAGCCCAGCGAAGATTAAAGCGTTGTCCAAGTTGTTACGGGCGATCCAAGAGGCGAACCGAGTATTGGTATTCACGCAAACGATAGAAAGCGCTGAAAGCATCGCCTTCTTCCTCCTTTCCAACGGCATAAACGCTCGGCCGGTGCATAGTCAAACAGAGATGGAAGATCGCAGGGCCATTCTGTCAGATTTTGGGAAAGGCAAATTACAGACGCTGGTCGCACCCAACATCCTGAATGAGGGCGTCGATGTGCCTGAGGCAGACTTAGGAATTATCGTTGCGGGAAGCAAGACGCGCCGCGAGATGATTCAACGCATGGGTAGAGTATTACGACGAAAGAAGGACGGCCGCACTGCTCGATTTGCCTTACTTTTCGTCGAGGGAACCTCGGAGGATCCATCAACGGGCGCCCACGAAGACTTTATTGACGAAATAACTTTAGTTGCCAAGTCATGCAGAGTCTTTTCGAGCCACGCATCTTCTCACGCCATTTGTGGATACCTAAATGGAAGTAGTGATAAATAACCCGTTGAAGGTTGGTGTGCTTATCTAGGTGGAAATATTCCTGATTCTAACCGGTGCAAGCGCAGAAGATAATTTCTGATTTGGTAACAAATACTCCCTTTTCCGAGCTGCCACTTTTCTATAAACACCCTTTTTGCAATTATTTGCGTTTTGGAACGGCCGATGCATCAGAGGCGATCCGTACGAGTGATCTTAAATAACTCAGGAGGCCCGCAAGCTGTGACGGAACAAAATATCAACTGCCCCAAATGCGGTGAACCAATCAACGTTAGTGAAGTATTGTCAAAACAGGTCGAAAGTCGCCTTGAGAAAGAATTTGAGGCGCGCCAAGCCGAACACGCAAAGGAACTCGAAACCATCATTCGCGACCGCATTCGAAAGGAAAGTGAATCTGAAGTGTTAGAGCTGAAGAAAGAGCTCGAAGAAAAATCTGGCCAGCTGCGCGACCTAAAAAAGACCAAGGCTGAAATCGAACGCCTTCGCCGGGAGAAGGAAGAACTCCGCGACGAAATTGAACTTGAAAAGGAGGTCGAACTTACCGAGAAGCTTAAGACCGAAAGAGCGAAGATTCGCGGTAGTGTCGAGGAAGAGTACACCTTCAAGATGCGTGAGCTTGAAAAGCAGCTCGAAGACCAGAAAGAGCTCGCGGCCGAGATGAAGCGTAAGGCGGATCAGGGCTCAGTGCAGCTTCAGGGTGAAGTGCAGGAGTTGGAGCTCGAAAAGGTTCTTCGGGAGCTGTACGTCCATGATGAGGTTTCCGAGATCAAGAAGGGCCAGCGCGGCGCGGACGTCCTTCAGAGCGTTCGGAACCAGTTCGGTGCGGATTGCGGAAAGATTTACTACGAGAGTAAACGGACAAAGAACTTTGACGCGAACTGGCTGAAGAAGTTTCGTGAAGACAATCTGACGGTCAAGGCCGACGTACTGGTGCTTGTGACCGAAGCCATGCCCGGCGGCTGCGATGGTTACGTATTTCAGGACGGTGTTTGGATTTGCAACTTCTGGCAGCTACGAAGCCTATCTATGG
>CAZDML010000203.1:0-2209 GCA_964506645.1 uncultured Elusimicrobia bacterium | reverse complement strand
GAACCAGAACACGAGAAAAATCATTCCCCCCAGAACAGCCCACCCGTTTGATTTCCAATTTTCTTGAATTTTCCAGCGTCCTGCCTGAGATACATTCTGAATAAGAAGAGCGAATAAGAAAAAGCTGAACAGAAGCGGCATGAAATAGTGATAAAGATACATCACGCGAGAGATTTGACTAACCGCAGCCATATATAAAAGGTAGAGACCAAGAAACGTATTGACCAGGAAACGATTTTTCAGAGGGTGTGCCGCAGGGAAGAAAACCCGCGAAAGCGTGCTCGAGAATACCAGAAGTACTCCGATCAGACCGCAGAGCCAGATGAGCGGATTGCATTGCAAGTACAAGTACCGATACTCTTTCCCATTCGGTGTTTCCCAACGGTAATTGATGGAACGTGCGCCGAAAGGCCAAAAGAAGAACGGGCTTCCATTCTCCCCCCACTTGCACATATCCAGAAGCGGAACCCCTCGGTTGTATATCGCTGAGAAGCGGTAGGATTCGCGTAGCATGGTTGGAAAATGTTGCGGGCCGGTGTTGTGCTGCTCAATCAGAGATTTGTAGGCATCCGTTGCTTCATACCAGCCTTTATTGCTCAGTTGTGGGTTGATCGTGGCACATCGCTGGAAATGAATCTGCCAGATGAGCACGTAGGGAACCAGAAACCCGCAGAGAAAGAGCCCCCATAGGCGTAGGATGTGTTTGTAGTCCGGGTAGAGCTTGATGGAAAGTGAAACAGGTAAAACGATCATGATGAGGGCGATGATTTTGGTGCTCATTAAAAGGCCAAAGGTAGTCCCCCAGACGAGATATCCCCACCTTTGCACTCGCGGTGTGCGGGGTTTTTCGATAAGCCAGAGAAACACGAGAATCATGAGCAATGTGAAGAAGAGGAGCGGGCTCTCAATCATCGCTCCGCGCTGGTGGACGATCAGGGCATTGTCGAAGAGGTACAGGAATGTTGCGAAAAAAGCCTGCGGTGGGCTCGCGAGAATGGCGCAAAAGATGAGAAAAACAAGACCCGAACTCAGCCACCCTAAGAGTGCTGGAAAAAACCGGTACCCTTTAAATGAAAAGCCTTTGGGGATGTTCCGAACATAATCGGTTGTCAGGCCTTCTTCTAAAGTCGGTTGGTGTCCGATCCAGCGCTCACCCAGAGCGATCAGCAGCTTGCCCAGGGGTGGGTGGTTTTCCATAAAGAAAGTGCGCGTCAGGTACTTCTCCGCACTGGCGATGTGGTAGTTTTCATCCCAGAAAAGAGCTGCAGGATAGGTGTAGTTCTGAAAGTAGGTGAAGTAACCAATGGCCAAGACGGCGGCCAGCAAGACGTTGCGCGACTGAATCAGCGTTTCTAAGCGGTTATTTCGCTTCAAATTCATTCCGTCACTATAGGCTTATTTGAGCCTTCACGCAATAGGCCTTACTGCCTATGACAATACAGTTAAAAGTTACAAGACAGTGAGGGGTTCGTAACCTTGCTGTAACATTGGAAGGTTAAAAATGAAGGGACAGGCAAAGAACTATTCCTTTAAAAAGGGAAATACGTGTGATAGACTCAATCGACATGAAAATATCGGTCAATGCTTGGGGGCGCTCACGCTTACTCTCCAGTAAGCGCGGCATCAGTTTATTGGAAGTGCTGGTCGCTGGGTTCATGGCCAGCATTGTGATTCTTTCTGCTGTTGCCGTTATCCCCAAAATTCAGCAAGGATTTATCTCCGCACAGCAGGCCAAAGACGCAGGCTCTTTGGCCTCCGGCACGCTAAGCAATTTGCGTGCGAATATTCGACAAACCGCACTCACGTCATCGACCGATTTAGTTGGGGGCGCGTGTCAGGACCCGAACGCCTACGATCGCAGTACGGTCACGAGCTTAACCATTCACGGCATGCAGTACACCATTAAAAAATGTTTGGTTCAGGGTAATATGGTCAGCGGCCAGTTTGTTCCCACGGGTCCCGATCAGCAGACAACGGCCTTGGTCGATGCCGTCACTCAGGTGGAGTATAGTGCCAACGGAAGAACCAAAGTGATACGTATGGAATCCCTGTTGAATCGTGATTCCGCCAGCGCCGTGCCAACAGGCCAGGTGACCATCACGGTTGATCGTGCGGATGCAAGTAACCCCGATATTGCTTCCACGACTAATTTAAATTCGGTCATAGGCACATCTGTAACTATCTACCTTCCCGGCAACGTCCCCTATGT
>CAZDML010000202.1:0-2237 GCA_964506645.1 uncultured Elusimicrobia bacterium | reverse complement strand
CAGACCGAAGCCGTTCTTTTAATCGGAGAAATCGGCGGACGTGCGGAAGAAGAAGCCGCCGACTACTTTAAGAAGAAAATGCGTAAACCGATGGTTGCCTTTATTGCCGGTCAGACGGCTCCTCCAGGCCGCCGAATGGGGCACGCCGGTGCGATTATCGAAGGGGCCTCAGGCACCGCGGCTGAGAAGATGAAAGCTCTTGAAGCGGCTGGGATCCGTGTCGCTAAAAGCCCGGAAGAACTGGGTGAAACAATGTCGTCAGTGTTGTCTCTGAAGCAGTCCTAAAGCACAAATCCCTCCTTGCAAAAAAGCCGTACTCCGTTCATACTTTCAGTGTGAATTCTCAATCTGATTTCATCTATACCTTTATCCCTATTTTTGTAGCGATGGATATCGGTGGGCTGGTCCCCGTTTTCTTATCGCTGACAAAAAATTTAAGCGATGAGGAGAAGCGCATTGTCAGTCTGCAGGCCATTGGGACCGCGCTGATCATTGGTGTTTTATTTCTTGCGGTTGGGCGTCTGGTGTTTCGCGTGCTCGGGATCAGTGAATACGATTTTGAAATTGCCGGCGGGCTGCTGCTTCTTGTCCTGGCCATTCTAGAGATGTTGCCCAACGCGTCGCATGAGCGTCCCTCCAACCCGCATGTCGGGCCAGTTCCTTTGGGGACGCCGCTCATTGCAGGCCCCGCGGTGTTGACCTCGATGATTATTTTAAGCGGTTTGCGCGGAACCGCGATGACCTTGGCCTCGTTGTGTGCCAATTTAATTTTAGTGGGCGCCGCCTTTCATCAGAGCAAACGTCTGAGCCGATGGATCGGTGAAGATGGTCTGCGGGCCACGTCCCAGGTGATCAGCTTGTTTCTCGCTGCGATTGCGGTGAGCATGATCCGCCGCGGCTTTCAAGGACTGCATTTCTAACCATGAAGCTTAAACCCTGCTTCTTCTGCAAAAAAGAAATTCCCATGCGTATCGAAGTGTGTCCGTACTGCCACCGCAATGACAAGGGTGAAGACACGCGCGAACAAGAAGCCCGCGCTCAGGCCCCATCCCCCAAACACTACGAGCAGGATCTCCAAGAACTAGGGAGTGCAGATGCCTTTGTTCGCGACCAGGCGGTCGAGCGTCTGGCGCAAAAAGATCCGCAGATTGCAGATGCTTTAATATCGGCGCTGTCTGATCACAACAAACCCGGTCTGGCATCCATTGCGAAAGTCCTTGGACGGCTTCGCAACCCGAAAGCGATGAAGGTGTTAAAGGAAGCCATGAAAACAGGGGATGAGGATCTGCGCATCAATGCGACCTGGGCGCTCAGCCAGTACCATTCTCCCGATACCTTGCCTGACCTTCTTGCAGAAATTCATCGGCCCAACCCGTTGGTTCAGGGGTATATCGCCTACACCCTGGGGTCCTTCCAGGATCCTCAGATCGTGCCTGTTTTAAGTAAGCTCGTCAGCCATCAGAGTCCGGAAGTTGCTTTTCATGCCATCGATGCCCTGGGTGGCATGGGGGACAAGCATGCGATTCCAACACTTCGGCGTGCCTTGCGTCGACCCGAACCCGTGCTCCGTATGGCCGCGTCTTCAGCGCTTCGGCGCTTAGGAGGCCCTGTTCGTCCGATCTTTGTGAGCGGCTGGGTGATGGGGGTCGGTCTGGGTCTTGCTGTGATGGTGGGACTGGGCTGGTGGTTCTACAGATAAAATTCTCGTACGACAGATTCCACACGTTTCTGAATAGGTCCTTCTTCCAGCGGTTTCGTTAAAAATCCATTCACCCCTGCACGATAATACTTCTCAATCATATCGCCTTTGGTTTCGTGTGACATAACGATCAGCGGCAAATTGGCAGTTTTGGCATCCTGTCGTAGCGCACGGACCAGCTCCCAGCCATGATTCCATGGAAGGTCTGCACTTACAATGATAATGTGAGGTCCCCAGCCGACAAGCGCTAGGCGCGCTTGATCAATCGTAAAAACTGGAAACGGATCATAACGGCGCGCCCAGAGTATTTTTTTTAAGACCATGGTTTGATCAAGCTCATCATCAACCAATAGAATTTTTATCGGGTTGGGCGGAATGCGTTTGACGGCCGGAGTGGCACTGGCATTGCTGTAGTCGTAGACGTTGAGCTGCAGTTTGGCATCCCACCCCACTTTCTTCAGCATCATCGGAGTGTTTTTGACCTGATCGGCTGTTGCCTCTGAAATTCTCGCATGGTTCGCAGGGTCTGTTTGCTGAA
>CAZDML010000201.1:0-2251 GCA_964506645.1 uncultured Elusimicrobia bacterium | reverse complement strand
TCGATGGTAATTTTGCAAAGATTTTCGGTTGGTATGACAACGAATGGGGCTTTTCTAACCGTGTTGTTGACCTCGTCAGCTATATCACGAAGAAGTCTGGCGTCCCAGCAGGCGCTCGTTAAAACGACTGATTCCTGATGACCACGGCTTCTCTTCCTACGATATCTCGTAAAACCATGGACTCTCTTCCGGTTTCCGGCAAGAGAGTCTTGGTGCGTGTTGACTATAACGTGCCTTTGGATGACAATGGCGCGATTACAGATGATACGCGTATTCGTGAAACGCTTCCCACGCTTCAAAAGCTAGTCGAAAAGGGTGCTGCGCTTGTTTTATGTGCACACATGGGGCGCCCAAAAGGCAAGCCAACGCCGAAGTATAGTCTGAAGCCCGTCGCCAAGCGTCTCGAAGAGCTTTTAAACAAACAGGTTCAGATGGCACCCGATAGCGTCGGGGCTGAAACAGAAGCGATGGCCCAGGCGCTTAAGCCCGGCCAGATTCTGCTCCTTGAAAACCTTCGTTTTCATGCGGAAGAAGAAGCCAATGATCCGACTTTTGCAAAGAATCTAGCCAAGTTGGGTGATGTTTTTGTTCAAGATGCTTTCGGCGCTGTGCACCGCGCCCATGCTTCCACATCCGGCGTGAATCAATATCTTCCAAGTGCGGCGGGCCTTCTACTTGCCAAAGAAATTCAATATCTCGGCAAGGCGATTGAAAATCCCGAGAGGCCTTTTGTTGCAATTCTTGGCGGCGCGAAGGTCTCGGATAAAATTGAAGTCATCGAGTCTTTGCTGGGCAAAGTGAATACGCTGATCATTGGCGGTGCAATGGCGTATACTTTTGGCCGCGCTCTTGGTATTCCCGTAGGCAAGTCCCGTGTGGAAGAGGATAAAGTTCAAGTCGCTAAGGAAATTCTAGATAAGGCGAAGGCCAAGGGCGTGAAGCTGCTTTTGCCTGTCGATCGCGTTATCTCTCAAGATTTTAAAGATCCTTCCGGCCGGAAGACGACTCTGGATGCGGCCATCCCTGAGGGTTGGGAGGGGGTCGATATTGGTCCGAAGACCGTCCAGCTTTTTGCGGGTGCTCTCAAAGATGCCAAGACCGTCGTTTGGAATGGACCGATGGGCATATTTGAAGTGCCTGAATTCGCCGTAGGCACTCTGGGTGTTGCTAAAGCTCTGGCAGAGGCCACTGAACGCGGGGCAATCACTATTGTGGGTGGGGGAGACTCTGTGGCCGCTGTGAAGCAGGCCAATTTAGCCAGCAAAATGTCACACATCTCCACCGGCGGCGGTGCCTCCCTCGAATTTCTCGAAGGCAAAACCCTCCCGGGTATCGCCGCAATTCCTCAAGCGTAATCGGATGACTTCTATGGCGAAACTTGTTCTTGTACGTCACGGCCAATCACAATGGAATCTCGAAAATCGATTTACGGGCTGGGTCGACGTTCCTTTGACCCCCCAGGGGGAGCAGGAAGCCCACAAAGCAGGCCGCTCTCTCAAGGGTATTTCGTTTACGAAGGCATTCACCTCAGACCTTCAGCGTGCTCAGAAAACGCTCCGTATCATTCTTGAGGAAATCGGTCAGACACAGATTCCAGTGACGAAAGATAAGGCCTTGAATGAACGCCATTATGGTGCGCTTCAGGGATTGAATAAGAAAGAAACGGCCACAAAGTATGGCGATGACCAGGTTCATATCTGGCGCCGCAGCTACGATGTTCCGCCACCGCCAGACAAAACGGATATGAATCCTGAAGGAATCAGTGAAAGTTTGAAAGATACAGCCGCGCGGACCCTTCCCTATTTCAATGCGAAAATTTTGCCTCTTGTGAAGTCAGGACAGAACATTATTGTTGCCGCCCACGGGAATTCTCTTCGTTCTATCGTGATGGAGTTGGATCATTTGACGAAAGAACAAGTCCTGGGTCTAAATCTGGACACTGGAGTGCCTCTGGTGTACGAGATCGATAAAGCCGGCAATGTCCTCGAGAAGGCGACAAGGAGCTAATCATGTACGGATTTTTCCTGTTCGTTCACATTGTTGTTTGCATGGGGCTGATCCTGGTTGTTTTATTTCAGGCCGGTAAGGGTGCCGGTTTGGGCAATTTAATGGGTGGCGGAGGGGGAGATCAGCTTTTTTCTGCGCCTTCAGGCTCGGCCTTTATAAAAAAAGTTACCACAGGTATGGCCATCACATTTATTATTACTTCGGTCACTTTGACTGTTTTGACAGCGCGGCGGAACTCGCGCTC
>CAZDML010000200.1:0-2264 GCA_964506645.1 uncultured Elusimicrobia bacterium | reverse complement strand
GGGCCACACCCAAAGCCGCCATCGCTTCATTGGATTTTCCTGTTCCACGTGCCACCGCAAAGGTCACATATTGCGGCGAGACATAAAACTCAATTTTTGATCCGTCACTGAACGTGCGGGATTCGCTATGGAATTGTTTAAGTCGTGCGGGGGCGAATTGATCAGCGAGTTTCCATTTGGCTTCCTGATTTTCAAGAATCTGCGCCTGATAATCCCGAACCGTCATGGGCAGGACCATGGCCCGATGAATATCCCAAAGGAGATACCGGTCTCCCGCCGGGTTCGTATGGTCAATTAAAATGGTGCCCTGGGATAACGATTGATATTTCAGGAAGCGTTCGTGACCTGCCACAAGATCATCGGCCGCATAATAGGCAATCGATCCGTCCAGCATCGGCACGGCCTTTAGCCCTTTGAGGGTCTGTTCCACAGCTTTCTTTTCATCCGGAGTGATTTCAATGAAACGCGGTCCACCTTTTTCAATTTGATCGAGTTCTTTGACATCCTCGCCTTTACCCCCCGGGAACAAGTAGAGCAGCGGCGCTGTTTTCTTTTTATCCACGGCTTCGCGCCGCATCGTCAGATCGGTGTCACTCACCGGAATGTAATAGCCGGCGACTACCCGTTCGCCGCTCACGGTCTGGAACACACGCACGCGGAACTCCGAACGCCCATCCGGCAGCGACACCTTGGTCGCGTGGTCGTCTTTTTGCAGTTCCAGTTTGTCTTTCGCAGAGAGCCCGCGATAAGACAGAATGCGGCGATCTTGGAGGAAAATGGAATTGCCTTTTTCTTCCACCTTGGCTTCGGGAGAGACGTGAACTCCGGTCAACGAGCCGCCTTCCTGGGTGGCCAAGAACTTGGTCGTCTGGGCCGGGCTGGCCGCATGCATGAATATAACGGGCTGACCGTTTTTATCCCGCTGAATCGTGCCGTCTTTATCGGTCTGAACAAATCCTTTCATGTCGCCATCGGCGGAGAAGCTGCGCCCCCAGAGAACCGCTTCACGCATGTCCTTTTTCTTATCCCCGTGCGCAGTGGGCGCGGGGTTTTCAAAGGAAGCAACGCGGGCATCAAGTTTATAGGTCTGGTGAAATTCCGCGCGGTCTTTTAAACCCAGCGTCAACGTCGTCGGAGCATCGGCCTGGTCAAATTCGCGCGGGATGGTGACATCCAGGCGGTTAAAGTAGCCTTCGTCGGCAATACCGGCTTTCCAGAAACTGGCCTGAAACTTGATGATCTGCGGCAAGGTACTCTGAAGGTACTGCCAGGAGGACTTCTTCGCTCCTACTTCCTGGCGTAGGAAGGGCACAGAGCTGTTCCCGTAGACGATATAGGTTTTATCCCCCTCTTTATATTCCCACTTGGTATCGAACATCTGTCCGCCAATCATGGAGATAATGCGTCCGTCCGGAAGCTGGATGGGGATTTCTTCTTGTTTCGGCGCGCTGCGCCAGCTCGATTCTTGGGCTTCCACCGCATGCTGGTATTTGATTTTGCTATCAACCTGTTTGAAATACCCAATAATGTTGTACACCGGAAGTAAATTATCGTAGAGCGCCAACACTTTCTGGAACGGAGTTCCTAAAGGGATAAACTGGCCAACAAAGGTTTCTGTTTTGATAGGGACTCCGCCTTCCCATACTCCTCCGGGAGCCACTTTAAATGTTTTGGCCCCAAACATCGCTTGTGAAAACCCATAGATGTTATAAATGGACTGCATCACACCGAGAGCCTGACTGAAGCTGCCTTTGCGCGGCGCTTTGACATATGTTTCCCACTGTCCTGGAGCATCGGGATTCTGACGTAGAATGACACCGAGCGGGAGCGACTTCCATTTGTATGCCCCCGAAATAGGTTTCCAATCCAAATGCTTGTCTTTGGATTCCGGGGGGACTGTCGTGAGATATTCATGATCGGACAAACGAACGACAATCGATCCCGGGGCCGGCTCTTGTCCGTCTTTTAAATAGGTCCAGTTGTTGTCATTGTTTTTAAAGAATTCTGGATAGGCCGATCGATAGCCGTGAATAAGCTGCCCCAGTCCATGCACCGCATTCTCCCCATCTTTAATGACATACCACCAGCGAATCACCTTTTGAAATTGATCGGGCACCGGGATGAAAACACCTTGCTCCGTTCCAATAATCCTTTTGATGATTGGCTCATCGGGATCCCCAGCCAATGCGCCCCCGTCACGCGTTGTGGCTGGCGGGCCAGGATATTCCGTAATAAAGTGATCCACCTTGGGTGGATTGATGATA
>CAZDML010000199.1:0-2265 GCA_964506645.1 uncultured Elusimicrobia bacterium | reverse complement strand
CCTGAATCGCTCGCTGCAACGGGGTTTTAATCTTGTATTCGGGGATGTCTTCCACCTTACCGCGCATCTCGACATTTAAAACCCGTAGCCGCATCTCATCCCATCGCGTCTGCATCCGGCTTTTGAACCACGCTATGTATCCTTTGGGGTTATTTCGCGGCCACTCTGGATCCTTGTCCCATGTTTCTTTGTCGGTGATGCAAATGGCTGTTTGAGCAAGTTCGACCGGAACGCTTGAATCTCGAAGAGTAAGGGCCGATTCGAGGTCGGGAATGGCAGGCACCACGTCCATATGGAACCGTGTGCTTTCGGCATACTCCAAAGGCCAGCATCGCCGCTTTTCTTCTCCCAAAATCCGGCTATAAACGGGGGACTCTTTTAGGCGGTCGCCCACCATTTTCTTTAGTTCCGGCTGGGCGACACGACTTTTGCTGAGGTGCAACAGGCAGGTTAAATCCACATCGTATTGCTCCTCATCTGTTTCCGGCTTTATCATCGTCCCTAATGCAAATGACCCTTGCGGCGAAATGATTGGGTCGAATTGTGCAAGGGACGAACCCTCTTCATTGAGGAAAGCGCCAAGTTTCTCGTATCGCTCTACGGCATCCCGGTACTGGGATTCAGTAAGGTCGAGTGCCGTTGCGAGGCGTTCCAGGAATCCGTCAAATTCCGCCAATTTGCGTTGATCGTAAATCATTAGAGCGTATGTTTTGATGTTAAAAATGAATGTCGATAGCTTTGACAAACCCTCCTAAACTTTTGTTTTCATCGTAAATAGTCATTCGCATGTCCGCTTTCGGCATCCAGATTCTGCCAAATTCGACGGCTGCTGCGACAGGCATCGCAGGGAACACGTGTAATACCGTATCGTGACCATGTTCCGCTTTGATTTTATCGAAGAAGCGCCGCATTTGCACCCGAAAAGAGCCGAGGTGTTGCCGGGTCTTCAAAAAATCATTGTTCGGATGTTCGTGCGTAAAAGTGTAGATCGTGCAATCTTGGCCCAGGGCTTTTTCGATGCGGTCATTGGTCACGGTTGCGCTCAGGGAAAAATTGAGCGCGACTATTGCCGGATTGCGTCGGGCCTCTCGGATGGAATAGGAAATTTCATTTCCGTCCTGCCAGCGCCAGGTGTCAGGCTCCCGGTGTTTTTGGTACACGGCCATCGGCAAAATGTCATTCAGCAAAACTCCCAGTTGAATCAACAATGGCTGCGGCGCCAATGCGAACACCGACAAATGACGAACATCGTTGCTCCGAATCAAAGGACGCAAGGTGCCATTCACCTGGCTTTGCAGATGTTGAAGCTGCATGGGCCAGTAATTTGGCGAGCTGTCTTTTTCTAAGGAATTAACCAGGGAAAGGAGGGTCGGCTTATCACTCGCGGGATACCATTCCGGGTACATCGCGGCAGATGCAGCCTGATAATTCAGCAGAGGCGAATGAGTGCCTACGTTTGCGCCAAAGAGTACGATATGGCTTGCTTTGTCCGGCTGGATACCCGTCAGAATTTCAATACGCTCCTCGTGTTTCCGCTTCATCTCTATTAGCCGGTCGATGGGATGCCCAGATACATCCTCCTTGTCAATCATACGATGGTGTTGGTCACACAGCAACATAAGATTGCTGATGTGATTTGCCAATTGGAGGGAGAACGTGGGGTCTCCGCGAGGGCCTCCCGGTTCATCAGCTATAATGTGGGCGATGTAGGAGGTATTGAACGTGACCTTTGTTACTTCGTCGCGCCAAAGAGAGATATTGCATCCTTCGTACTGACATCTCCCACCGGCCTTAACCCAAAGCAGCATACTCACGTTTTTAGAAATCTTCGTCTTGCTCATTCTGCCACACAAAGAGTTTAAAAATTCTGAAACTTAAAACAAATACCGCGCCATCGTAAAACAAATGCCAGTTTGTCATATTTCTGTCAGTGCCTAAATCAAAATACTGGTCAAAAGCCGTTTTCAAGAATAATATGAGCCGATGCGAGAAGAAGTCCATGGAAAAAGATATGCCCAATGATAATCTCTTCCATCTCGCCTGTCTCATTTGCAGGTCTGCATGCCATTTTGCCCCCTCTGCTCCGCCGGCCAGCCCCGCGCTGTCGCGTCCCGCTATCGCGGGGGCGGCGCTTGGGCAGGCCACATCCCGGTCATGCTTTGGCCTTTGGGCGCTCACTTCGCCTCGCCAGGGTCTGCCCCTGCGCTATCGCGCAAAGGCAGACCCCGGCAGGTATCAAATGAATTCGGCCATGACATCCAGGCA
>CAZDML010000198.1:0-2339 GCA_964506645.1 uncultured Elusimicrobia bacterium | reverse complement strand
CTAACGGCGCAATTTCCCCAGCCATCTGTCTGCAGATCACCGCCACGGGTTATTTGAAATTCTGGGCTAGATAAGTTACCCCACCATTTTTTTTGCGCATCAGTAAAACTCGTCAAAAAATCAAAGATGCGCGGCAGGTCCCTCTGATTGGAGCTCGGATACACCATTGGCCGAAACATCGTGTGCTGCGCATCGTGAGCCGACCAGCCAATGCTAATATCCCGATACCAAGGGTAGATCACATCATCATATCGAACCACAGTGACCCGCGTTCTTTCTGCGAGCTTTAACGAAGTCGAAAAATCCCTAAGACTGGTGATATCTTCATTAAATCTGGCGACCAATACCAATTGCCCTGTAGGGCCAACCGACTGGAGCAGCGTGCGAGCAAATGCGACCCCATCGACATAGACACTTCCAGGCCTCCACGCAGCGATAATCGCACTCGTGAGCGGTCGAATGGGGGTCGGTGGTAACGCTGACTTCGCTACCCCACTAAATAAAATGAATCCAGACAACAGGATCGACCGAAGCTGCATAGCCATGCCTCCCTAACGAGTGCGTTAAATAGAAAACAAAATTAACGGCAAATTAAGGGAGAATCGTCCCATGACAATTTTTTGCTGTAAACGAACATAATCGAACAAATGATGCTAGTCACTGCTCGTATATAAAATAACTATCGTTGCCCGCTCATCGTGAAATGCGTCTCGGTGAGCGGAAAAATTATCTCGTATACTAGGTCACTGTCGCCCCGAGGAGAGCGGATCCCGCACCGCCGCCAAGCTCGCCCCAGAAACACCGATGAGCTTAGAGCCACCGTAAGAGAAACTAGCGGGGACTAGTGGCGAAGCCTCCTCACTTGACCGAGCCAAGGCGAAATAACGAACCCACCCGTCACGGGCCTCATCAATCTTCACCTTCAGCCACGTACCAATACGTCCATGGACTTCCAGTAATGTACCGGGGCTGACTTCTTCCGCAACATCGGCGAAAAGTGTCGGACGCTCCATGAGCTGCGTGGCTTCCGTTCCATAGGTCATCAGGAATGTTTCGCCTTCATTAAACTTACGCTTTTTGGGACTGCTAAAAATCGGGTGATTGCGTGCAATTGAAGGCATCGGCAACTTAGAAGCTTCCCCGGCCAGTATTTCTGAAAAATATTGGTTAATCTCGACGGGTCGCGTCTCGGGGGTCAGGCCATCATGGAACTGATCAACTCTGCCGTAATAAAGGTGATTATTGAGAATCATGAAAATATCATACTCAACATCACCAGCAACCGGCCCGGTCCCCAGGCCACAGGTCGTTTCCATAACTGACTTCGCCTCATTGGGCAGCCAATCATCAAAACCACACCACTGATCACGATTAAGAGCCGCGGCTGCCTCGGGTGTCGCGGCCACTATCGTTAGACTAGAAGTAATCCAGTTAATCTCGTAGGAGCCTGGATAAAACACGGGATTACCGACGACATATTGACCCATCGAGGTCATTTCACTTTGCAGAAGCTGACATCCCGAATCATAGTAGTGCCGAATATGATACTGGAAGGCACCCTGATTCGCCGTCAAAGTAGTATTTACATACACCGCTCCCGGAACGAGTGCCGTGCACGGAGATACCCAATTGCCCTCCGGTCCATCGGCTAGCGCCGTCAGTGACATCCCCCAGAGCAACATCGAGCCGATTAGCTTCCCCAGGCCGCCTATGCGATTTTTAGTTTGACGATAACTGCTCATATAAGTCCCTCATCATAATAATATTGGTTCAGTGATTAACGATTCTATCTACGGGGAATTTCATCACCCTCAACAATGCTTGATGCACCCTCTTCTGCTGGGAACAAATCCTCCAATACGACATTACCCTCACCACAATGGGATTTGAGTTGTAGGGTTTTCGTCTTAATGGCGTTAAGTGTTGCGGTTGACACCTGAGCCTGATGGGTTGTGCTTCCCATGGCACCAAGTGGCCATGCGGTTATCGTATGTGCATTCTCCATGAGGCCGTAATAATAGTAGGAGCGCCATGCTTTCTTTGCCGCCGCCGTTTGCTCCGGAGTGTGCGCATGGGTCATGATATAAATCCACGCATCCAGCTCAGCAATCATTTTCTTCGAAGCGGTATCGAAGCGATCTTTAACAATATGATCACCGGAAGACACCAGATAAGTCATATTCTCTGCCGGAGGTGAGGGCAATGTCTGAATGAGACAGTGAACTGCTCCACCAAGGTTGATGGTATCAGATGGAATCTTTGCCTGAAAAATTTCACCTTTAGGAATGGTGCCATTTGCAATCAGCGATTTGAGTAGCGTTACAAATGCCGCATTATCT
>CAZDML010000197.1:0-2348 GCA_964506645.1 uncultured Elusimicrobia bacterium | reverse complement strand
CCTCGGATGTACCGGCGCTGTATAGGGCCTTGCCTTCTTTGTCCTTCGCTTTGAGCGGTTGTTTTCCCACTGCCCGAAGTTTGGCAACATATACGAAGAGTGTCTGTCCATTGGAGACAATGATGTCCCCAGCGGGTTGGCTAAAAGTAAAATTGAGTTTGCCGCCTTCGCCATACGTGGCTACACCGGAACTGACCTTGGTCTTGTTGAGGTCTTTGATGCTGAGCGAAAAATCTGCCTGGTAGGTCTTCAGGCTCTTGAATTTTGCCTGCATTTGCTTGGCAACGTCAGAGGGATGTACAAAGCTCTGCGCATCGGCAGCGTACAATTTTGGAATAAGCATCGCCGCAAGAGCGACGGTGCGGTAAGTCTGGTTTTTTCTCATGGAACCGTGTAGTTTAATTGAAAAATCCCGTTGAGAAACAGGGTGTCAATTCTTTACACGCGCAGGCCCCAGGCGGGGCTCCCTGCCGGCAGTCGGATTCCGGGTAGACGAAGCGTCAGGCCATCCGAACGGTAAAATGATTGACCGACAATCGGACTCATCGATGACACCCCAGACATCAGCCATGAACGAAATTAATTCTTCCGCCCCCGTTGACCAGAAAGTGCGCGGCGGCCGCACCGCAGACCGCCGAAAGAAGTTCCTCGGTCTCTTCATCTGTCTCGCCATTTTTACCGCGGCAACCGCAGGTCAAATTGATACTAATGCGAAGAAAGAAATTTCCGAAGAAGGGCTTACCGAACTCTTCAATGCCGCACTCTTTCATGTTCGCAATGATTACGTAGATGACGTTTCCCGGCAGGCTCTGCTGTTCGGTGCAATCCGCGGTATGCTCGGTGCGCTCGACGATGCGCACACGCGTTTCATGACACAGGAAGAAACGAACGAACTCCAGACAGAAATGCGCGGCAACTTCGGCGGCCTGGGGATCGAGATCTCGCAGCGCGACAATGTCCTCACCGTGGTTTCGCCAATTGAAGATACGCCCGCGATGCGCGCTGGCATTAAGCCAGGCGATAAGATCATAGAAATCGACAAGAAGTCAACTCGTGACCTTTCCCTCTCCGAGGCTGTGAAGCACCTGCGCGGCAAGCCGGGCACCTCTGTGAACATCAGTGTGGTGCGTGAAGGCGAAGACGAAATTCTTTACTTTGACCTCGTGCGCGAAGTGATAAAGATCCAGGTAGTGACCTCGCAGTTCATGGAAAGCGAAAGACTTGGCTACGTCCGCCTCAAGCAGTTTAACCAAACTGCAACGGACGACCTGGCAAAGGCCTTGACGGAGTTCAAAAAGAAGAAAGCAAAGGGTGTTATCCTCGACCTGCGCTGGAATCCGGGCGGACTGCTCGACGCTGCGCACCGGATCAGCAATTTCTTTATAAAGTCAGGGGTGATCGTTTCAACGCGCGGCCGCAAGAAAGAGTTGGACAAAGTCTTTAATGCAGATCCTTCAGCTGCCATCGCGGCTGATATCCCGCTGATCGTCCTCGCGAATGAGGGGTCAGCATCCGCGAGCGAGATTGTTACTGGAGCCATAAAGGACCATAAGCGCGGCAAGTTTATTGGCGTAAAAACTTTCGGGAAGGGTTCCGTGCAGAATGTAATCAGCATGATGTACGGCACATCCATGGCGCTGACGATACAGAAGTATTATACTCCTTCCGGTGTTTCCATCCACAAGAAAGGCATCGAGCCGGATATTAATGTACCTGCCCTGGACTTTAATAAAGACGATCGCCGCCATTACAAGGAGATCCGGGAAAAGAAAATACTCCAGGATTTTGTGAAAGAGAATAAAACCTATTCACCGGAAACGGCGAAGAAATTCCAGAAATTGGTGGCAGGTAAGGGGTTGACATTATCTGACTACGCGGCGAAGCGTTCACTGAAAGATGAGCTGTCAAAGAATGACACCCGTCCGGTCATGGATCTCGAATTTGATGTCCAGTTACAACGCGCAATCGATGAGCTAAAGAAGAACTGAGAATCCTGCGCAATGAATGTTGTTTTTTGATTGACGATAAAGATAGCCTTAAAGATGGGTAAAACATAAACTAACCGGAGCAAAAACCATGGAAATCAGCCAGCGAGAAAAAGATGGTATCACAGTCCTCGATATTCAGGGAGAAATCGACCTTTATAACGCGCCGGAGATCAAAGATATAATTCAAAAGCTAATTGAAGCGCAGAAATACAATGTGATTATTAATCTCGAGAAAGTGTCCTATATCGATTCTTCCGGCATTGGCGCGCTGATTTCAAGCCTTTCAAACCTGAAGAAATACCAGGGTGGACTGAAGATTATCAACGTCTATGCCTCGGTTAAAAAAGTGTTCGAACTTAC
>CAZDML010000196.1:0-2420 GCA_964506645.1 uncultured Elusimicrobia bacterium | reverse complement strand
CCAGCACCGCCTTGGACTTGTCCAGCGAATCGACGATCTCTTTCAGCAGCAGCGGCACGCCGATGTTGGCGAGCTTGGCGGTGACCAGGAAGAGAAGCGCCAGCGCCACGCGCCAGCGGAACTCCCAGAGGTAAGGCAGCAGCGAGCGGATGACGGACCAATCGCTTTTTGGGACCGGGGTTCCTTTTGCGGCAGTGGTGGGGGGCGAATCGTCGGAGGAGTGCGAATGGGCGTGGGACATGCCGCCATTTTACGGGTGGGGTGCTCGGGTCTAGCTGAGCTACTCACTTGCACCGACGTGCGCCATTTTTTCCTTTACGGACGCAAATCGCTAGTCCTGGCGCGGCGTTTAGGGCAAAAATGTCTCGAGAGGCCCGCGGATAAAAGAATCTTCGGGTCTGAATAAAAATACAGCGAAATTTCTTGACTGGGTGGAAAAGCGGGCGTAATGTCCGGTTTTATTCCCAGAAAGATAAGGACGACTATGGCCAAGGTCTTGACGACGGCTTCAGCGGAAACTGCTTTTCACACGTACCTTGCTGCCGCACGGAAGCATCACACTCAATTCGAGATTAGCAGGCTTCTTGGACATAACGTCCGGACAATCCGGCGATGGGAAGCCAAGGAGAGCGAGCCGCCGAAAAGCACCATTGAGATGTTGCGCCAGATTTCTCTCGGGCTGCATGTTGTTGAACCAAGCAACCATGCGTTCACTTTCATCGATCTCTTCGCAGGCATCGGCGGAATCCGTCGCGCTTTTGAGGATGTTGGCGGGCAATGCGTTTTCACTAGCGAATGGGACAAGCACGCACAGCGTACTTATGCGATGAATTTTGGTACGCACCACCCAATCGAAGGCGATATCACGGAAATTGATGCGAAGGACATCCCTGACCATGACGTTCTGCTCGCAGGATTTCCATGTCAGCCGTTTTCCATCGCTGGAGTTTCCAAAAAGAATGCACTGGGGCGCAGACACGGGTTTGAGGATGAAACGCAGGGCACGCTCTTTTTCGACGTGGCGCGAATCATCAAGGAAAAGCAGCCCAAGGCTTTCCTTCTTGAGAACGTCAAAAATCTGGCTTCCCATGACAAGGGTAGAACCTTTGACATCATCATGCGGACTCTTCGCGAAGAGCTGGGGTATCACGTCAAGGCGAGAGTCGTTGATGCTGCCCACTTTCTTCCACAACATCGTGAGCGAATCCTGATTGCTGGCTTTCGGGAAGAATCAGGATTTGATTGGGCGGCATTGGACCTTCCACAAAAGGGTGAAGTCACACTCGACTCAATTCTTCACAAGACAAATGGCGAAGAGCCAGTGATTCCATGGGATGAAGATCGCTACTTCGACCACAAGAAGAAACGAGTGAATCCCAAGTACACACTATCTGATCATTTGTGGACTTATTTGCAAAATTACGCTGCAAAGCACAGGGCAAAAGGGAATGGCTTCGGTTTTGGCTTGGTCGGCCCGAAAGATGTCTCGCGGACATTGTCTGCGCGGTATCACAAGGACGGTTCGGAAATCCTTGTTCGCCAGCGCGGAAAAAATCCGCGAAGGCTCACACCTCGGGAATGCGCAAGGCTCATGGGCATGCCGAACGATTTCAAGATAGTGGTGTCTGATACGAGGGCATATCAGCAGTTTGGCAATAGTGTCGCTGTGCCGGTAATGAAAGCGGCCGCCCGTTTGATGGTGCAATTCATCAATCAGGACGACACGCAGCTTGCGTTCGCAAATCTTGCTGTGGCTGCATAGGGGTGCACATGAACATGCCTACTCGTATTCCGCAGTGCGCGGATCTCACAATGAAAGGAATGTACAACTGGTTTGACATGATGGGAACCGCTGGCCTGCTCTTTCATCCGGACGACGATCCGGAAGAAATCGTGCGAATCGTAAACGGAAGAGCGATGTTCAATGCAGTCGAGGTCATGCAACTGCGAGGCGTCATAGACCAGTTGTTTGCGCTGCACGGAGAAGTGGTTTATGAAGCCGCTTGTACTTCGTCAATGCGGTTGCTGCGAGTAGGTGACGAAACCTAACTATGGATGTTGTTAGCCCGGCAGTCCGAAGCAGGATGATGGCGGGGATCCGGGGGTGGGACACACGGCCTGAGGTGCAGCTTCGCAAAATTTTGCATGCGCAAGGATTCCGTTTCAGCTTGCATCGCAGAGATTTGCCGGGGAAGCCGGATATTGTGTTGCCCAAGTACAAGGCGGTAATCTTTGTTCACGGGTGCTTTTGGCATCGGCATCGTTGTTCGGCCTTTAAATGGCCGAGTTCAAACAAGGCGTTTTGGCGCAAGAAATTAAATGCCAACGTACTACGTGACCAGCAAGCGGTTCAAAATCTACTCTCGATTGAATGGAGAGTTGCAATTGTCTGGGAGTGTGCAATTCCCATGGTAGGCAAT
>CAZDML010000195.1:0-2437 GCA_964506645.1 uncultured Elusimicrobia bacterium | reverse complement strand
TCCCGATACCCGGTGCTGGCACCGAGCGACTCGCGCGTAAAGAGTGTTCGACCGGCAGGATCGTCAATTCCTTTTCCTTCGTAAGTGCCATTGGCCATGATGTGCAGAAGGGCTTTGAGGGGTGGGCAGGCCGCCTCCACACTACCGTCAGAGAAATACCCCTTGGCCACGCGTGTCTGCGCTTCCATAATACTTTCAATCCCCGACACAAAATCTTCCAGGCCCTGTTTTTCTGGACGGAGCAACTCTTCCGGAAAAATCATACTGGGTGTTTCAAAAATACGGCCCAAGAAACGGTCAGCAAAAAGCGAGGTTATCCGGTAGCCGAGCCGGCTTGCCAAAATCTTCTTTCCGTTGTGTTCGAAATCCTTCACTTTTTCCAGGAAGCCGTTTTCAATCAGAAACTTGGGGTCACGTTCCTGAATTTCCATGCGGCACCAGACTTCCGGGACCAGCATGCTGACATCGTGCTCCATCTCATAGCGCGCTCCAATGTAGCCAGCCGCACTCGAGAATCCTGCGTACCCCGTCAAAATGGCCGAGACCAGGGCGTTGTTCATGTCGACCACCGGCCAGAGAGCATTAAACGGCCCTTTGGTCAGACCGCCTTCGCTGCCGAATCCAGTTGTTGAGGGCGACTTTCCCGTCAGACTGCAGACGAAATCCATAAACAGTTCAGGCAGTTCCTGATAGTGAATTGGATTGTAGACCGCCAGCGGTGGCAATTTAATTTCGGGTTGTGCCGGATTATTGCGGCGCCCAGGAAGCAGCGCACGTACGGGGAAATACACGGGGCGATCGGCGGGGATAGCGCGGTTAATACGCGCGCCAATTTCAGCGATATAGGTGTCGCGATGATGCACGCGATCGGGTCGTTTCTGGAGATACCGAGGATTCTTCGAGGGCTTCCCGTTCACAAGACGTGGATTGGCGGACGACACAATAAACTGCGCCGAGGGATTCTGTACGAATTCCCGGAACAGGGTCTTTATCGGATCGGTGAAAAGATCAAAATCGGCAATATGGTCGACCATGTCCTGGGCCTGCGCATGGGTCAGCGGTTCAAAGTTGGACAGAAACGTACCCGGCGTCGCAATATCCAGCTCCGCCTGCTTATCGAAGCCGCGATAAACCGCATCGTCAGGCCGCTGAAAGAGGAGCGACTCGCAGTTGGCGACCAGCTTCACGCTTGGATTGGGATAATCGAGATTCAGATCGCTCAGACGTTCGCGTGGGAGCACCACCGACACGGTAATGTCGTCTTCCATCTGCACTTTATCAGCGGGATTAAAATCAGGCCGCACTTTAAACATACGCCAGGAGCCATCCGGCTCAAACCCAATACGCAGGTAGTTGGCCAGAAGCTTTTCATCGTCGTATTTCAGTTCATGTCCGTGAAATCCGTTAATGTGGTCTACCGTAAAATGTTCACGCCAGGCCGTGCCCCATTCCGGACGGTAGTAGCGCTTCACCACAAACACCAGTTGACGGATGGTCTGCGGAAGTTCGCGCAGCCAGGTGTTATACGCATCGGTATATTCGGCCGACGGGGTCAGAAGCTTCACCACCGACCCCAGCGAGCGTTCCGGGCTTAAGAGCGGCCGCTTGGCACGGATATCGGTCTGAGGTTGTTTATAAATCGTGGAAAAATCGCGCTTCACAATTTCTGCGACTTGATCCATGTCGCGCTGGTAATCCTTTACAATCACCGGACCCTTGCGGATCATCGGCGCAATCGATTTTGAGATTTCAGATTTCCCGCCACCGGAAACGGTACAAGGCTTATGGCAGAAGGTCCCGTCCGGCCGCGACCCCACCAGCCGCCACGTTTTACCCCCCAACTGTTGCTCCAGACGGATCTTATACCCCGACGGCAAAATGAAGACATCGTGTTCGCGTAACGGCAACTGATGGGACCCGCCAGCATAGGTCCAGGTGACAACCCCTTCGCGTACGCTGAAATAAGCGTTTTCTGGAACGTAGAAAATATCCCCATATCGACGATCCACCGCATAGCGCTGCGGCTTGCGCTCCACGCGGTCGCCCAGAAAATCCATGGCCTGCTCAAAGGTTGTCTTCTTCAACACCCAGCTGCGATCGGCGAAGAAATCCTGCCCCAATACATAGGTCGGATAGGCCAGAGCACCTCCGGCATGTTCTTCTTCGGCCATTCCATAGAGGTTGGCCGCGTAGCTGATCTGCGTTTTGACTTCCTTTTTGCAGTAGCCAAAATAGTTGTCGGCAATAATCGTCACCATCACGCCGCGGTGATCCCGGCAGGTGATCTTAAAGGCATTGCCGCCGTTGTAAAGATCCCCTTCAGCCTTCCAGCACATCCCGTCACGACGCTGGCGCTCCGTGGCTTGGTCCCAGTGTGGTAGACCGAGTTCTTTTTTCTTAAGACCCAAGAGATGCGGGGCCAGAATGACGCAGCCGG
>CAZDML010000194.1:0-2456 GCA_964506645.1 uncultured Elusimicrobia bacterium | reverse complement strand
GCCGGGTAGATTCGCTTTTGTATAGTCATTGTTCCAAGCCAGCCCAGCGCTAACGTGGGGTAAAGCCAGCGCGCTTGTTGACTGCCGAACCACCACACCGCCCAAAAAGCACAGGCCGTTACAAAAACCAACGACCATTGGCGAGAAGCAAACGACTGATGGATCGTAAACGGAACGAAGAGACACCAGAGTAGCCACGCAAGGCCTAAGGGATAGTCATAGGCATTATTAACTCCGTGTTCTGGCACGGCCACCTTCCAAATGTGTTTCGCAAAAGAAAGAAATGTTCGTCCTTCGCCATACGCATTGCGAGTGGCTTGCTGATTTTGTGCCACACGCCTAATCGTTTTCCCCGCTTGATCTGAACACCCAGAAACACTCGCGATGGCGCAGGGCGCAAACGGGAAGAGCGGCGTTCCAGCACGCTCGAGGCCCACAAGGATGGATCGTGATAGCAGCACCAGCACAATACTGCAGACTCCTAAAATGAAAAACTTCCACCGCACCCAAAAGGAACTCAACGACACTCCCGAGACAATACGATAAAAAAACAGAACTCCGATCACTACGAAAAGTGTTTGCAAAGGACTAAACGCTTTAGCGGAAGAAAAAACACCCAGATGCAGCGCCGCCCATCCCTTACGCTCCAATTCCAGTGCATGGAAAAACGCCAGAAGAAAATAGAGTTGCGTGAAATCCATCATCGCCGTACCCATCTGAATCATCGCCCCGTGCGTTGTAAAAAATGCGACGGCAGGAATCCATCCGAGATAGCCGTACATACGGCGACACCCCAGCGATACCAAAAAACCAAAGCTCCACAACGAGAAAATATACTGCGGCCACTTATGGAGCGTGTCAGTCATAAACCAAAAAGGAGCAAGTCCCCATTGAAGCGGCATAGGCCAGAGATCCGCCGCAGACCACTTTAAATGGCCCAACGTCCCAGCGAGGAGATGTTGGCGTGCGAGGGCCATGTGGTAATTGATGGCATCGAATTCTTGAGGAAGATGGGGCGGCAGGCGAGCCTCCATTCCGGCGAGTAGAAACATCCCAAAAAGAATACCTAGGAGGCCTTTAAAAAGAAGTGGACTGACTCTCAATTCAGCACGTAAGATTGTGCATTTTCGAGATAAATAATGGCGTTGTTTGATGAGGCTAGCCACCATAACTAGGAAGGACAGTATGACGCTCCAGCCTAGAGTCTGAGATGAAGGGCCCACGAAGAGGATCTGGACAAGAAATTCGAAAAGGCCTAATGCCCAAAGAACGGTAGGACCATAGACAATAACCGTCTCCATCATCGTTGGCTTAAGACCCATAGGCGATAGACTCCCCACGCAAGACTCGCGAAGAGAACCGCCGCATTGAGGACCCAGTCTCTTGGAAGGACGGGGCATTTCATCGTTTATTGCTGGAAGAAGTCGCGGACAGCCTGAGCGACCCGATCGATATCGGCTGGTGTCATTTGAGGAAAGAGCGGAAGGCTTAACGTTTCATTAGCCAATGTTTCACTATTCGGATAATCGCCACGCTTCCCCCCAAGATATCGGAGGGCCGGGGCCAAGTGAAGTGGCGTCGGATAATGGAGAGCCGCCATAATGCCCTGGCGATAAAGATGGTCCCGCAAGGCATTACGCTGCGAGGTACGAATCGAATACAGGTGAAAAATGTGGTCAACCTTCGGTGCACTCGTGGGAAGAAGAAGTGGCAATCCCGCTAATTTTTTGGCATAGCGAGTTGCCAAGACTTTGCGTTTAGCATTCCACTTGTTGAGATAAGGAAGTTTCGTACGAAGAATTGCTGCCTGAATTTCATCCAAGCGAGAGTTGTACCCTATCTCCTCATGCTGATATTTGATGGCGGCGCCATGGTTTCGAAAGAGTCGAAGACGTTCCGCTAACTTTTCATCCGAGGTTAAAACGGCTCCGCCATCGCCATAAGCGCCTAAGTTCTTCGTGGGATAGAAGCTGATGCAGGCCATGGTTCCGAGGCTTCCGACTTTTTTTCCGTCATAGGAAGCACCTAGCGCCTGCGCCGCGTCCTCGATGACTGGAATGTCCTTGTCGTCAGCAATTTCCTGAAGCGCAGCCATGGGTGCGGGATGACCGTACAAGTGAACAGCAATGATCGCTTTAGTTCGGGAGGTGATATGTCGCCTCACGTCGTCAGGGTGGAGAGCATACCCTTTCAAATCGATATCGACGAAGACGGGCTTTGCTCCCAACTGAACCACGGGTTCGGCTGTCGCGATAAACGTCATCGCCGGCAGAATCACCTCATCGCCAGCGCCGATATTGAGGGCACGCAAGGCGAGAAGAATCGCATCCGTGCCTGAATTGACACCGATGGCATGTTTGACCCCGCAATACTGGGCCAAATCCTTCTCAAAGGCCTGATTTTGTTCCCCCAAAATGTAACTACCACTGGAGAGAACCCTATGGAGCAGGGGATCC
>CAZDML010000193.1:0-2467 GCA_964506645.1 uncultured Elusimicrobia bacterium | reverse complement strand
AAAAAATCGCTGGTTATGGATCCTCACAAATCGTTTTCTTGAATCTCTTCTTTAGTTTGTGGGTTATGCTCGCCCTCTATTACACCCTATCGCTGAACTCAAAAAAGCAAGAACCCGGGCTTTGGGCTGCTGCGGTTTGGGCTCTCAGCTCAGGGGCATTACTCTTGGAAGGTAATTTACCGAACGGCGAACTTTTCGTAAACGCGTGCCTGATGAGCGCCTTATCGCTTCTACTCTCCTCAAAGGACGCGCACAGGAAAGAGTGGGTCCGCAGTATCGCGCTGGGCATTTTCTTATCCTTCGCGGTACTGTATAAGCTGAATAGTCTGCCCATCGTTTACATGTTCTTTTTGGCAGATTGCCTGACGAACCATCAGGATCGCCAATCTTGCTATCGGCGCTGGGCGATCGCCACTGGGAGTAGTGTTCTGGTCTTCATGGGCATACTGCTTTGCTTGCACAACCAATGGAATTTGTTTTACGCATCCGTCATTTCCTTCAACCTGGATTATGTCAATGCAGGTCCCGAATGGCAGGGGTTCTGGCACAATATGTGGCATTCATTTTCATTTCCTGTTGTTATTGCAGACAACCTTCTTCGCAGAGAAGCTCTTCATTGTCTCATTGGCTCTGCACTCCTCTCAATACTCGGTTTGATCGGAGCGCTTCGAAAACAGTTGTCACCTTTTTGGTATTTCTGGATCGCCTATGTCATTGGCACTCACTTTGCTGTAGCTCTGCCTGGACGTTACTATTCCCATTATTACCAACTATGGATTCCTGTGCTTGCGCTCGGTGCTGGTTGGACACTTGGAACACGCGATCTCTTCCGGGATTCACGCCTCTGTAAAGTCGTGGGGATAGGGATTCTTATTTCACTGTTGCCCGAAGCCTTGTTGCCTTTTCGTCTCAGCCCAGAGGAGTGCTCACGACGGGCATGGGGAGAACGTTTTGTCACTGACAAGCGGGTGGGGGAAGATTTAGGACGTATGTTGCCACCCGGAAAAACGTTTTATCACTGGGGATACGAACCCTCTCTTTATTTCTATAGCCGACATTCGCCTTCCAGCGGCATGATTCAAATCGTGCCGTTTTACTATGGGTCCTTAACATCCTCTTTAACGAAACACTTGGAGCGTGACCTCGCACGTCCTGAAGTAGATATCGTGATTGCGACGCGGGCACTCCTACAAGACCCCAATTCTCCGGATGCACTTCGATACTTACAAATGCATTTTAAACCGGTCGCCGGCGTGCAAGATATGGGGCCATTTTGTCTCCTCCTGCGAGAGAAATCTGAAAAGAAAGTCCGATGATAAACCGCAACCAGATCCGCGTTCTTTTGCTGATTATTGGAGGGATGACGTTGATGCGCTTTTATGGTCTTGAAAAATCTCCTCCTGGTTTTTTTGTGGATGAAGCATCAAACGCAACACACATCCTCTGTCTCGCGCAAACAGGCAAAAATGCCGTCGACCAACGCTTTCCTCTGTACTCCCCGCAATTCGAACCCAAATTTCAACCCATCGCAGGATTTGTTCCACCTACCCATCTTTACTTTGGAGCTCTGTGGTACAGACTCTTCGGATGCTCGATAAATAGCATCCGGGCGATATCGGCGTTTTGGATCGTATTGGCGACGGGGGGACTTTATCTTTTTGCACGCATTTGGCTGCCACCGCTTGGCGCTTTGTTATCAATTCTTTCGATCTCTCTTTCCCCATGGGCATTTCAGATCGGGCGATTTTCGACCATGGTCGCCTTTGTTCCGGCTTTTCTGATATGGGGCTGTTATTTTTTCTTTGTGAATCATCTACGGAGGAATGCCGCCATTTCTGCGCTCTGTTTCGCATTGGCAATGTATTCATATCCACCCACCCGGCTACACATTCCTATGCTCCTGCCGGGTCTACTTTGGGCCGATTGGCAGCAAAAGAAGTTTGACGCGAAGTACTGGGCAATTTTTCTAGGGCTTTTAGGTATCAGCCTGGTACCGCTTTTTCATTATTGTGTCTCTACTCCCTCCTCGCAGCGTTTTTCTGATTTATTTATTTTCTCCGATTCTTTTCTTCAAGAGCACTCCTTTCTTTTTTCCCTACGGCTTTTTTTCTTAAATTTTTCAAGCTATGTAAGCCCGCACTATTTGGTTTTTCATGGAGACTCCAATTTACGTCATTCAACGCAAATCATAGGGGAGATCAGCTGGACAGACGCGCTCGGATTTCTTTTATTTTTCGTTTCTTGGTTAATTCGAATCAGGCACAAATCAACAGACGCGCCGCGGGAAAGTGACACCGCCACAAAGACATGGATCGTGTTCTGTGTGTATGGTTTACTGACGGGCATCCTCCCTTCGGCACTGACCTGGGAGGGGCAGCCGCACGCTTTACGATCGGTGGGAAGTCTGCCATTTCTATGCGTGCGGGGTATTGTTTATGGGCCGTTTCGCAACAATGGAAAAGGGCTC
>CAZDML010000192.1:0-2490 GCA_964506645.1 uncultured Elusimicrobia bacterium | reverse complement strand
GCCCATTGCAGTGTATTGCCAAAGTCTGGTGGACGGCGTAATCCGACAGGCCTCTGAATATGCCAGCTATCGCTATGAGAAGCGGCTTCAGGAAGTCGATCTCTTTCCTATCTTTGTGATTGGCGATGAAACGCATAACGAAGCGCGGTCATTCAAAGACGCAGGGTCGTTTATTAAACATCATCGTAAAGAACTCTATGGGATTGTGGCAGGCGAACACCGCTATGAAGATCTCTCCGAATTTGTGCTCGAGCAAGCGGCGTTTCAGAATTACGGGTACTACGAAAATGAAATGATTCTCATCGAACGCTTTGGCGCCGTAGTGTACTCGGCCGAAGCCCCGACTATTCTGGAACTCCTGCGCACGGCCTACTCCCAGTATTGGAGCCTGAAGGCCTATAACTTCATTTTAAACCGTGAGCTTGACGACGCCCAGAAAGTGCTCGAGCATCTACCCCCGTATTACAAATTCTGGCTAATCCCCAATCAGTATCAACGCTTTTCACGCGAGGCGCTCGATTTTGGTCGCGATAAGCTGGCCATTGTCGAATCGCTGTATAGTGTGGGAACACACATCCAGCGTATTGATTCCGACTGGCACCTACGTACGCTGTATGCTTCACTGCGGAAAATTTTTACGATCGATGAGTTTTATAAAACCGTTGATACTAAGTTGGAAAACATTGAGGAGTCGTATAACTCAGCCCGGGAGTTCCTCTCTACCAATTTTTTCATTCTCCTAGACTTTATTTTCTTTGCCTCTCTCGCTTGGTCGGTTATTGATACCATTCTTCTTCTGAAAATCGCTCACCAATAAACCCGCGATGAACGCGGTTCTTACTCAAGGCATCAAAAAAAACCTTTGCGAACGGCACGCAGGCTCTGCGGGGTGTAGATCTAGTCATTAACCAGGGCGAAATTTTTGGGGTGCTCGGCCCCAATGGGGCGGGGAAAACGACGTTGCTAAATGTGCTGTCGACTCTTCTCCTTCCCGATGAAGGCCGTGTGACTATTTTGGGCGAGTCTGCCCTCGCCCATCCCGAACGTATCCGCGCGAAAGTCAATCTCTGTTCTGGGAATGCCAATTTTGCCTGGAGCCTGACGATTCGCGAAAACCTGCGCTTCTACGCCATGCTTTACGGGATTAAAGGGAAGGAGCGGGAGACGCGTATCAATGCCCTGATCGAGGCCTTCGCGCTGGAAAAATTTGCAGATCGTCGCTTTGATGAAGTCTCCACGGGAACCAAACAACGTATGGCGCTTGCGAAGTCGTTGCTGAACAATCCCCAGCTTCTCTTTTTGGATGAACCGACGGTCGGGCTTGACCCTGATATTGCAAAACGGGTGCGTGAGTATATTGTCGCCCATCACAAGAAAACTGGCTGCACAATCGTGATGACGACGCACTACATGCTGGAAGCGCAGCTGCTTTGCCAGCGGATCGCCTTTGTGCGCGAAGGGCGTGTGCTGGCGCTCGGAACGCCCGCTGAACTCAAAGCGAGCGTCAATGTTGCCGACCTGGAAGGTGTTTTCCTGGAGCTGGCGAAATGATCTACCGCATTCTCGCTTTTGCCTATCGCGATTACCTCTTTGCCCGGCGCAATATCTTTGCACTCGTTGAGATGCTTTTCTGGCCAATCGTCGGAATGATGTCGATCGGACTCATGGGAAATTTCTTAAAGCTCGATCGCGGTATGCAGGCCTTTATCTTGACCGGGGCGATTATCGGTGGCACGCTGCAGGTCAGCCAACTCGATGTGGCGTATGCGCTGCTGCATGACATTTGGTCAAAAAGTGTCAAACACACATTTCTGACACCCACCGGTATCTTTGAATACATCGTCGGTCCCTGGCTGGTGGGAATTGTACGCGGGTCAATTGTGTTCGGACTGCTTTCTGGGTTTTCCGTTTGGGCATTTGGATTTTATTTGCCGGGCTGGAAAGCGACCGCACTTCTTTTAACCGGTGTGTATTTAATGGCACTGCTTTTAGGAGGGTTTGTCAGCGTCCTGATTCTCACGTACGGACAAAAAGCGGAAATTAGTGCGTGGGCATTTGCGTACCTGTTCATTCTGTTGGCAGGCATTTACTACCCGGTCAATCAGCTGCCGCCCTTCTTCTACCGGATCGCACTCGTGGTGCCGCTGACCTACTTCCTGGAATATTTCCGTAGTTTCTATGGCCCCTCAGCCCATCTGAGTCATCCCCTGCTCAAGGGCTTCGGACTTTTTGCCATCGCGTTGTCGGCCAATTTTTGGTTGCTGCGCTTTGCCCTGCAGCGGGCCCGCCGCACCGGAATTTTACTGCGTTTGTCGGAGTAAACGCTGTTGGAGCGGCTGCACAGGCGCATGCGCCATATCAAAGCTGATAAACACCAATAAAAACTGACACCCCAATAGAAACGGTAATGCTGCCAGCATGACCGTCCCTGCCGTGGCAACGATCCCGAGTTGAACCAGGTGCACCCACTTCCAGACCCCAAAAATGAAT
>CAZDML010000191.1:0-2583 GCA_964506645.1 uncultured Elusimicrobia bacterium | reverse complement strand
GGCTGCCGTAACAGCAGCCCTGGATCACTATGTGGACGCAGGGGTCATTTTTGGAGTTGTTTTTCTAAATGCCATAGTCGGCTATTTGCAGGAATCCAAAGCGGAAAAAGCCGTCGACTCTCTGAAAAAACTTGTTTTAACCGAAGCCACTGTCATGCGCGAAGGAAAAAAGTTTCGCGTTGCATCGCGGGACTTAATTCCAGGAGATCTTGTTTTTATTCAGTCGGGAGACAAAATTCCCGCAGATTTAAGGCTTCTGGATGGGAGAGATCTGCAGGTGGATGAATCCACACTGACGGGCGAGTCACTCCCCATTCAGAAGATATTTACACCCTTGCCAGCGGAAACTGTACTCGCGGATCGTCGCAACATGGCGTTTGCGGGAACATGGGCCACCTATGGCCAGGGATGGGGACTGGTTGTCGCGACAGGCCGTCAAACCGCGAGCGGACACATCGCAGAAATGATTAATGATGCCGTGAGTTTGGAAACTCCGCTGACGCGGAAAATTGCCCATTTCAGCCAGATTCTTCTATGGATTATCAGCGTTCTGGCCGTTATCTCCTTCTTCGTAGGTTTGCTTCGAGGAGAATCCACGCTGGATATGTTTATGGCCTCCGTCGCACTGGCGGTGGGCATAATCCCCGAAGGACTTCCTGCGGCGGTCACCATTACGCTGGCGATCGGGGTCAAACGGCTGGCGTCGCGCCGAGCCATTATCCGCAAACTACCGGCTGTTGAAACCCTGGGAGGCGCGACCGTTATCTGCTCGGATAAAACAGGCACGATGACACAAAATCAAATGACCGTTCAACGCCTTATTGCCGGGCAGGAGACTTATAGCGTGAGCGGTATCGGATATGCCCCCACCGGAAATTTCTACGATCCACGCGGAGCCATTCTTAGCGAGATTCCCGAAAATATAGAGCGCTTGTTGAGCGCGGGCGCTTTGTGCAATGACGCACATGTGAGTGAGGAAGAGGGGCACTGGAAAATTCAAGGGGATCCCACGGAGGCCGCGCTTCACATCTCCGCGCGAAAGGGACGAAAATCAGCAGAAGAATTATTAAAAAATTTCCCTCGGATCGATGTGATTCCTTTTGAATCGGATCGGCAATACATGGCGACTCTGCATGTGGACCATACTGCGCACTCGCATGTCCTCTTTGTCAAAGGCGCCGTAGAGCGCGTACTGGACCTTTGCCAGGCCCAGCGCGGCCCCGAGGGAACCCTACGGCCGCTCGTGCGAGAGGACATCGTGCATGACGCGGATGCTTTGGCAAGACAGGGATATCGGGTTCTGGCCTTCGCAGAAGGAACCCTGGACCTCGGCAATACCGAGTTAAGCAAAGCACCTTGGCAGGGACGGCTTCAATTCCTCGGCCTGCAGGCCATGATAGATCCGCCTCGCCCAGAGGTGAAAGAGGCTATCGAAGCCTGTCATCGGGCAGGAATTCAGGTCAAGATGATCACGGGCGATCACCCACTGACGGCCGGAGCGATTGCCCAGCAACTCGCACTGGGCAGCACCCCAGGACACTCGGCGCCAGTACGCATCTTAACCGGAAAGGAAATCGCCAGCCTCTCGGAAGAGGCGCTAAGCTCTCAGATCGATGCTATCTCTGTCTTCGCACGCGTGGACCCCTCACAGAAACTGCGTCTGGTGAAAGCCCTGCAATCTCGCGGGCACATCGTAGCGATGACCGGAGATGGGGTCAATGACGCTCCCGCCCTCAAGCAGGCCGATATCGGTATTGCCATGGGCAGAGCCGGAACTGATGTGGCGCGCGAAGCGGCCGATCTCCTTTTAACGGATGACAACTTTGCGACGATTAAGGATGCTGTCGAAGAGGGCCGCGGCGTCTACGACAACCTCACTAAATTTATTCTCTGGACACTTCCAACCAATTTAGGGGAAGGATGTCTTATTTTATTGGCCGTCCTCTTTGGGCTTGTATCACCCGTAACTCCCGTTCAAATTCTCTGGATAAATATGACGACGGCTTTAATGCTTGGACTGATGCTGGCTTTTGAGCCCTCGGAGCCAGGGATAATGAATCGTCCGCCACGCAATCCCAATCAGCCCATTCTTTCCCGTGTTCTGTTCGTCCGAGTCATCGGAGTGAGCGCGATCATGGCGGCCGGAGGGTTTTGGATCTACGACCATGTAGTCACCGGGGGAGGAACTGTTGCATCCGCGCGGACAATCGTGGTGAATGTTATTGTCTTTATAGAAATGTTTTATCTCTTCAATTGCCGCTCTTTCACCCAATCTCCCGTGAAATTGGGACTATGGAGCAACCCCTGGGCGGTCGCTGGCTTTATCGGCATGGGAGCCCTTCAGCTGCTTCTGACCTATCTCCCCACAATGAACCACTGGTTTGGAACAGCCCCCATCCCCGCCCTGGCATGGGCGAAAGTGATTGGACTGGCGGTGGCATCCTTTCTTTTGATTGAAATTGAAAAGAAACTTCAACAACATTGGGATACTGAAAATTCCTTAAAGGAGACCTCGAACCATGCTCAACGCACTTAAAAACCAGTTGTCTTTGCTCGCATCGCATTCCGATCAAACGCTGTACC
>CAZDML010000190.1:0-2585 GCA_964506645.1 uncultured Elusimicrobia bacterium | reverse complement strand
GGTAGGGATCCCCACCGTTCCCAAAAATGCCTTCCACAAAATCCAGATTGCTGACCAGTGTCCCTGGCGCAAAAAAACGAATCTCCATCGACTTTGCCGGGTCGCGGTCTGTGGCTGGACATATGATCGGGCGCATGAGCAGCGAAACAAAAAGTTTGGCTTGTGCCGCGGTTTGATCGGCCGTAAAGGGCAGCGTGAGTACATCGTCCGGGGGGGTCAACGCAGTCGCCAGAAGCTTGGCATAGACGACTTTGGGCACAGCGGGCTTGTCTTCGGGAATCGGGAATCCGCCCTCGGCCACATGAAACACGCCCTGGGTCGTACGGCGGTCGCTTTTGGGATTGTGCAGGACGCCCTGCTGGGTGCGGTACGAATTTAAATAGGGAGAGGCAAACGCATCGGATGTGGCAGGAAACGACATCGCGCGTGCCAGTCCCGGACGATCCATGACAAACGTATTGCCGGGCAAATGCGGGACGCCCTTCGGACAGACATCTTTCAGATAGGCCTCTAAAAAGGACTGAATGCGCGCATCGACCGGACATAACGGCCACCCGAGCACCTGGTCTTTCTGATGAAAGTTACGCAAGAGCGGCGCCGTGATCTCCTGAAAATAGGGATCGGAGGTGGCTTTGGACGTGGGTTGACCGAGGGCAGCGAGCTTTAAGTTGATGTAGCGCGCGAGCTCTTCATCAATACGTTTAGCAGAAGATGTGGATGGGTCCGGTAATGCCATACAAGTTCTCGAGTGTAAATTGGATTTACTTGGATCGGCGCTGATCGGAAGTAGGACATTATTTTACCACATCCGGACGGTGAGAACCATACCACTCGGCCTAGAGGCAGACACCATTTGAATCTCTTCGAGTCGACTCGTGTATGAGCGCTATACTTTTTTACGCAGGGAATGCCCGGTCTGAAGCCCAAAGACAAAAATAACCAGCGCAATAGCCCCCAAAGCAAAAACGGTATCCCCCGGCACACGCATCCAGCGAAAAACCTGAATGATCGGCGTATGGAGAAATTCGGAACTCCGGGCATACCAATACCCCTTTTCTACGGACGCCCATGTCTGCATCAATCCCACGGGGAGAAGACTTAACAGGACCATCCCTAAAAGTCCTCCGTTCATGCTCCAAAAGGAAAATTTTAAAAGACCTTCCTTCCATTCCGCATCCGGACGAAGCGCCCGAAGACTAAAGAGCATCAAACCGATCCCCAGCATCCCATACACCCCGAAAAGCGCAGCATGGCCATGCAGCGGCGTCGTATTGAGCCCCTGCATATAGTAGAGGGCGATCGGTGGGTTAATCATGAAACCGAAAAGTCCGGCCCCCACCATATTCCAGAACGCCACCGCGATGAAGAAGTGAATCGGCCAGCGATATTTCTGGACCCAGACGGTGGCGCGCGACATCCGGATGTCATCCCAGGCGGCGTAAGCGACCAGCACCAACGGCACAACTTCCAGCGCGCTAAACACCGATCCCCAAGCCAACGCAACGGTCGGTGTCCCCGCCCAATACAGATGATGAAGCGTCCCGATAATGCCGCCCGCCAGGTAGATAGTCGCGGAGAGAAGCGTCGCTTCCGCGGCGATGCGCGGCTGGATCAAACGCAATCGCGCGAAGAAAAAGGCGATGACCACCGTGGCAAAGACCTCAAAGAACCCTTCCACCCACAAATGCACCACCCACCAGCGCCAGTACTCCACAATAGAGAGCGGCGTATGTTGTCCCCAGGCCAGTCCCGCCCCATAGAATCCAGCAATCGCCGCCGACGAAATAAGGAAGAGGATCAGCAACGGACGTTGTTCATCGTCTCGTTTGAGTGCCGGCCATACCGCGCGCAAGACAAGAAAGAGCCAGATAAAAAGACCGGCAAAAAGTCCCAACTGCCAGATTCTTCCCAGATCCACATACTCATATCCTTGATGTCCCCAAAAAAACCAAGAATTTCCGGCGAGCTTATGATGAATACTCATCCATTCCCCAGCTAGCGACCCCACGACAATTACGAGAAGAGCGCCGAAAAGAATATTCACCCCCCACTTTTGTCCAACGGGTTCCGTACCACTAATCACCGGACCAATCACCAAGCCAGCGGCCAACCACGCGGTCGCAATCCAGAACAATCCCAGCTGGACATGCCACGTCCTCACCACACTATAAGGAAGCCAGCGCGCCAAAGGTATTCCATAAAAACCATTGCCTTCAACCCCATAGTGCGCGGTGATAACCCCCACAACAATCTGAGTCAGTATGAGTCCAGATACCACCCAGAAATACTTTACGGCTGCTTTTTGTGAAGGCGTGGCCTGATTACCCAAAAGAGGATCGGTCGCAGGCACTTGCTCGGCGGGACGGCTGTAAGGACGCGACGCATAGTACCAGACCATGGCGCAGATGCCGGCCAGAAGCATGATGATACTCACCCCGGTCCAAACAACAGCTTCGCCCGAGGGGCGATTGCCCACGAGCGCCTCGTGCGGCCAGTTATTTGTATAGGTCACTGTATCGCCCGGGCGATTTGTTGAAGCGACCCACGAACCCCAGAAAAAGAAAGCGCAGAGGTCCCGCAACTGT
>CAZDML010000189.1:0-2610 GCA_964506645.1 uncultured Elusimicrobia bacterium | reverse complement strand
TTTAACTTCCCCATTGGTGCGGAAGATAAATTCATGGGTGTCATCGATGTCATCGAAGAAAAAGCCTACATTTATGATGTGGACGCTAACGGGGATAAATACCGCACTGCCGAGGTCCCTGAAGAATATAAAGAACAGCTTAAGGCCTATCGTGAAAAGCTTATCGAGTCCGTAGCTGAAGAAGATGAAGCCTTACTTCAGAAATACTTTGACGGAGTTGCATTGACGGTCGACGAAATTAAAGCGGCCGCCCGTAAGGCCTGCTTACGAAATAAGATCGTTCCTACTTTCTGTGGCACGGCTTTCAAAAATAAAGGGATTCAACCTTTATTAGATGCTGTGATTGCCTTCTTACCGTGTCCTTTAGATAAACCCCCGGTAAAAGGTTTTAATCCTGATAATCCTGAAGAGCTTTTAGAAAGAAAACCCTCCAACGAGGAACCTTTCAGTGCCTTAGCTTTTAAAATTTTGACAGATCCGTATGTCGGTCAATTGACCTTCTTCCGGGTCTATGCAGGAACCTTGGAGTCCGGTTCTTACGTCGTCAATTCTCGTCAAGGGAAACGCGAAAGAATTGGTCGACTCCTTCAAATGCATGCGAACAAACAAAATGAAATACGTCAGGTGAAAGCAGGTGATATTGCTGCTGCCGTAGGGTTAAAGTTTACTCGCACTGGAGATACGCTTTGCGATGAGCAACATACGATCTCCTTAGAGTCCATGCATTTCCCTGAGCCTGTGATTTCGATTGCTATCGAGCCGAAATCTAAAGCAGATCAGGAAAAATTATCTCTTTCACTGCAAAAGTTGGCGATTGAAGATCCGAGCTTCCGTCTGCGCGTCGATGAAGAAACTAACCAAACCATTATTGCAGGTATGGGCGAACTCCACCTTGAGATCATTGTGGATCGTTTGACTCGTGAATTTAAAGTAGAAGCCAACGTCGGTAAACCGATGGTGGCCTACCGAGAAACGATTACGAAATCTGTCGAGATGGAAGGAAAATACATTAAGCAAACGGGGGGCCGTGGACAATACGGACACGTTTGGTTGAAAGTAGAGCCCTTAGGCAGAACCAAAGGTTTCGAATTTGAAAACGGGATCGTCGGGGGAACCATTCCTCGAGAATTTATTCCCGCCATCGAAAAAGGCATTAAAGAAGCAATGGATACAGGAACTCAGGCCGGGTATCCCGTAGTTGATATCAAGGTTACCGTTTTTGACGGTTCGTATCATGATGTTGACTCAAGCGAAATTGCCTTTAAGATTGCCGCATCCATGGCATTTAAGGATGCCTGCCGAAAAGCAGGTCCTATCTTGCTAGAACCCATTATGAAAACGGAAGTAGCTGTTCCGGACGCTTACATGGGCGATGTGATTGGTGATTTGAACTCTCGTCGCGGAAAGATCATGAGCATGGAACCCCAAGGTGGAACGCAGATTATTAATGCTGAAGTTCCCCTCGGCGACATGTTCGGTTACGCCACGCAAGTCCGATCTCTCAGTCAAGGAAGAGCGACTTACACGATGGAATTTAGTCATTATGAACCGGTCCCAACAAACATTGCGAATGAACTGATCGCAAAAGCATCAGGAGGAAAATAGAAATGTCCAAGACGAAATTTGAACGCACAAAGCCCCATGTGAACGTAGGAACGATTGGTCACGTCGATCACGGTAAAACTACCCTGACTGCAGCGATTACTTCGGTGCTAGCGAAAAAAGGTTGGGCGGAAGCAAAGCGGTACGATCAAATCGATAACGCCCCTGAAGAAAAAGAGAGAGGGATTACGATTGCGACTTCGCATCAAGAGTACCAAAGCGATAAGCGCCATTACGCGCACGTCGACTGCCCAGGCCATGCGGATTACGTAAAGAACATGATCACCGGTGCTGCTCAGATGGACGGAGCGATTCTTGTGGTATCCGCCGCTGACGGTCCTATGCCCCAAACTCGAGAGCATATTCTTCTTGCTCGTCAGGTCGGTGTGCCTGCGATGGTGGTATTTTTAAACAAAGTCGACATGGTCGATGATAAAGAATTGTTAGATCTCGTAGAGCTCGAAGTTCGGGAATTGTTAAGCAAATACAAATTCCCTGGCGACGAGATTCCGATTATCCGAGGAAGTGCCTTGAAAGCTCTCGAAGGAGACACGGGCGAGCTCGGCGAACAAGCGATTTTCAAGCTGGTAGAGGCGTTAGACAGTTACATTCCGCTTCCTCAGCGTCAAAAAGACAAACCCTTCCTGATGGCCATTGAAGACGTATTTAGTATTCAAGGTCGGGGAACTGTGGTGACTGGCCGTATCGACCGTGGAGTGATTAAGCTCAACGAAGAGGTCGAATTGGTCGGTATCCGCGAAACGAAGAAAACGGTAGTAACCGGGATTGAGATGTTTAGAAAACTTCTGGATCAAGGGGAAGCCGGAGACAACGTGGGTCTGCTGCTTAGAGGTATCAACAAAGAAGACGTGGAACGTGGCCAAGTGTTAGCCGCGGTGAACACGGTGAAACCTCATAAGAAAGCAAAAACCGAAGTTTACATTCTCACAAAAGAAGAAGGCGGACGTCATACGCCGTTCTTCACGGGATATCGTCCTCAGTTTTACT
>CAZDML010000188.1:0-2630 GCA_964506645.1 uncultured Elusimicrobia bacterium | reverse complement strand
GTTGGCAGCTCTCTGACGGTATTTACAGCGAATAATTCTCAATATGCTTCTGGACAGTTTGTTCCCAATGACATGAACGCATTTTTTCAGTATTGCCATTTGCCTTTTCGGATGGGTTTGGGGCTCTACAGTGCGGCTGGACTATTTGTCGATTTACTCTTTGTGACCGCCGTATGGGGTTGGGCCCAACGCCACCGCAACAACGACGCAGGACATATGACAGCGCATATTTTGTCAGCTATCCTCAGTTTTGAACGATTGCGCTATTGGTGGAGCTCTCAAACGGGAACGCTTTATCTTGGAACATCGCAAACCTCCGATTGGCCGCAAATTGCTCAGCGAATTCCAACTCTGGTATATGTGCTGGTGGCTAGTTTTGGTATTTATTGGGTGTTGTCGTTAATAGAGATTGGTCGTGCCCTCATCCAACGGAAAGACGCCGATACGCCGTCGATACCTCCGGGCTCTTCATCCTTGCCACCAACAAACACATCATCTCGCAAGAGTCCCGATTCTTGGCTTAAAAAATCAGCCTAGTAAAATCAGCTCTATTTTTAGAGCGAATTTATGGTATGCGGATAGGCGGTGAAGGCCCAAAATTAGAGTGGGTCCTTCGGGACGAGAGATTTGGTCGGCCAGCCCATAGTTTTGCCGTCTCAGACCCCTTACAATTAAAAGAACCAATACCCAAATCCCAAGATCCAAATAATGAATAAATCCTTTCTTCGCAGTGTCGCGGTCCTTCTTTGTTTGGCCCTGGTGGCTGATCCGGCCTTGGCGAGCGGTCCGTGGCACGTGGCCAGTGGACAGCTCCCCTATGCCTCAACACAGACCCCGGACCACCGGCCACGGGTTTCTTTTTTCCAATCCCAAGCCTTAACCAACGTTTCCGCAAACACCATCACGCCAATCAGCAAGCACGGCAAAGTCGCTGAGATTGCTGCTGCTTCTTCTCTGCTGTATCGCGTTGCCAAAATTTTTCGCCGGGATATGACCGTGGATGTGTGGGTCGAAGACATCGCCCCGATATGGGAAAGCCGTTTGTATGCGTATGTCCTGTTGCCGCTGTCTGGTTTTTTTGTTACGGACTCCTCTCCGCTTCAGGCACTGAAAAAGTACAGCCTGTATGTTGTAGGTATCACCCTGGGGGTTATCGGTCTTCATGGATCGAAGGGCTATCGATTTGATGGCCGGACGTGGGCGGCCCAGCCTCTCTCGCTTAAAGACCGAGCGAGTATGGTGGGTCGATTTCTCATGCTGCATATGGCCCCGATCGCTTTTGTGGGTGTTGTCATGATGTATCCGAATGTGGCGATCGATATGATTGCCGTGCCGTCGTTATGGACCCTGCCCATACTGCCCTTGGCTTATTTTTCTGCGAACATCGCCGTTTATTTTCACCGGATCTATAACCGCGACCATGTGAAGCAAACAGGCCGACTGGCGCTGGCCATGCCGGGCGATACGAGTGGGGAGTGGCTGGATCGTTTGATTCAGCGCATTGGGCTAACGGCTCAATCTCATGTCATTTCAATCGGTCCAGCCTCTGTACGAGGGGAGTTGCTCATTGAAGAGCGCTTGGCTCATGGCGGCATTTCGGTCGATGTGTTTCAGCCCGATGCTCTAACAAACCTCGGTCTTCAATATTATTTCGAAGCAATGGGTGAACCGGGAAAATCTCTTCACCTTCGGCAAGCTCAAGAGGGGCGTTTTGAACAAGCGAGTATCGAGCCGCGCAGCCAAGATTTCTTTATTCTTCAAAGTGTCTTGAGCTCTCCTGAAATTCCTCGCGATGTCAAAGTCGCCATCGTTCGCCAAATTGCTCAAAGTGCCAAGGATAGCAGCCATCTATTTGTCAGTTGGTATTACGGGCAGAAGAATTCCGAATGGGCACGTACACAAGACATGCTCAAGGTGTTTCCAGAAATGGGTGTTACGTTGGAGGAAGTGGATAAGGGGGAGTGCTTTTTTCCGGGGGATAGTTTTGAGTGGTGTTGTTACCGAATAAACGTTCAAGCTCCTGTTTCCGGGGCGATGAGCGGGTTGTATCGCATCGCCAACGCCTGGCACGTTCGTAAAACGGGGCAGGAGCTTTCCCTGGATGAGTGGATTAAAAACGGGGCACCTAAGTGGGAAGAAGTTCTTTTTGCGGGCCTTCTCTTCCCTTGGGTCTTCTCTTTTGCGATGGGGGTCGGTACACAGGGGGCCGAGCCCCTAGGAATTGGCACGATGGCGGTCGTTTCTGTCATCACAAATGCACTCTTGGCGGCTTTCTTCGCGGTTTTGCATCGGCAAGTGTATTTCTTCCATGCGAAGGATGCGACGGAAGACAGTCCTCGTCAGAATAAAAATCCAGTAGTAACACTTTTTGATTCCATTCTTCGAGAAGGGGAATGGCGGTCATTGCCCCTGACGAAGGAAATTGCTGGCCAGCTCTTCTGGCAAGGATTCAAATTCCGCTGGGCATCGATGGTCTTTCTCCCGGCGTTTTACAGTCTCGTGACCTTTACGGATATGGGGATTCTTGGCGGGATGGCTTTTACCGTCTTGAGCTTAAGTTTAAGCGTTCTCGCCACAAACCATCACCGCGCTTTTAATATGCACGCCCGTGCCCATGGCCGCTTTGCCGC
>CAZDML010000187.1:0-2641 GCA_964506645.1 uncultured Elusimicrobia bacterium | reverse complement strand
CATGCTGGACGATGATAGTGGTATCGCACGGTTTAGGGGCAGGAATGAACCACCCGGCCAGGGTGAGGCCGTCGGTCGATTTAAAATGAATTTCTTCGTAGGGGAGATCGAAGTCAGCGGGGGTATAGGGCACCGCAAGCTCAAAGACCTGCGTGGTTTCAACAGAAGCATAGAGACTGACCCCGAAAATGATCAGCCCCGCGGCCGTCGCGATAAGCGTCGCGAAAAGAATCATCCCGGATAACTGTGATCTTTGTCCGGGAAACGCCGCCCGCGGACATCGCGTGCATAGCGCTTCACAGCGTCAGACACCGTGTCACGCACCGTCGCATAACGCTTCACAAAACGGGGCAGCGGCCCCTCCGTCCATCCAATCAAATCGTCTACGACGAGAACCTGTCCGTCACACCCCGCCCCCGCACCAATCCCGATCGTCGGAATTGACAATCGTTTGGAGAGCGCGCGCCCCAGCGAATCAGGGACACATTCCAGGACTATCGCGAACGCTCCTGCTTTCTCAAGCGCCAGCGCGTCGGCCACAAGCTGCTTACGCACTTTGGCATCTCGCCCCTGCACTTTATAACCGCCGTACACATTGACAGACTGGGGTGTCATGCCCAGGTGACCCATCACAGGAATCTTTGCCGCACGAAGTGCCTTAATCGCAGGCAGAATTTCCTGACCGCCTTCGATTTTCACCGCCTGTGCGCCGCCTTCTTTGAGCATGCGGCCGGCGTGACGGACCGCTTCCTGTGGGGAGACGTGATAGGAAAGATAGGGCATATCGGTCACGAGGAGCGCCCGCGAGTTCCCCCTCGCCACGATCCGTGTGTGGTAAAGCATGTCCTCAACTGTCACGGGGAGTGTGGAGGGATGACCCAGTTTCACCATGCCGAGCGAATCCCCCACAAGAATGACGTCGACATCGGCCTCGTTGAGGATTTTAGTCGTGGAAAAATCGTAAGAGGTCAGGGTCACAATCGGCTGACCCTGCTGTTTCATGGTTTTCAGAAGAGGCACGGTGACTTTATTCATCGCAATATCCCAGTTCCTTGAGGGGCGTCATAACAAATTCGCGTTTTTTCATTTCTGGATGGGGCACAATCAGACGAGGATCCGAAATCGTTTGATCCCCAAACGTCAGAATATCCAAATCAATCGTACGCGGGCCCCAACGTTCGCGGCGAACACGGCCCAACTTTTGTTCCACGGCCAGGAGTGCGTCTAAGAGGACAAGAGGTTCTAGGGTGGTACTAATCTTCGCTGCACCGTTTAAGAAATTCGGCTGCGCCATCGGTCCAACGGGGGCCGTTTCGCGAAATTGAGACACTTGAATGACACGTATGCCTGGGACTTGCTTTAAGAGCTCGACGGCCTGAAAAAGCATCTTTTCACGGTCGCCAAGATTGGATCCTAACCCCAGATAAGCGGTTATTTCTCCCACTTGAGCTTCTTTATCCGTTCGATCGCTTCGATCATACGTGGTTCTTCTACCGTCAGGGCAAAACGCACATAACCTTCACCGGAGGGACCGAAGCCGTTGCCCGGAGTGCAGACCACGCCCGCTTCTTCGAGAATTTTGGAAGCTGTTTCCGCGGAGGTAAACCCCTTCGGCGTACGCGTCCACACATAAAAAGTAGCGGCGGGTGCTTTCACCGACCAGCCCGCTTTCGTCATCCGGTCGGCAAAAAGGGTACGGCGTTTGTCATAGAGCTTTTTCATCTCCGCGACACAGTCTTGCGGACTGGAAAGCGCAGCCACAGCCGCTTCCTGAATCGCCTGGAACGCACCGGAGTCGATGCTGTCTTTAATTGTGGCAAGGCCCTTAATCACCGCGGCATTGCCGGCCACCCAGCCAATACGCCAGCCCGTCATGTTGTAGGTCTTGGAAAGTGAATGAAACTCCACGCCAACGTCCTTGGCGCCTGGGATTTCCAGGAAACTGAGCGGCGGCTCTTCGAAATACATTTCGGAGTAGGCATTGTCATAGACCACAATCAGATCGTAGGTCTTCGCAAACGCAACGACTTCTTCCAGAAAAGATCGAGGCGCTACTGCCGCTGTCGGATTGTTGGGATAGTTCAGAAACATGATTTTGGCGCGCTTCAGAACATCTTTGGGAATCTTCTGTAAATCCGGCAGAAATCCTCGTTCTTCCCGGAGCGGCATACGATGCGGTTCTCCACCCGCAAACAACGTCGCGTTGACATAGACCGGGTACGCCGGATCGGGCACAAGCGCAACATCGCCGGGATTTAAAAAGGCGAGCGGGAAATGTCCAAGGCCTTCTTTGGATCCAATGAGCGAATAAATTTCTGTGACAGGATCGAGTATGACTTTAAAACGTTTCTGCATGAACTCCGCAACGGCCTTGCGGAACGTGAGAAGTCCTGAACCAAAAGGGTATTGATGGTTGGCTTTGCGTGCCAAACCTTCCTGGCCGGCCTTTACGATATGCGCAGGGGTTGGATGATCCGGATCGCCGACACCGAGTGAGATAATGTCGACGCCGCGATCTATCGCGGCTTTTTTCTTCCGATCTATTTCGGCAAAGAGATATGGCGGTAGTTGTTCGATACGCGAGCTATACTTCACGATGCAGAGTCCTCCACAACAGTATTTTGTAACCGGCCGACCCCTT
>CAZDML010000186.1:0-2647 GCA_964506645.1 uncultured Elusimicrobia bacterium | reverse complement strand
CAAGGTCGATATTCCGCAGGAAGCTTTCATCGCCGCGCTGAAGGTGGATGTGTGAGGGGGCGGCGCCGTTACGCCTAGGAACAACCGCTCAGCTTGGCACCGAGGTCGCTGCGATACGCTTTGCCTCCAATTCATGGAGATCATGCCTTAGTTCTCGAATTACTAGCGTTTCCAAATGAATGTATACCTCTCTATAAATTACAACAATTGGATTCCCAACTCCCTCTTTCCAACGGATAGTATTTCCAGAATCATCTTTTCGTTTACCTTTCTCAAAAAAGTCGCGATACCGGAATGGTGAAATGCCCATAAAAGGAACAAACTTTACCTTTCGCTCCTCTTCGCTGCCCTCTATTTCTATAGAATCAGCGTGAAGCTCCTTAGCGTAGCTCTTTGGATATGGCTCCAAAAATACTACCCGCTCAATCCCAGCCGCTACAATATGTTTTGCACATATATGGCAAGGAAATGTGGTTGAGTAAAGTGTAGCACCTTTAACCGGCACCCCGAGGCGGGCGGCATCGGATATAGCTGACATTTCTGCGTGAATAACACGGCCAAACTCAAGAAGGTCCATCAACTTCGATTCTTTCACACCTGACGGTTCCCTCATTAAGGCGGTCATTACCTCTTTAGCGGTGCCAAGCTTAAGAAGCTCCTCTGCTAACCCCTTACGATCGAAAAGTATCTCGATTAGTTGATACAATATTTCACGCTTTATCCGCTCATTGGGGTCTCCCCCAATCGCAAAATCGCGACCGTCGGGATGATCGCCACACCAATATGTCCCACCTCCATATTTAGGAACCTCGTTGCAACCCAGTGATATTACTTCGCCAGATGAGCGAAATATCGCTGCGCCGACCTGACGCGAAAAATCACCGGATCGCAACGAAGCTGACTTAGCGAGAAACATTCCGTACTCATCGTGATCAGGTGTTATTGAGTTGTCACCAAAGATTAAATTTACAAATCGTCTGAGCATTTCTTCGCAATTTTTTCGATTAACACCGTCGACGAAAACGTCGCCCAAGGGAAACGTTCCTCGAATTTCTTGTCCGAAATCCTTATCCGACTCTGAGTAATCGACCGCCATAAGTTGGATGGCTTGGCATCGCGCTTCTGTCTCTTCCAAGGTTCCATAATGTGATTCTCGAATTTTCTTTCGAAGTAATGATTCTCGATCGTTTGGAGAACTATATACCGAAATTTGAAAAAAAAGCTTTCCGTACACTTGACGCATTAATAGTGTTTCGCCGGGCCTTTTAAACTGACGAATCATATAAGCATGCCCGGATATAGGCTCTTGCAACTCATCTCCCTTCAAATTACGGCTCTCTATAAAGGCGCGTTCTTTGTTAAGCCTCTCTCGCTCCGATTGAACCGCACCGATCGCAATCGCCGCGAGCGCATCCTGTCGTTCCAATTGCTCACAGATATCATCTGCATATTTGATTCGGGACATGATGCTTTCGAGATAGGGATCAGGAACGATTTTTTCTTTAGAAGGCACGTCTTGCATTATTGAAGTAATTTTGATCAGGCTTGAATCGTAATTTTGACGTTTAAGCTCCGTAGAGAGCACCTCGATTATCATGTCAAGGTCAACACCGACGGGTGCAACAAGCGTGAAGAACAGCTCAGGTCTTTGAATTTTCTTAACAGACATCTCGTTTTTCCCCAGCAAATACTTCATTTCCTTTTTTGATTTGAAATAGGCAGCAGCTTGGAGTTTAATTCCAAAGCTCTTCGGTACATCATCGTAAAATATACAACCAGATATCGTACCGGAGGATCAATTATGGCTCGTATAGTTAATTTGACGACCGGATGGCTAGCACGCCAACTCGATTCAGCTGAGGAACGGGCCAGTCAATACCCGACTTGGCTAACAAGTCCTCAAAGTAGGTCGCGCGGCTACACAGGGGTTGCGGAAACCGGTCAGATTAAAAATGAAAAATCTTCTTCGGAGGTTGAAGAAAGCTAAAAAATTAGCCGTAGCTTAAAAAGTAAATGTGCCTCCGCGAAACGGAATAACGGGCGGTTACCACACAAAGTCATGCATGCGCCAGCTAAGTAAGCGTAGCGCGCATGGAACGAAGCGCAACTCGGATTTTGAATCGACCGCCGCCCCGGATCTAGCTTTCACTCATCTGGGCTACGTCATTGTAAGCTATTTCGTCATTGCCGGGCCGTCACGAAGCGGCGTGCCGCGCAATCCATGCGGCAGCGCCGAGCGTGCGGCAGTCAGAATGGACCGCCGGGTCAAGCCCGGCTGTGACGAGAAGAGATTCCCACGCTTCTGCAATCCACATCCTCCCCCGTGAAACGGGGGGAGGATAAACAATGATGCGTAAGGAGCACCAACGCGTAACCGGGCATTCCATGTCGCCATGCCTCCTCCCTCCCCCTTCCCGCTGCGCAGGGGAGGATGATGACACGCGCGTAAGATGGGCAAAGCGCGCCGTGCCCACGCTCTACATCCGGCAGTTGCTGCCAGCGAAAACAGTTTTTTGATCAGGCGTGAGTTCGTTCACAGCCCTGACGCGGGTAGTGTGTCACCTGTGTGACATGGTATTATAGCGCTGCCTGTCTCGATGTATCGGAACCGGCTGTGAGCTCTGTGTCCCCTCGGGCCAGAGTTTTT
>CAZDML010000185.1:751-2653 GCA_964506645.1 uncultured Elusimicrobia bacterium | reverse complement strand
TTTCATCTTCCACAATTCCCAATCAGAATGCCGATTGCCAGGCACCAGCAAATTGCCGTGAACAGCAAGGCAAGCATGGGTGTGCCTAAATCGTAATCCCTCGCTCGGCCAGCGATTCCGTAAAAACCAATCACTCCTACGACAAAGAGGGCAATGACCCAGTGGTACCATAGAACTGTAATCGTAAATATCATCCCTTACTCTCCCTTTACACATTTGATGGCGCGGATATGCTCAACCGCGCCTCTATTGCTGTCTGTGTGTGGCTTTAGCCAGTCCAGTATCTCTTGCTTTGCGTCTTTACTCACTTTGTGGCCCTCTTGTGTGGTTTGATTCTGTGAGCAATTCGCACATCAATCCGGATGCGAGCCATGAACCGTTTTTCCGCTTTGTGCGCTTCGGAGCCAGTCAAGAGCCCCAACACTCGCAACTCAGAAATGGCTTTTGCTCTGCGCTCCCAGTGTTCGGAGTGCTCTAACACAAACCCTTGGTCCTTGAGCTGCTTCGCCAGCGGTTCGCATAGCATCCCAAATCTAAGCGAAAAGGTTGCTCTATCCCTTGCATGCTTCGCATTTTGGTTCATTGCTTGTACCTGAGCTTTGTTACCATGATGGTTTGAGGGCCACAAGCGATTACGCTCTCCAACGCAAAGACGGCCTGAGACCATGCTTGCTGGCATCTGCCGTAATTTGCCGCATTACCGAGACTATTCATGCCGGGCTCCCCGTATCCAGCATACGCTTCAGCTTCAGGATTTCCGCCAACTCCAAATAATTCCTCTAGCCCTTTGACGCGTAAGTAGAGTTCCAGTATCTCTTTTTCCAGCTCACTCGGTGCGTCTTTGTTTTCGCTGGTCAGGACTGCCGCTTGCATATCTTGGCGACCGTTCTTCTCTGCTATTTCAGCACGCGCTCGCTCGGCTGCCAGTGCCTCAGTGAGTTCGTCCACCATGCTGTTCAGTGCGAGCCAGGACAGATTGCCCCTGCGCTGTCGTATCTCGTCCAATCTCTCTGGTATCATCCCTTACCTCTCTATGGATTTCCACGGACCAAGCTTGTGCTTTTTGAACCGGAGCGCATTCCTGTAAAACCGAATGGCAGGCACTCCTGGCTTGCGCACGCAACATGGCCCCCATGCGGCGGTTACGGTGTTCCAGTGATACTGGTCCATCTTATGCATGAGCCACCATGCGCGGATTCTGCGGAGACATTTCATCGCTTACTCTCCCTTACACATTTGATGGCGGCGAGACAGAGGGCACGGGGCGTGTAATAGTCGTCGCCCATGCGTTCCTGCTCGCCATATGCAGACTCTGGCACGTCCTCTTTGTAAATATCCAGATAATGAATTCATCTTCTGCGGAGGCTGGCATATGCCTATTAGAACACCTCGCCCCGTTTTCCAGTGCTTCCAATATCTCGTCAAGCATTTGAAGCGCGAGACGAAGTTGTTCTTTACATTCTTCGACGTAATCTTCAAGACATTCCGTAGTTGTGGCATCGGAGCGATTCGAAAAATCGCCTTCTCCGTCCCCTGTAATCAGATACCCCGATGGATATAGAGTGTCACCTTCTGGCATCTTTTGAATGTGTGTAATGTAATGCCTGATCATACTCTGCCTTCCCGCGCATCCCGTGCTTCTGGTGAATTATTCCAGTCAAGATATTGAAGATCATATCCAAGAATCCTTTCAGCTTTCTGCGCATCTGCGTAGCGGGCGAATCTTACTGGATAATAGGGTACTACGAATTCTTCTGTTCTTCTAATTATCACAGAAAAGGATGACGTTAGGTCGGTCGCAGGGCCAAGCACCGCACAGATTTTCTGTAATTTGCGGCGGACCTGAGTTGCTTTGTTCTCCCATTCCGCTTGTTCTCGTGTTTGATAGGCGTAATAATCCTG
>CAZDML010000185.1:0-741 GCA_964506645.1 uncultured Elusimicrobia bacterium | reverse complement strand
GCTGGGATTGTTGTATGCTCCCCAAATACTATGACAGGGGTCATCTAAACGCTTGATGATTGCCCACCCCGCTTCTTTATAGGGAGCAAATCTCTCATCATCGTTCTGAACAGAGGCGGCTTTCAGTGCCTCTATTTGTTTCGCCTGTAACTCAATCTGGCGTTGGAGTTCCTTATTGGACTCCTCAAGTTTTTGGATTTGCTCTTGTTGGTTCATAGATTTCCTTCTTTCAAAATATCTTCTAACTGAACGAACCGCAAATAAGAGGACAGCTACCCATATAGTAGATATCGCTAGAACTCCAGAGATCCAACCCCAATACGGCTCTAATCCTCTTCAGGGTCTTTCTCATAATCCCTGACCCTCTTCGCCTTCTATGATTACGGGAATACAGGCTATTCGTCGTTCGTTGACTGATGACATGCGATCTGCTACGTATTTGCTACCATAGGCTAAAATGTCTCCATTATGCATACCCTCCGGGTAGACATTCACCCATACTTCCCGCCGGAATTTCTTACGGACTTCGATCAAGTCGAGAATCCGAGAATCTGGGTGTACAGCACGGCCTCCCCGGGTGTACATTACGACAGAGCTTATGGTTGGTCCGTACCCTACAATCGCCACTACAGGCGTGTCTCCAGGGCCGTCATCGCATAGTATCCTGACGTTTCCACCGTCGCTGGGTGTATATTCTCTCCTAATGTCGATTGGGTTTTGGTTTTCCATGGATGCTGTTTG
>CAZDML010000184.1:0-2681 GCA_964506645.1 uncultured Elusimicrobia bacterium | reverse complement strand
GGCCCAACAGGGGCTGCCCGCGGTGTTTCAAACGTCTAAAGATCTTTCCAATGGCGTGCAGACATTCCAGGGTGCGCTGGTGTCCACGCCCGTCGCGCAGGCACAGAAACGGTCTGCCCGCGTTCTCGGCGATTTTCTCTAAAACCTCTCATGGCATCTCCGGTTATCTCTTTGCATCAGCTCAGCAAGACGTTTCGCGTGGCACACAAAGCGCCAGGTTTTCGCGGTGCGATCTCCGGCCTCTTTTCCCGTGAATACCGCGAGGTGCATGCCGTGCGCGGTGTATCTTTTAACATTCAGGAAGGCGAGCTGGTCGGATTTTTAGGTCCCAATGGCGCAGGAAAGACCACCACGCTCAAAATGCTCTCCGGACTGCTGCACCCGACTTCGGGCGAGGCGACGGTGATGGGGCATGTGCCCTGGAAGCGGGAGCGCGTCTTCCAAAAGCGCTTTACGATGGTGATGGGACAACGTTCGCAGCTCTGGTGGGACCTGCCGGCCTGGGATTCCTTTCTCTTAAATAAGGAAATCTTTGAAATCCCCGAGGCGCAATTCCAAAAAACGGTCGAGGAGCTTTCACATCTGCTGGAAATTCAGGACTTGCTCGATGTGCCGGTTAAAAAACTCTCGCTGGGCCAACGTATGAAGGCCGAACTCGCTTGCTCTTTGCTGCATGAGCCTCAAGTGCTTCTGCTGGATGAACCCACCATCGGATTGGACGTGGTCATGCAGAAAAAAGTCCGTGAATTTATTCTGGATTACCAGAAACGGCGCCGCGCGACGATTATTTTGACCAGTCATAACATGGAAGACGTGGCGGAACTGTGCTCGCGCATCATGCTGATCAACCACGGTCAGCTGTTGTTTGATGGTGCGCTTGCGGATATCCAGAAACGCTTTGGACAAAATTCGCTATCCGATGCCATGCGTGCGGCTTTCGTCGCTCCCAACCCCTGATATGCGCTTCTCTGCGATCCGAAAATACTGGTTTATCTACACCCTGTACTGGCAGGAAGGACTACAACAGCGCGCCAGTTTCTTCATGGAGCGCTTTCGATCCCTGGTTGTGCTTCTGAGTTTTTATTCGTTGTGGTCTGCGCTGCTTAAGCAAAACGGATCGTTTGCCACCTACGGCCGCGAGGCTATGATCACCTATGTCCTGGGCTCGAGCCTTCTGCGTAGTCTCGTGTTTGCCAGCCGTACCTCCGAAATTTCCAGTGACATTAATCATGGCCGTTTGTCTGGATTTCTTTTAAAGCCCGTTAATTTTTTCTCCTACACGCTTTTTCGCGATCTCTCAGAAAAATCCATCAACTTACTCTCGGCCATTATCGAAGTCGTGCTCCTGGCGTGGGTGTTTGGTGTGCACTTTCAGTGGCCGACGCATCTATCCTACGGATTCTTCTTTGTCTGCAGTCTCGTCTTTTCCGTCATTCTGTATTTTCTTCTGTGTTTTATGGTCGGCTGTTGGGGATTCTGGACGGCGGAGTCCGGCGGCCCACGCTTCCTGCTCGAGCTCTTCCTGGAATTTTCAGCCGGTGCTTTTTTCCCGCTCGACATTCTCCCGTATTCCATTCAGCATGTGCTGAAAATGCTGCCATCCCCCTATCTCGTGTATTTCCCCATGCAGATCTTTTTGGAACGTGTTTCGGTGGTGGACATCCTTTCGGGTTTGCGCGTGCAGCTCTTCTGGATTGCGGTACTCGCGCTGCTGGCACGCGGTTTCTGGGTTCGCGGCGTAGAACTCTATGGCGCGGAAGGGTCGTAACGTATGATTCGAAAGTATTTCCGTATCTGGGCACGCTTAGCAGTCATGAGTTTTAAAATTCAGACCGGCCACGCGGTTGCTTCAACAGGGTACCTGCTGGGCAAACTCGTGCGGCTCGCATTTTTTCTACTTTTCTTGACATCCATCTTTAAACACACTCCTGCCTTAGCCGGATATCGTTTGGAAGAAGTGGCTCTCTTCTTTTTAACGTTTAATGTGATCGATATTTTGGCGCAGCTTTTCTTTCGCGGCATTTACGGGATCCGCGGGATGGTGCGGGAGGGGGATTTCGATTATTTTTTGATCCAGCCGGTCCAAATTTTATTCCGCGTGTCCTTTAATACGGTCGATTTCCTGGATGTGGTCACAGTGATCCCGGTTTTAGCGGTGACGGGTTATGTGATGGCCCAACTTCCGCAGGCGCTCTCGCTGTCTTCGCTCTTGATGTACAGCGCCTTGTGTGTGAACGGCATGATGATTGCGCTGGCCATCCATATCGCGGTGGCTTCCCTGGCGGTTTGGACGCAGGAGCTTGATAACACCATCTGGATTTATCGGGACGTGATGACTTTAGGTCGATTTCCCGTAGATATTTACACACCCGTCGTCCAAAACATCCTCACCCTGGTCGTGCCCGTGGCCGTCATGATCAGCTTTCCGGTCAAAGGCTTCTTGCACCAGCTCAGCCCTAACGCGTTGGTCCTGGCAGGGCTTATGTCATCCCTAAGTCTCGCCTTGTCGCTGCTCTTCTGGAATGCCGCAACCCGGCACTATACTTCAGTCTCTTCGTAGGCTGTTTTTACCGTCGAGAACATTTATATTCCTTTACAACCCGAATAAGCCCTTGCTTTTCAAAACCTCCCCGGCTAGACTTCCCCTGCAGTCCTAGATCTTTATCAATTTTTTAGCCTAA
>CAZDML010000183.1:0-2693 GCA_964506645.1 uncultured Elusimicrobia bacterium | reverse complement strand
GGGATAGCTCACGGTGGTATAGGAGAGCCCGAGTTTTTCCGGCTCCATATAGAGCGTTTGATTGGGAAAGTAGAAGAAACGGTGGGCGCTGCACCCTGTCAAAAATACGAAAAGCAGTGCAATTTTGGCCTGTTTCATAGATTCATCTTAACATGCTACGATGACGGTCAGAAAAACGCGCATGGAGGTTTCCCGATGAAGCGAACATCCTTTTTTGCCGCTGCCGTTCTCTTGAGTGCTACTTTTTCCTCTCTTTTTGCCTCTGGACTTCCCAAAGCCTCCGTTCAAGCCATGGTCAAAGCGCTGCAAGACCAAAATGTCGATGTTCGCACCGCCGCAGCCGATGCTCTGGCGCTCATTGCCGATGACGCCGAAGACGCCGCCAAGCCTTTGGAAAGCGTGCTGATTGTTAGTACCGATGCCAAGGAGCAGGAGGCCTGCGTGAAAGCGCTCATCGCCATCAAAGATAAAGACACCGCCAAACGGCTCAGCGAAGCCCTGGCCAACCCGCAGTTTACTTGGGGCGCCGGCGCGAAGGCGCGTGCGGTCGACGTGGTGGGGAAGATTGGCGAGAAAAAAATGATCAAGTGGCTTACTGGCCTGCTCGCTTCCGAACAGGAGCCGGCCGTACAGGCCGCCGCGCTACGTGCGTTGGGCGAGATTGGCGCGCCTCCTAAGAAAGAAGAGAAGAAATAATTTGGACATCAGTATCCGAGAAACGAAATCCGAGAAACGAAATCAGAAAGACGTCGCAGTCTGCCATCGAGCCGTCTTTCTTCTCTCGTTTCTCTTTTTTCTGAGTTCGTGTGTGCCCGTCCCTCCCGAACTTCTTCCGCAGGCCCCGGCCGGCAGCAGCTCCGGTGCGCGAATGATGTATCCCGACCTGGAAAGTGGCAGTCTCAGTATTACGACCGCCCATTTCACCATTAAGGGGTATACGGAATACGATATGCGCAACGTCTCCGCGTCGGCAGAGGCGGTGTATGACAAAATCGATGCCGATACCGGACTACACGGGTACATGACCGCGGGACACTATCAGATTGTGATTTACGCCAATGCGGAAGAATATTTGCGTAAAACCCGCCAGCCGAGCTGGTCGCGTGCTGTGACGGCCAGCGGGACTATTTTTACGTACGGTGGTTCTGATCTCGATCCGGTGTTAGCGCATGAGATCATGCATCTTGTGTTTAACGGTTTTATGGGGGAACAGGCGCGCACCCTCGTTTGGTTAAACGAAGGTTTGGCTATGGTTCAAGAGATAGACCGTATGTCTGCCGGTGAGAAGTCCGCGTTTCAGAACGCACAGCGCGATCAGCTTTTGAAAGAGAAAAAGCCGTTCTCCCAGCTGACCTTCTTTACGCCCAGCAACGAAGAAAAACGACGGACCGACCCCTGGTATCTGCAGGTGGAAAATGTGACCCGCTTTTTAATGTCTAAAGGATCCAACTTGGCGTTCGCCGCCTTCCTCACTTCGTTGCGCAATGGCACCGACATCGATCGTGCGTTGGATTCCAACTATCCTGGACGTATCCGTAGTTTCGGTGACCTGGAGACCCTATGGAAAACAAACAACTAAAAATGCCGTCATACCGGCGGAAGCCGGTATCTAGTTCATTTCTCTGGACCCCGGTCTTCGCCGGGGCGACAGCTTTACTCCTCGGCTTTCTTTCACTGGCTTATGCAGCCGTACCCGACGGTTATGTCGTGCGCGTGGAAAGTGGAACGGTGTATATGGATTGGGGTGCGGCCTCTGGTGTTCATGCGGGCGACCGCTTTTCCGTCTATCGTCCGGGCGCGGAACTTAAGCATCCGGTCACTGGCGAAGTGCTGGGACATGCAGAGCAAACGCTCACGGCTGGTCGTGTAGAGACCGTTGAACCAAAATTTTCGATGGGACGTGTGGATGATCCCTCCCGCCTTTTAGTCGGAGACCGGACGCGCTGGCAGAATGTGGCACCGCCTCTTCCACCTCCTCCTGCTCCTGCGCAGACGCAAAATCCACCGGTGCGCCAGGGACTTTTTGATGACGCTCCGATCGTGTCGCAGACGCTGCAGGAGCATTGGCGCAGTGATCCGATGCCGGAGGACGCCAAAGGTATCGCGGTAGGAGATGTGGATGGCGACGGTCAAAAAGAAGTGGTCGTGGCTTTCCGCAAGAAGCTGCAGGTGTTTCGCTGGACCAACAACCGCCTGGACACGGTCACGACCTATCAGGACAAGCACTACCGCAATTTGATGTCAGTCGATGTCATGGATTTAAAAGGCGAAGGACATGCGCAGGTGATCGTGACGATGTTTTCGGAAACGGTCAACCGGCCGCGTGTTCTCATTTTAAATTGGGAGAAAGGAGCACTTGTTCTGGAAAAAGATCTCGAAGGGTTTGCCCGTACGATTGAACGGGCGGACGGATCGAAACATCTCTTTATTCAGAACATGTCCCGTGGCCATGATGCCAATATCACGACCCCCGAAGAGTTGGTGTGGGCCAAAGGAAAGTACGATACGTTGGCGCCGCTGCGGCTACCGGTCTCTTTAAATGATGATCAGCTCTTTGGCTGGACGTTCGGGGATTGGGACGGCGACAAGCACGAGGATGTGGCCTTTCTTCAGCACGGCGACCGGTTGCGGGTGTTCTTTAAAGATGCCAAGTGGTCGTCGCGAGATGTCTTCGGGGGGAGTAAAAACGATTT
>CAZDML010000182.1:0-2693 GCA_964506645.1 uncultured Elusimicrobia bacterium | reverse complement strand
TCGCAGTGAACCAACGGCCCCGTCGAGAAATGGGCTTCCTTTTTCCGAGCCCGTCGAGACGCTTCGGCAAATGGCCAGCCCCGCGCCTTTCCTGCCTCTCTCCGCGCTGTGCCCCCAGCATCACCGAGCGGGCGGGCTCAGTACCCCCTGCCGCTATAGGGTCGCCTCCTTATGGCCCGCCGGGCGCAATGCCCCGCGGCCGGCTACCGCGCTCTGCCCGATGCGGTGACAGCCTGATGACGTTGCCCAGGGCGGCAGCGTCTGCATGATCGGCCATGGCTTCCCCCGCGATCTGAAGCTGCACACACAGGCAATCCTTCGTAGTCGCTGCGAGCAGTGCCCATGACGGCCCCTGATCCGCCGAGCGATATATCCGAAGACGGATATCGCGGCACCTGTCGATTTTTTCGCAGGGTGAAGTCGAAATAGCCATCGACGAGGAGGCGCTTGGTTCGTGGGATGCTGTGCGCGAGGTACACCGCCCATGTCCAAGATCTTTGCGCCCAAGTCCCCGACCACTACTGATTCGAAGAACGCGCGGTCCGGGCAGCGTCGTGCCGATGTGCAGACCGCCTCCGCCGCCAAGTCCGCGGGGCCGGCTGATGCCAACGCCAGCCCCGGCTCGGGATCTGTGTCGGGGGGCCAGCCAGGTCCGCGTGGTCGTGAAGCGGTGTCGGCGGATTGGCAGGGGCTTTTTCGATCGACCCGTGAGAAAGAGGCCTCCGCAGTTGCCCCGTGGTCACCGCTGCAGCGCAAAGGCGCGACCGCGCAGGAGGGGGCGAGCGCACCGAGATCCACGAATGCGGGCGGCCTGCCCGCCGACCTCCAGCGTGGTGTCGAGGCACTGTCCGGTGTGTCGATGGACGGGGTGCGCGTCACCTACAACTCGGAGAGACCGGCGCAGCTACACGCGCTGGCCTTCGCCCACGGCCGCGACATCCACCTGGCCCCCGGTCAGGAGAAGCATCTACCGCACGAGGCGTGGCACGTCGTGCAGCAGCAGCAAGGCCGGGTGCCGGCGACCCGGCAGCTCAAGGGCCTGGGGCTAAACGACGACGCTGCGCTCGAGCGTGAGGCCGACGTGATGGGCGCGCGTGCCGCCCGCTTTCGCGGTGACGCTGCGGTCTCCCCGCTCCCCGTCAAACACTCGCCAACCGAGTCGATTCAGCGCGTGGTGAGTGATGACTTGAAAGAAGGCACCGTGGTCAAAATCGGTGGAGGAATTAACGGGGGGAAGTATGCCGTGATTAGAGACGAATATAAAAATGCGGATGAGAAAATTATCGGATATCGCGTACAAGTCATCGATAATAACGACTTCCTGGGATACTTGACGAACTGTGAATACAAGCACTTAAACGATGCCGACCCCAACGCCAAGGACTATCCAGACATAGAAGAGATCACATCCCGGTATGTCAATAAAGGCAAAAAAGACAACAAAGAGAATTACGGAAATCAAAAAGTCGAAGAAAAAGATCTCAAAAAAGAAAGACCTAAACAGCCTAGCACAAAAGTTTCTGTGTTGATGAATTGGGCAAAAGACTTCCATCTGGCGTTTACGAATTGGCTCACCCCGACTGCGGAATCATGCAGAGGCCAGACCCATGTCAAGAAAGCCCTGAAAAGCAAGGGCAGCGCACATCGGAAGCTGCTCAAACATGCAAGCAAGCAGGCCCAGCAAAACAACCAACCGATCCCGAACCCTCAAACCGATAAGGACTATGATGAGTTTGATGCCAGTGGCCAGTTCGATTTTTTGCGAGCGACGATCTCCGTCCCCAACCTGTATTGGCTGAAGCGGGCGGTCATCGCGATCGAAAAATCGTCGTCGGTCAAGGTCATGGCGAAGCGAAATCGATACTTTGGTCGTTCCCCGAACAAGAAGGACAATGCGGCTTTAGAGAATGGGTACCGTGATGTCAATTTCACGCTGGCGCTAATTCCAAACAAATTCCCAGAGTTAAAAGGTCAAGAACTCCCGCAAGGCTACCTGGTTGAACTCCAGATAAATCTGAATGCCATCGTGCGCTGGAAGGAACTTCCGCACTCTATTTATGAAGCCACTCGACAAGATAAGCCAATTGAAGACGAGCATGAGAGGAAAAGTCTATTAGAAAATCTGGAAAAAACCATCGATGCATTAAAAGACATAAATTTTGACAAAACCTCAATAGAAAAAGTCGAAAAACTCAAATCCGCCATCGAGAAGGACAAAAATTGGTCTATTAAAGCAAACGAAAAAGGACCCCTGATAGATATTTCCAGGGCTATCTACAAAATGATTTTCGCCAAAATCGAGCCGCGACTTAAAAATCAGGCTAAATCAAAATTTTATGAAAAAGATAAGGATGTCTCAGTTAATAAATCCGATATCAACGCATATTTCGCCAGCTCAGTTGACACACAAATCGAAGAACAACAAAAAGAACAAGAAAAAGAGCAGCTAAAGAACCCCCTGGACAAGGCGCTCGATCTCGCCGCCCAGACGCAGAACCCCGACGGAGCGAATGAGGGGCTCGAGCAAAACGAAGAGAAGGAGCAGGACGGCGAAGAGGAGCGGGTGGACAATGAAGAGGAGTTTGCCGACCAAGAGTTTTCGGAGCTCGAGGAGGAAAGCCTCTAGGAGCGCGGCGCACTGATATGAGGCGACCCGTCAAGGTATCTGAAGCAGTGTCTGCTTCGTTTTTGTA
>CAZDML010000181.1:0-2838 GCA_964506645.1 uncultured Elusimicrobia bacterium | reverse complement strand
CGGCCTCGCCGCGGCCGAGATGCATCGTGGGGCTGCCGTTGCCGTTCGAGACGACGGCGCCGCTCAGCGATGTGAGGACCAGGGCGGCATAAGCAGCTTGAAAAGAAATGGGAAGCATCTCAGAAGGCTTTCGAAAAAGAAAAAGCGGATGAAGCCAAGAATGCGCCGAGCTCTAACGCTTCGATTCCGACACCTGGCACACACAGCGGCGGGAATGTCAATCAGCCTAAACACCAGACCATCGCAACACCGAAGTTTAACATGCCACGCCGCACCGGTGGGGGGTAACGCTGGATACTCTCGCCCATGGCTTGTGGGGGAGCGCTCTTTTTGGTCGTGACCCACAGATAAAACGTCCCTGGGTTTGGGCGTTCTTCCTAGGGATGATGCCGGATCTTCTTTCTTTTGGACCTTTTTTTGTTATTCGTTTGCCTGCGTTGATTCAACAATGGGGGCAGCGTCAGTTTGGTCCACCTAGCTCCGCGATAATTCCTGCCTACGTCTATCATGCGTATGACGTTACCCACAGTCTCGTCATGTGGTCGTTTATATGTGTGCTGCTATGGAAAATTCTGAAGCGTATTCCTCGTGTGATTTTTGCCTGGGGACTCCACATCCTTTGCGATATACCGCTGCACGACCTGCGTTTCTTTCCGACCCCTTATCTCTGGCCTTTCTCAACTCCGTTTGTCGATGGTATGCCGTGGGGACGAGGCTGGTTTATGCTCGTCAACTATGCCAGTATTGCCATCACATATGTAATCCTAGCTCAAACACGGAAGGGAATTTCTCAGACAACGGGATAGATCTCATAGCATGAATTGATAAACATGACAGCAAGTAGTAAAATTCACACGTGGATAAAACAACCCTCCTCGAACAAAAAATTCACCAACTGATCGATCAATTCGTGCAGCTCAAGCGTGAACATAGTCGTTTAAAAGAAGAAGCGGAGGTCCTGAAGAGTCATGTCGGCATGTTGACACATGAAAACACCAAAGCCCAAAAGATCCTGGCAGAGTACGAACAGCTCAAGCGAGCCCAGGAACAAGCCACCCACAAGGTCGAACGCGCGCTCCAAAAACTAAATTCCCTCGGTCAGACGACCACTACTCACTAATATGAAACGTGTCATGTATGTGCAGATTATGGGCCTAGAGTACCCGGTGGAAGCCAATCCCGGGGATGAACTCTACGTCAATCGCCTTGCCCAATATGTTGAAGAAAAGATGAAAGAAGTGAAGCAGGAGTCCAATGTCGTGGATTCCTACAAGCTGGCCGTTCTGGCAGCCATGAATATTTCGGATGAATTACTGCGCCTTCAGGATCAAAAGAGCGGCGGGGTGCATACGTCCGATGCCAAAACAGACGAACTCCTCAAACTCCTCGATTCCACGCTCGAAAAAAGCGCTTCCTAGAAAGAGAGGGATGATCCATGTCCCGTAAGACGTTGGATCCAACATTAAATTTATTTTCTTCTGGGAAAAAATCCCTAGGAGATGCTCCCTTGGCACGCCGCATGTCGCCTCAAACGCTGCAGGAATGGGCCGGACAGGAACACATTTTAGGCGAAGGCAAACTCTTGCGTCGCGCGGTTGATGCCGACCGTCTGAGCTCAGCGATCTTCTTTGGGCCGCCTGGGTGTGGAAAATCGGGACTCGCGCGACTTATCGCTAAAAAGACTCAAGCCTATGTCGAAGAGCTCAATGCGGTAACAGCGGGGGTTGCGGATGTACGCAAAGTCATTGAAGCCGCTAAAGAACGTCAATCCCTTTCGAGCCAAAAGACACTTCTTGTCTTAGATGAAATTCATCGTTTTAATCGCTCCCAGCAAGATGCACTTCTTCCCGATGTCGAACGCGGCTTAATTACGCTGATTGGTCTGACGACAGAAAACCCATACTTCTACGTTAACTCCGCGCTTCTTTCACGGGCACAGGTCTTTGAGTTTAAGCCGTTATCAGAAAAAGCACTTTGGAAGGTCCTGGATAACGCAATTCGGGACAAAGAGCGTGGACTGGGGAAAATGACACTTGTTCTAGAAGACGATGCTCGACACCATTTGGTGAACCTATCGAACGGTGACGCGCGCCGTCTGCTGAACGCGTTGGAAATCGGAGCACTTACTACAGCCCCCGACAAAAACGGAAAGGTTCATATCACACTCTCTGTCGCTGAAGAATGTGTTCAGAAACGCTCCATTCAGTATGACAAGACAGGGGATGCGCACTACGATGTGGCCTCTGCGTTTATTAAGTCACTCCGCGGCGGAGATCCCGATGCCTCACTCTATTGGATGGCCAAAATGCTGGCCGCTGGCGACGATCCGCGATTTATTGCACGACGCCTGATTATTTCTGCTAGCGAAGATGTTGGCAATGCAGACCCACGCGCATTGCTTATCGCCCATGCTGCTTTATCGGGAGTGGAATTGGTCGGCATGCCCGAAGCACGCATCATTTTGGCACAAGCTGCAACTTACATTGCCTCGGCGCCTAAATCGAATGCAGCTTACCTGGGTATTGAAAAAGCGATCTCTGAAGTCAATGAAGGAAAACCGCGTGAAGTCCCAAACCGCCTCAAAGATGCCTCGCTCGATAGAAAAGCATTGGGTCACGGTGAAGGATATTTGTATCCTCATGACTTCCCTGGGCATCATGTGGCCCAGCAATATTGGCCAAATCCTATACCTCTCTATGAACCCACAGATCTAGGGTACGAAGGGGAAATGAAGAAACGTTTAGACTCATGGAAAAGCAAGACAAAGAAAAACTCCGAAAAACCTACCTCTTAAAACGCGAGGCGATTGATGCGCCCACGCGCCAACGCGAAAGCGCT
>CAZDML010000180.1:0-2860 GCA_964506645.1 uncultured Elusimicrobia bacterium | reverse complement strand
AGACGGTATTTCGGATCTAAGGAGTCTCGAGGAATGTTCGTGATGTGACGTTCCACGACCGATTTCAATTCTTCCATCCCGAGCGGAAGCGACCGAAGCGCGAGGATTAATCCTTTCGTATCAGGCTCTTGAACCAGCGATTCCATCCATTGAAGAAAGGTGTCATCGGCGGCCTCCCGTTGGCCCGCCATTTCATGCGTAATCGTCTGGAGAGCAAAGGCAATATGCTGGTCACTGGCGCTACCGTATCGCTCCGGCGGCAAGAGAATGGCCTGCGCATTTTGCCAATTGTGTTGAGAGAGCCACCATGTCGCACGCGGCTGGGAATCATCGAATGAGGCGTTCGTCCCGTCATACGCCGCCGCACGCGCCTTTACTAGACCATCGGCGAGGGCGATATTTTTTCGGGCCTCGCGTTCATTCCCTTCGGCCATCCAGGCGCAGGCCAGCGTGATGAGATAATTAAATTCCAGGATAGGATCGACGGATTTTTCTAAAAACTCTCGTGCCACTTCCAAAGGCTCCATTCCTTTCAACACGTCTTTCACCGTAGACGTGCGTACGAGGGCATACCGAATGGCCGCACGCAGGCGAAGGCGTTGCACCGTTTTCGCCAGCACCTCGGCATCGACATTAACACGTTTATTCAGGACGGGATTGTCCAGCGCTTCCAGGCGCAGCAGAAATTGCCAGACGTGCGAAGGATAAAAGGCGCCGTAGGGCATCGAACTTAAAATTTGCAACGCCAGTTCCAGCACTGCAATATAATTGACACGGCCTTTCGGGTCAGCAGCCCATTCGCCCTCGTCTGCATCCTGAATAAAGCGATGGAGGAGATTCACGGCAAGCTCTCCCTGGCCCCGAAGAGAATAAAAATGGGCGAGATTTTGAACGGCAGCCGCATACGCCGACAATGTTTTTGCCCCCGATCTTTCGTAAACCGCGACTTGCTGATTTCCTTGCGCAATAGCGCGGTCTAACCAGGCTTGCGAGGCACGAGGATCTTTCTGGGCATAATGCTGTGACAAATGGGCCGATGTTTCGGCATTCCAAGCGGCGAGCATAACGAGCAAATTGGGCTCCTTAAAATTCTTCGGTCGCCCTTGGATGATCGGCAAAAGCAGAGCGCTCGCACCCTCATAATCGCCCCACTGGCGCAAAAGCCCCGCTTTCAGTGTGTGCGACCACATTAAATAGTCGGACGATAGCGGAGCAATGTCGTTAAAAATCGGCCTTAACTCATCCAAAAGATCCATGCTCGTCTGAATCGCTTCATCCGTTTGCAGCGCAGCCAGCGTATGCACGGTTCGATAGAGGGCATACAGAACGCCTTCATGCTCGGGGGCTACCGGAGATTCCTCTGACTGTCCCCATCCCTGCACGGCGACTCCCATCTCCTCGGTTAAGGCGGGCCCCGATAGGACTCCTTGCTGAGCCATCCAGGCTTGATGACGCAAATGCGCCTTCCAGTTCGCACGACGGCGTACGAAATCACGGCGTGCCTCCTCCTGCATCTCACTGATGCGATCAAGCAGACGCGCGCGAATCATATCTTGAGAAGCGCCCCTTAATTCTGTGACCCAGGCTTTTTCAGATTTCACATCTTTAAGATGGTTTATCTCGCTCTCAAGAAAGCCAGAGAGCTCCGGATCGCGCAAATTCACTAACACCTGCAATAGGTGTACACGCTCTTTGAGTGGGAGGTCGTTGGGGGCTGCCATCATCCGGCGAAGGGTCGGCAGTATCCGTGCTTTGGCATCGGGATAGATCCAGAAAATCTGGTAATACGAAAACGCGTCATCGGACGTGACACGGCCGCTCCCTGCAATCCGATGGATCACGGCCTCGGTCTGCCTCTGGCGGCCTTCTTCCGAAGCCCCGGGCGCCAAAAGAAAATACGCGAGCAACCATGATACGACCGTGTCAAAACTACTCCAGGGCGCTTCTTCCTTCAAAATCAACGCCTCCAAGAGAGCTACCGCCTCAGCATGTCTCCCTTCTTGTTCTAACAACATCGCTTCCCAAACATTCATGGACTGGTCGGCCACCGCATCGACTGTAATCCGCCGAAATACCTGGCGCGCCTTTTGACGCACAGCATCGGCTTTTGTCAGGTCTCCGCTCTCTTGATATTCATAGGCCGTAATGGCGTAGTAAAGGCACAGGAAAAAAATATGGGTCCTGAGCACTTGGTCATCAGGATCTTTTAGCGCCGCATGCAGACGTTCGATCTCTTGCGTCTTCTTTTCCAATTGTTTTGGATCCCGGGGGGAACGGGTCAACTCCTCCAGCCACCGTGCTTTTTGGTACTCGAAGCGGTTCATGTCCATGTCTTTCCATTCCGCAAGAAGGCTCCCGAGTGCAGCGTTGGAAGCGCCAAATTGGACATAGTCGCTGGAAAGATTCTGTAAGAAAAGTGCTTTAACAACGTCCATGGAGGGGTCCTGCAATAACTCGAAGAACGCACGTGACGTTTCCCAATAATCACGGGCATCCCCCCAGCGGCCCATCAGCCAGGCGGCACGTCCCGCATAAAAATAAGACCACGCATAAAAATCGCGTGAGAACGTTTTACGGTTCTTGAGATCATAGGCCGTCGTCGCATCGATAACCTCCAAGAACGCTTTCAGAACAAAGGGAGCCACCCATTGGCCCTGGGGACCGCTCACCAAAACACGCCGAGAAATGTATTTCGCGCGATCCAACCCATTGTTCATCGCCCATTCTTCAAAGCCCCGTTTTCGGGCGCCGTCAATGGAAGCCGACCAATAGGCCATCGCTTCTTCAAAAGCAGCATTGGCAGCAGCTTGATCGGGAGGATCACTCGATTCCAGTGCTTTGCTTTTGAACATCAGCCCTT
>CAZDML010000179.1:0-2863 GCA_964506645.1 uncultured Elusimicrobia bacterium | reverse complement strand
CGGATGACAACATCCGCGAAGCCCTGCGCCTGGTGGGGACCAAATGGAATATTGGAACCTACTACCCTGGTTTCGGGGTTGGTGGATACTGCATTCCACTCTCCAGTCACTACGTCTTACTCGGTGCGCAACAACCGGAAAACCTTTCCATTCTTTCCGATACGGTGGCAACGGACCAAAGCATCAATCGATTGATTGCCCGTTCGCTGGTTCAGAGGGGAAGCAAAAATGTCGGCGTTCTTGGCCTCGCGTATAAAGCCAATTTAAAAGTCTCTATTCTCTCCCCAACCATCCCGTTTATAGATGAACTCAAAAAGGCAGGGGTTCAGGTCAAGCTCTGCGATCCCCTCTTCAGTCCGGAAGAAATTCAAAAAATCTGTGGCGTCTCGTCCTTCCAGTTCCCAGAGGACCTGCGCGAGTTCGACACCATCGTGGCCATTGTGGATCACGATGAGTTCAAAAAATCAGGCGCTGAGTTTATGAAATACATCGACAAATGCCGTTTTGTGCTGGATAATTTAGCCCTTTGGCAGAAGCACGCGGATTCTTTTGCTGAAAAGCAGATTGAATACCATGTTTGCGGAGATGCGAATTGGCTGGGAAAGGTGAAATAACATGAAAAGCAAAAAGGAAAAAGTACTCGTCACTGGCGGTGCAGGATATATCGGGTCTTGGGTGGTTTCTCGTCTTCTGGCATCTGGCTACGATGTCACCTCGTTCGACATGCTCTTATTCCCACAACCCTCGATCTTGGGAGTCCTCGGTCACCCCGCTTATCGTTTTATCAAAGGGGATATTCGCAAAAAGGATGACATCGCCAACGCTATCCAGGGAATGGATTACGTGGTTCATCTGGCTGCCATTGTTGGAGAAGACGCCTGTAAAAAGGACCCTGCATTTACACGCTCTGTAAACCTGGAAGGAACGCGAAATGTTGCCGAGGCAGTTCTAGAACACCGTGTCAAACGGATGACCTTCTTCTCGACCTGCAGCAGCTATGGAGTACAGGACACATCCCAACTGGCTAATGAAACGACTCCTGTGAATCCTGTGTCTCTTTACGCAGAAACAAAAATCGAATCCGAAAAATATCTCTTAGATCAAATGAAGACCGGGGACTCTTTCTGCACAATCTTCCGGCCAGCCACGGTCCATGGACCTTCAGCACGCATGCGTTTTGATCTTATGGTGAACCATTTTGTGAAAGATGCCTATCAAACAGGGAAGCTCAATATCTTTGGGCCTGACATGTGGCGTCCCCTGATTTGGGTTGGGGATCCGGCCAAAGCGGTGGAATTAGCACTCAAAGCTGATCCCAAAGCCGTTCGTAACCAGGTTTTTAATTTAGGAGACAACAGCTGCAATTATCGTAAGCGAGCAATTGGGGAAATCCTCAAAGAAAAATTTATGCCAAATCTCGCGCTTGAATTTGGCGGAACCGATCGCGATCTACGCAGCTATCGCGTTGATTTCTCAAAAATCGAAAAACAATTGGGCTTTATCTTGTCAAAGGATTTGGAACAAGCCATCAAAGATATTCTCGTCCTTCTCGAGTCCGGATTAATTAAAGATACTTCAGCGAAAGAATATTCCAATGGCTAAACGCGTTACGAAAACATCTAAAAAGCCTTCCTTCATTCCCTTGAGTGTCCCGTATCTCAGTGGAAATGAAATGAAATATCTCAAAGAGTGCATTGAGACTAGCTGGGTCTCCTATCTGGGTCCCTACGTTTCTCGCATGGAAGAACAGATGGCTAAACGGGTTGGCACTGCGCGCGCTGTCGCAACCAACAGCGGCACGGCCGCACTGCATACGGCTCTTCTGGTCGCAGGGATCGGCACAGGGGACGAAGTCCTTGTTCCCGATCTCACCTTTATCGCGACTGCCAACACCGTCCGTTATTGTGGCGCAGCTCCGGTCTTTATGGATGTGGAGCCTGACTACTGGCAGATGGACATCCATAAAATCGAGCGCTTCCTTTCCGAAGAATGCAGAAATGAGGACGGCAAGCTGATCAACAAGAAGAGCCTACGAACCATTAAAGCGATTATGCCGGTTCATCTCCTGGGCCATCCCTGCGACATGGATCGCCTTCTGATCGTTGCCAGGAAATATGGGCTATTGGTTATTGAAGATTGTGCCCAAAGTCTAGGGACGCTTTATAAAGGCAAGTCCGTGGGTGGACTGGGAGACATTGGCTGCTTCAGCTACAATGGCAATAAGATTATTACCTGCGGCGGTGGAGGAATGATTACCACCCATCGTACAGACTGGGATGCCCGTGCGCGCTACTTGACCACACAGGCCAAAGACAGCCCGATTGATTATGTCCATGAAGCCATTGGCTACAACTACCGCCTGACCAATATTCAAGCAGCCGTGGGTGTTGCTCAATTAGAAAAGCTCGATTCCTACGTAAAAATTAAACGACGTATCGCATCGCGATATGAACAAGCTCTCGGGAAGATTCCCGGGATTACCTTCCCTAAAACAGCGCCCTGGGCGTTTGCTACCCATTGGCTCTTTACGATTGTGGTCGACCCGTTACGGTATGGCAAAACCAACCGCGACTTGCAGAAAGCCATGGAAGATCAGAACATCCAAACGCGTGCTCTGTGGGCGCCCCTTCATGAACAACGACCCTATCTCGATGCACAAGCCTATCGCATAGAGGTCACACCCCATCTCTTCCAAAATGCTTTGAGCCTTCCGTGTTCCGTCAATCTCACCACGAGGGAGCAGGACCGGGTAATCGCGTGTATCCAACACCTGGCCGCTCCTCGTTAAGACGCCTTCCCATCGATGAGTAAAAAAATCGCCTTTGTTTACTATGGTCCATTTGACGCTCGTGACTGCGATCGC
>CAZDML010000178.1:0-2891 GCA_964506645.1 uncultured Elusimicrobia bacterium | reverse complement strand
AAGCCGGATGTACCAGATGCCGGCAACCAGGGTTCCCATCATTTGAACAAGCGTAATTTTGACCTGGGCAGAATCGTAGGTATGAAGATAAAAGGAAATGGAGGTCAACAAATACAGGGCAGGAAGCAGATACGCAAGGTACCGGCTTGATAAACGGGATGTCGCGCGATCTAACACAGAGCGTTCACCAACGCGGTGCGAAACGAAGATTCATACTCACCCGATGCGTCAGACCCAGGTCGCCCAGAGGAACAAACGCATAATCCAGAGACACCTTATTAAAGCGGAGTCCAACACCCGCACTAAAATTAGCCAGCCCGCCTAAATCGGTCTTATTAAGCGCGTAGCGGTAGCCCAAACGTAAAGACAAGGGGCGTATGGGGGCTACTTCAATTCCGGAATCCAATTCTCCCTCCAAATCCTGGCGCTTCACATAATCTGCACTGATCAGCCACTGCGCAAAAGGCTGCGCGGAAGCACCGACGCGCAGCGTCCAGGGCAACGGAACATTGGCATCGGCAAAGCGTGTTGCTTTGCCGACGTTGAGAATGGAAACACCCACATTCCATGTTCGCTCGTCATTGCCCTGATAAAGAACACCGGCATCCACAGCCGCCGCGTTGGCACTGGCATCCGCAAGGGATTCTCTCAAAAATTTTAGCGTTGTGCCAACGGAAAGTCCTTCATACATACGCCCGGCGGCAGAAAGCCCAAGCGCCATATCGTAGGTTGAGAAATTTCCTGTCTGGGAAAATCCTTCCCGGACGTTGGAGTCATAAACCGTTCGCTCAATCCCGCCAACTCGGAAATAGTCGATAAAACCACCCCAGCTTAGCGCCTCTTCACGACCGGCGTTACCATAAGCCACAGACTCCTGCGTGATTTGCTCAACATAGCTCAGGTGCTGAAAAGACATCTGAGAGGAAGACAGTGTGGCCAGCGAGGCGGGGTTATAGATAAGCCCCTGGACATCGTTGGGGACCGACGTAAAGGCCTGCCCCATGGCGGTGGTCCGGGCACCGGATGGAATATTTAAAAATGAAAAACCGGCAGTGCCACTCTGTTGAGAAGCATAGGCTGCCGGTGCCGTTAAGATAAGGAAGCTGAGAAAGTATCTCGCGCCGCGGTTTAAGATCAAATCATGTCTCCGCTAGAAAAAGAATAAGCCGAGGATGGGAGTCGAACCCACGACCACCTGTTTACGAAACAGGTGCTCTACCAACTGAGCTACCTCGGCACTGTCACTGGTCAAATCGCCAAAAGCGATTTAATCGGCCAGTGCCGTCCCAACAATTACAGTCGCCTCCGGCGACTTGCATAGAAGATGGGACGGCAAAAATCAACTATGAGGATACTAAATGATGAAATTAGAGTCCAAAGAACTCACGAATACGGCGCGAAATCGGTTGCTCTGTTGACGCTGTCTCCCCGCCCGATCCCAGAGGAGAGGCCGTAAGCAACATCCCCTGACGTTTAGCCACCAGCTCGGCCAATTGATCCGCCAACATCGGGCGTTTGGCTAAAATCTTCTGCAGGCCTTCCTTGCGAATCTCCAGAAGTTCAACCGTGCCTTTGGCCACCACCGAGGTCGTGCGCGGCGCTCCGGTTAAGAGCGACATTTCACCAAAAACCTGGGAACGGCCCAACACGGCCAACATCGACGACTGTTCACCGGATTCTCGCAGCACCTCAACAACCCCTTCTAAAATAATAAACATTGAAAACCCTTCATCCCCCTGCTTCACAATCTTCTGTCCTTCGTTAAAAACAACCACTTTGACCCAGCGCGCCAGTTCTTTGAGATCTTCCTCATTAAAAACTTGGGCGAGCTCCCAAGCGGCCAGAGCCGTGAGCACGCGTTGTGATGGGAGAATCTCTTCCTGAGAGGACCCCTGCTTTTTTTTCCTTTGCAGCTGAACCGTACGAATGGGGTAGGGAATCTCGAGACCTTCCTGCTCAAAGGCATACCACACGCGGGAGGCAATTTGGTCATGAATCGCATGGCGATCGGCGAAATTTTCGATCCAATAATACAGGCTGTACTCAATGGCTGAGTCGCCAAAATTGGTGATGAGCGCGGCGGGGGCTGGATTTTCTTTCACAACGCCATCGACACCCGATGCGCTGGAAAAAAGAACTTTTTTCACTTGCGCAGGCGAGGCATCATAACTCACCCCCACTTTCAGTGAGCGACGCTGCAGCGGGTTATGGGATGTGTAATTGATGAAAGAGTTCGTCTGAAGAAGGCTATTCGGAATAAAAACGTAATCGCCATCATACGTCAGAAGCACCGTACGTGCCCAATTGATGTCCATGACCTTCCCTTCCTGCCCTTGGAAAGACACCCAATCGCCCAGACGAATAATCTGCCCGAGCGCAATCCCTGCGATAAAGGTCTTTAAAGAATCCTGCAGAGCCAGAGCAATACCCGCTGTAAGAATTGTGGGGATCGCCACCAGCGCCAACGGGTTAAAGGAAAACGCCCCGCGCAGAACAAACAAAAATCCAATAACGAAGACAACAATACTGATGAGATGCCGCAGCAACGGCGAGACATACACCCGCAGATGCTGGCCCAGGTAATACTGAACCACAAACAGATCTATGAGGCTGACCGCCACACAAGTCGCGCAGGTATAGGTTACAAAGAGGTAGGACTTCGTTACGGCCGGATGCAGAAGTCCGGCTAGCGGCGATGCCAAAAGGAAGGCCAGACCGGCAAAGAGAACAAATACGCCAAGTAACGAAATCTGGAGTCCAAGTGTCAGTTTAAGTTTACGACGGTAGGCGAAATACTGAAAGGACAGGTAAAAAGGAACGGCAATGACTAAGACCGTCCCTGCTGCCCAGACAGCAGGGATGTATTCGGGGAACGTCTTAAGCAGCGTAAT
>CAZDML010000177.1:0-2987 GCA_964506645.1 uncultured Elusimicrobia bacterium | reverse complement strand
AAACCCGGCAGCGAATACTCGCTGTACGCGATCAAACAAAACACCCGCGAGGCCTAATACCAATGTCGGAACCGCCTGCATCAGCCGGCGGCCAACGATCGAGCACTAGCACCATTGCCCGAACCGCCTGCGTGAGCGGGCGGCCAAAACCAATGTCAGAACCGCCTGCGTGAGCGGGCGGCCAGAACCAAAGTCAGAACCGCCTGCGTCAGCGGGCGGCCAGAACCAAAGTCACACGGCTGCCGGACAATCGTCCAGGCGGCCTTTTTTGCTGTTAGGATGCGGTCTCCAATTAGCACCAATGTCGGTTCTTGGTATTCTGTCGCCGCCAACGGCGTCAGACGTGGCCGTTGATCAGAAGCCAAAACGCCCGTTAATCATCGCGATGAGATCTCATCAGCCAGTAGTTCAGCTTGCTTCAAGATCGTATCTACGGCTTTCTGTTGTTTATCGGGCGGATATCCATGTTTGCGAAGCGTTCGGCTGACCAGGCGCATCAGGTTTGCCCTTGCACTCTCTCTGATAGTCCAGTCGATAAAATTATTGTTTCTGACCTTGTCGGCGATCTCTCTCGCAATGTCTCTAAGGGTTTCGTCGCCCAAAACCTTAACAGCGCTTTCGTTTACCTCAAGCGCATTGTACAAGGCGACTTCGTCAAAGGTTAGTCCCAACTGTTCGCCTTGTTTGTCAGATTTCTTTACTTCATTCGCGATCCTGATCAGCTCCTCGATTATCTCAGCGGTCATCGCATGACTCGCTCTTGTTTCACATATCGCTTGCAAATATCTCCGTGAAATCTTGCACGCTGACCACCGTATCGTACAGCCCGATCTTCAACCCGTCGTGTTTCGCGATCCCGGTATAAGAAAGACTTGCGTCCTCGTATCGTTTGAATTTATAGACGGCATCATTCATCAACGAGCTATTGAAGACGTTCAGACTTACTAGCAACTCAAAATCAGTAACATCCAATCCGGTCACTTTCTTGAAAAGTCCGGGTTCTAGCTGTGTGATAACGTCTTTCAGGCTGTATTCGCGGTAATCGGTTAAATACATAAAGACCGGAATTCTGGTAGCAAATTTGATCAGCTTTTCTTGGATCTCTTTTCGCTTGCTCTTAAATTCCTTCTCGTCCTCGGAAAGCTGTTTCTTTTCTTTAGGTGTGAGATCTTCTTCGCTCGCTTTTGTCTTTGCCTTCTTGATCGCGTCGGACTTGTTAATAATGGTCTCAATATCTTGATTGAGACTACGGAAGCCCTCGATGCTCATTAAGGCACGCATCGCGTCTTCATTAGCCATCAATTTTGCGAGCGTGCCGTTATCGACATTTACCAACAGGGCACTTTCCCAACGCTTCGCTAGCAACGTAGCGGATGTGCCGCTCATGGCCCAATCCAATATTGCTGCAGCGTCGACTTGCTTCATCGAACTTCCGTCGTAAGCAAGCACAGGTAAAAACTGAATAAAATCGGCGACCTTAACCTCGGGATTAGTCTCCTGGACGTCAAGCTTGCAGCTATAATCGGCGATCTGTCTCAATGCGCGATCCGGAGCGAAATCAAAAACATAACATTCCTGTTTAATTATCTCTTCTTTGTTTGGAGAATTGCCGTCGGGATTCTTTATCGTCCACGGTGACTGGACTCGAAATGCGGCCTGAAAATAGGTCTCAGGACTCGACGTGCCGCGAAGCATGAAAATTCCCGTCCACGGTCTGACTGTTACACCTGTGGTCAGCTTTCCGCATGTTAGCGTTATTGTTTTGCTTTCTAGCGGTTTATGCATTGATTCGAGAACCGGGCCGAGAGCAGTTAGACCAATGCCTGCCGAGGTTCCGGCGCAGACATTGACTTTATAGTCGTGATAAAACACATTCTGCTTCTTTTCCAGCAGATTCTTCATTGCCCAGCACGAAGCAACATTTGGCAGAAACCAGAGCGTGTGGTTTAGGACTTCTTTCAGATTGCCGTCTCTGTACGGTAACGGCGGTTTTTTGGCGCCGAGCTTCAAATTATCGACAGAGGTCGGCATGTACTGGCCACGGATAAGTTCAAGCCAGCTCTGGACTTCGCTTTCAAACTTAAATTTCGCTCCCTGAAACGAACCTTCCGCAGAAAAGAAAGTATTAAGATCAAACTCGTCAAACTCCCCGCCTTTAGCGATCTCGATTATCGAATCAGGCAACTGATAGGTCATCAAAACCATTCGCGGGAGCGAAAGATAAGGATTGTCGGCTCCGGTCCAGTTTGCTTTTGCTCTCTGCTCGTCTGAGTAAGTCCAGTTATATATCTGCTCCTCGATAAATTCGCCTGTTCCAATTGCGCGGAACGGAGTCCCCGACAGATAAAGATAATGGTCGGTCGTGATCGGCAGAGTTTCGTCCCCGATTAATTCCTGGCCATCCTTATATTCGGCTTCGACTTCACCTTCTTCTGATTCGTCTGAGGCGAACAATCCTTTGGCTCCTTCTCGCCATGCGCCGAAATGATATTCGTCAAAAATAACGCAATCCCAATTTATTTCGTGCGCCCAGGCATTCTGATCTTTCGGCGCCAAGCCTTTAACGCCCCGAACTATTGTCTTTGTTTGGAGAAAGTCTTGAAAGGAACCAAAACAAACAAACGGCTTCTTTTTGTCTGATTCTGCGTAGGTTAATCCGTCACGCGAGATAAACTGCCAGCCTTCAAAATCCACGTGGGATTTCAGATCTTCTTCCCAAGCACTTTGAACTGCCGGCTTGAATGTCAGAACCAACACCTTTTTCCAGCCCATCTTCAACCCAAGCTGATAGGCGGCAAATGTCTTGCCGAAACGCATTTTCGCGTTCCAGAGGAAATGCGGGACCTTTCCTTTCTCGTCCTTGTAGCTTTCAAAGTAATCGACAGCTTTCTGAACCGCTTCCCGCTGTTCCGGCCGCATCCCAAACTTTTGCGTCCGGCTTTCTTCGATTAATTGATTTGTTTGCAGTGCAATCACCGCAGCCCGAA
>CAZDML010000176.1:0-3000 GCA_964506645.1 uncultured Elusimicrobia bacterium | reverse complement strand
ACGGACCAGCTGCTTCTCGAGGTTGTGATAAATAAATGGAATTTCACGACCCTGAACCTCGCCTTGCACAATTTCATTGTATTCAGGAGATCCAATAAAGTCTGACAGGATGTTCTGGGCTTCGTCCACAATAGGGGTTAACGGATCCATCGGATCAGATTTTGCGATCTTGGGATCAGGGAAAGGCTGTTTGAGAAGTCCCAGGGAAGCGAAATGGCTATTGGCTACATCCCGCAATTTCTTAGGCATATGGCATTTTTCTTCTTTGAAATCCCAATGTTCTAGAAATTTGTGGAGGAGAGTCCCTAGCTGAGCGGTTTGCTCGCGAGCAAGCCGCGACAGAGGTGTCTCCCCCTCCCCCAGTGAAGGAACGGAGATCTTGAGAGCGCTCGGATTGATCACTGTCTTTGTTCCCTGGACCTGTCGGCAGCAGGTCTCCCGTTTTTTCCACGATGTTGCGAATTCCTTCGGGGAGAGGCTTTCCAAAATAGGGTCCTTCGTGTGAGTGGACGCCTCCAAAACGGTCTGCCGGGCAGGATCGATTAAGGAAATCTGAATCTGGGTTTGTCCCACAGCAGTATCCCCAGGCTGAATCTTGTCTACAGGGATCTTCCAGGCAGTGAGTAAGCGGCTCAAATAACTGTCTGATCGAAGACCCTGCTTCAGTGTTATACCCCCAGAAAGAACAAGCCGTTCTCTGGGACGCGTCATCGCTACATAAAGGACCCGCTTTTCTTCTTCTTGTTCACGTTTCCGGTGCTCCCAATCGAGAATAATCTTGTCGAGATTCTGAAACCCCCTTCCCACCCGTAATCCCACACGGTTGGTACTCCAATCAACAAGAACGTCATCAGTCTGACCACTTTTCTTGCCGGTATGAAGTCCCGGCAAGAACACCACAGGGAATTCCAGGCCCTTGGCTTTATGAATGGTGAGAAGGCGGACCGCATCATAGTTCTCGTCCGCCAGGGGGCTCTCGCCTTCGAGGCGGTCGTTTTCCATGAAGGCGTTTAGTTTATCCAACAATGCGCGGAGCGTCAGGGCACCCTCTTCGGCGAATTTTTCCAGAAGGCGGCGTAACTTTAAGAGATTCGCAATGGTCTGGTCTCGATGATAAGAGCCTGCAGCCAGTTCTAAAACAAAAGTGTGATCAAAAATATGATCCAGGACGTGTGTCAGGGGTTCCGATTGGAGACGATGATGAAGATCAACCAGAAACGGCCATCGATTCGTGTTTAGCTCATGGCTTTCCTTCAGCTTCAGAATTTCAACATCAGTCAGTCCCCCCAGCGGCGATCGCAGATATCCCACCAGAGCCAAATGATGACGTGGATTCTCAATGACGTTTAACAGGTTGAGGAAATCAGTGACCTCGGGAGTAGAGTAAAAATAGCGTTCTCCCTCCACGACATAAGGGATATCCCGACGCCGCAGAGCTTCCACAAAGAAGCGCATGGGGGGCGTAGAGCGAAAAATAAGAGCAATGTGCCGGTAGGACACCGTTTTGCCCGCATTCTGATAGATCCATTCCGCTGCATCGAGCGCCTCACACTCCTGCGCCTCTTCCGAACTTAGTTTTTCGACTGAACGGACCAATCGGAGTTCTACATTCTGGAGTGAAGACCCATCGCGCGGGCGATGTGCCTCCAGCGGGGTATACGCAGGCGAAATCATCTCTCGTTCTGCAATAATTGTTTCAAAGGCGGCATTAACGGCATGGACGATCTGGTCATGACTGCGATAGTTTTTCTGTAACGCTTCTTTTTCCCCACCCTGACCTTCGATCAAATCAGCGATCTGTCTGTAGGCCGCGATATCAGCGCCTCGAAAACGGTAAATAGACTGCTTCGGGTCGCCCACAACAAAGAGTTTGCCATCTTCGATTTCAACCTCTTGCCAGGATTTGGCCCGACCTTCTCGTTTTTCGGCCAGGAAGAGCAGGAGTTCCCCTTGAAGGGGGTCCGTATCCTGAAACTCGTCAATCAAAAGCATTCGGATCTCATTTTTAAGCAGAAGACGGATATCGTGGCGCTTGCGCAGCAGTTCCCGAGACAGATAAAGCAAGGCGCTGTGCGAAAGACTGCCCTGCGCCAGGGCTTGTGCACGGAAATGCGCCGCAAACGGCTTCAGACGAGTCGTCAGAAGAGCCATCGTCCGATCTCCCCGGCGCAATAGATTGTTCGCAATTTGTTGAAGACTTTTGAGTTTCTCAATGTCCTCGTCGGACCAGGTTTTGGTCGGTGCTGGGGAGGCAGCCAGAAGCTCCTGGGTCTCTATGTCCAGGGAGGTCAGCTTCTCCCAGGCTCCAGCAGCACCCATACCGAGCAGTTCTTCGCAGGCTCTGGCGACTTGACTGGCCTTTTCTTTGCCGGCATGCGATGCGGATAGAGCGCGGGAATGCTCATGAAAGGGCTTTAAACGCTCTGAAAGATGCTCATCGGACAGTGGAAGGGAGTCCAACGGGACGTCAAAATCGCAGAGACGGCGTGCCAAAGATTCAACGTCCTTGAGGCCGACCCGCTGAAGGATCTCGAGCCATTCGGTTTCATGCGCGGCGTGCGTGCCAAGCTGCACCGATAACCAGCGAGGCCACTCTTTCTGGAAGAGCTCGTCATACCGAAAGCCCTTTTCATCGACTTCCGCATTTGGATCGATACCGGCGGCAAGCGGGAAGCGTTTTAAAAGCGAGAAGGCGTAAGAATGTATTGTCGAGATGGATGCACGATCGATTTGCTCCAAAGCGGTGCGCGCCATAGCCCCCAGGTTCTCATCGCTGACAAGCTTGCCCAGCTCCAGCGCCACGCGTTCCTTCATCTCCCCGGCTGCTTTCTTAGTGAATGTGAGAGCCACCAAGGAGGTCAGCGGCAGTCGCTTTTGGATCAGCGCTTCGAGTATCGCCTTCACAAGGCGTGTGGTTTTCCCGGTACCTGCGCCGGCTTCGATGACAATATTACGAGAGGTTGCGATCAATGGATTTACCTACGGCAGGATTAGCACAGC
>CAZDML010000175.1:0-3044 GCA_964506645.1 uncultured Elusimicrobia bacterium | reverse complement strand
AACATTTCAAACCTCAAAAGTTTTGCTGTTTGATGTGTTGGGTTTGCGGTTTGAGGTGGCTTCTTTCTCTCGATTTTGCAGTTAGAACCGATTTTGAAAGGATGGCCACGAGTTGATGCGCTTCCGATAGGAGTGCGGTATCCTTAGCCTCTGGAAGTAGCTGTGACTGCTTGAGGAGAGCTAGCCAATACTGTGACTCTCTCATTTCCTTCAAAGCAATTTGCATTTTATGAACGAAATCCGCACGAGATTCGGCTGCACGCGCTTCCTGAAGATGCGCTCCTACCGATGTGGCACTGCGAAAGAGCTGATCCCCAATATGGGTACTCACTCGACCTGAAGGCAATTCAGAGACTAGTTTTGTGATTAGGGCCGCAAATGTTAAAAACCGTTCATCAAAATCGTTATTCTTATTCATCCTCCCTCCTTCCCCTTCTTAGAGCCTTTCCCCCGTTTTTTATTCACTTTCATTTGAAGAATGAATAAATCGTTGCCTTCCGACTCTAAGAAGTGCCGTTAACTACTTCAAGGAGAACCTTCATGTCTAAAGTCTTCGAAACAGAGTTCAAAGGCAGTCCGCTGTTAGTCCTTCAAAAAGACGACCGGGAAGCGTTTCCATTCCAGTTCGGCCTTCGCAAAGCACAACTCATCCTGGCCCACCTGGACGATATCCGCACCTTCGTCCAAAAATACGCGAAGTAACTTCAAGGGCCATTCCTCTTCTCAGGGGATTGGCCCTTATATTTATTTCATACATATGTTATATTTACATCATGACAATGACATACGGTTCGAATGGGATCCCGATAAAGAGCGAGCCAATCAACACAAACATTAAGCGGCGGGAACAAGAGACTTATTTGGAGTTATTTTTATGAGAAAAGAATACGACTTCTCAAAATCAAAAAAGAATCCCTACGTGCGGCACCTAAAACGCCACGTAACACTCCGCTTGGAACACGACACCATCGCTTACTTTAAACGGCTAGCGGCTGAGCACGGCATGCCGTATCAGACCCTGATTAATCTCTACCTTCGAGAGTGTGCCCAATCCCTTCGCAAGCCTTCCATTTCTTGGACCCCTCGGAAGTCCTAAAAGAGTTTTATCTTTCCTCCACCCGCTTCTCCCACGCCTCGCGCAGGAGTTGCCGTGCCCGCGATAAGCGTGACATCACAGTTCCCTGCGGGACGTTCATCTTACGCGCAATCCTCCGGTAAGGCCATCCTTTCACCACATGCATCTCGAGCATCTTGCGATACGGTTGCGGAACATCGCGAACCACGGCAGGAAGATGTGGCACGAGCGTTTCCTCAGCCACGTCCTCAAAACTTGGCTCCTCCACCAACAAGGCCTCTGGCTGCGTTTTCTCGGAATGAGCCATGAAGGGTTCGATGGAAACAACCCCCGTCTTTCGCCGTACCACCCGCGCCGCCGTTCGCGCTAAACTGTAGAGCCACGTATAGAAGGCGCACCCCCCACGAAACGTATGGAGATGCTCGTAGGCATAGACAAAAGCCTGTGCGGCAATTTCTTCGGCTTCATGGATCGAATACCCTAGACTTGCCATCGATCCCGCCAAGCGCCCCTGATACTGACGAATCAGCACTTCAAAAGCCGCACGATTACCACCGACAGCCGCCTGAATTAGCTGATGCTCGGGCGTTCCATTGCCCAACAAGCGGCGCGACTGTCCCAGGGCACAGGCCTCGACACGCGTCACAAGCTCCTGCGGATTAAACGGCTTGGAGAGGTAGTCGTCCGCGCCCACAGAAAACCCCTGTAGCCACTCGTCCGGCCGACGCCGAACCGTCAGCATCAGAATCGGCAGGTCTTTTCCCCACACCGTTTTTCGAATGGCTTCACAAAGCGTATAGCCATTGGCATCCGGAAGATTAATATCGAGCAGCAACACATCCGGATTTCGCGCTTCGAGGGCTGCGAGGCCTGCGCCTGCTGTATCCGAGGTTGTGACCGTGCATCCGCCACGACCGAGAATTTTTTTCACGAGGATCTGATAGTCTTCTTCATCTTCGATGTAATGCACCTGCGATTTCATGTCTCCTCCTTGGAGGGAAGTGTAAAAGCAAACACACTTCCTTGTCCGGGCACGCTCTGGACGCGGATGGATCCGCCATGCAGCTCGACGAGTGCCCGTGCAATTGTTAATCCGAGCCCTGTTCCTTTTGGCCCTTTCACTGTTTGACGCGACGACCCGACCTGCTCAAATTTGTTAAAGATCTTCTTCTGGTCTTGCGGAGCGATACCGACCCCGCTGTCGGCCACAGCAATTTCGACCCCTCGAGCACTCGGCTCCGCCCGTAATTCGACCCGCCCGCCTGCTGGCGTAAACTTCATGGCGTTGGACAAGAAATTGGTCACCACGTGCCGAATTTTATCAGGGTCGGCCTCGACCGGGGGCAGTGACGGCGCAATCTGGCAGCGTGCCGTTAACTGACGCGCCTTCATCGTTGGCACAAAAAATGCGAAGGTGTCTTCCAAGAGCGGCCCCAGATCAACCGGCTTTTTTTGCAGCGTCACTTTGCCGCGCTCGAGCGCGGCGACATCGAGCAAATCATTCACAAACCGAGTCAGACGTTGCACATTGATGCGAATACGCTCCAGATAGTGCGGCCAGTCGGTCCGTTCATGCCCCTCCCGTTCTTCCTCTGCCATCAGGTCCAAATACGATTCCATGGCGCCCAGCGGAGAGCGGAGCTCATGCGTCACGGCGGAGACAAAATCTTCCTTCATGACATCGAGTTCCTTGAGCGCATCCATCATGGCCTCCAGAGACCGGGAGAGATACCCCAGTTCATCCGATCGCAGCGTGAGAATCCGAGGAGGCAGCAGCCCCTTCCCCTGCGCCGCAAGACGGCTCCACGTGGCCAACTGCTCGATGGGACGCGTCCAGGAGAGTGCCATCCAAAAGGACACCCAGGCCCCGAACGCTAAACACACAAGGCCGACATTGCGCAAGCGCTGTCGAAATGCGGCTGTACGCTCGCGAATCATTTTTTGGACGTACTCCAGCGAAAACGCCACC
>CAZDML010000174.1:0-3119 GCA_964506645.1 uncultured Elusimicrobia bacterium | reverse complement strand
ACCGCACTTTTATCCTGTTCTGTTATGGTGACCTTATCGATCAAAAGAAACGGATAGCGGTGTGGAATAACTTTTTTAATGGCGTCGAAATCAAGAACGGTCGGTGGCATAGGAAGTCCTCTCTGGTGGATTTTGAGCTGCGCTATTTGAAACAAAGCGCTCAGACATCATTTTAACGAAATTAATATTGTGGCCATGCCCAGGACGGATGGCTGTAATGTGACCTTTGAGCATGGGTCCGAGAAGATAGAGATCACCAAGAAGATCAAGCGCTTTGTGCCGGGCAAATTCATCGGGAAAACGCAGTTTCTTCTCCTTGTTATGAATCCTGTCGAGACCGATGACAACGGCGTTATCGAGGGAGCCTCCTCGTGCTAACCCCTGTTTCTTGAGCGCTTCGACCTCATAGTCAAAGCAAAAGGTCCGTGCAGGGGCGATCTCATGACGATAAATCTCTGGCTGAATCGATAGGCTGATTTCCTGACGACCGATTAGCGGGTGCTGGAACATGACGATCGATGTAATGCGCAGATCATCGGCGGGTTCGAAGGTGATCTCCGTCTCGCCTTGCTTGTATTGCAGTTTCTCCTGGGGTTTCAAAATGGATTTTGATGCCTGTTGCGCTTTGAGCCCGGCTTCTTTGAGCGTGTCATAGAACCACTGGCTCGATCCATCTGCGACAGGAGGTTCGTTGGCATTGACTTCGATGATCAAATTGTCGATCCCTAAGGCATAGACAGCAGACAGCACATGCTCAATAGTGTGTACGCGTGCGTCCCCGTTAGCTATGGTTGTCCCACGAATCACTCCGACGACATTGGAATAGTGCGCTTTCATCTGTGGTTGGCCGGGCAAGTCGGTCCGAATAAAGATAACGCCTGTATTTTCTGGTGCCGGCTTAAACGTTAGCTTGCACATGTTGCCTGTGTGGAGGCCAATGCCTTTGTAGTCTGCTTCGCGAAGGATCGTATGTTGTGCGGGGTGCATGCTTAACTCTCCGAAAGAAATTTTTTCTTCAGGGCTTTTACGGTATCGTACAGCTCGGGGAGTTTTCCCAGAACCGCCTGAATTTTTAGGGTCTCACGATGGGGTCTGGCCGGACTTCCAAAAAGGATTTCCCCCGCTTTCACATCATTCATAATACCGGATTGCGCGGCGATGATAGCGCCGTCTTCTATCGTTAGGTGGCCTACCACACCGACCTGACCTGCCAGCGTGACGTTGTTGCCTATTTTTGTCGATCCAGAAATGCCAACCTGGGCAACAATCAGGCAGTTCTTGCCGATGTGGACGTTGTGGGCAATATGAACCAGATTGTCGATCTTTGTGCCAGCACCTATGCGCGTCTCACCCGTGGTCGCACGATCGATCGTGACATTGGCGCCAACTTCAACATCCTCTTCTATGACGACCCGGCCGATCTGTGGGATCTTTAGATGCTTTCCCTGCTGTGTGGAAAAACCGTAGCCATCTGCTCCTAACACTGCTCCAGCATGGATGATTGCACGGTTGCCTACCTGTGTGTCTTCACGAAAAACAACATTGGGATAGACCAGGCATCTCTCGCCCAGGTGAACACGCTCGCCTACAAAAACACCGGGATAGACAATGGTGTTGTCACCGATGTGCGCGTCTCGTTCAACCACAGCGTTTGCGCCAATAGAGACGTTCTTCCCTAGTGTCGCACTTGGATCGACAACAGCCTTCGGATGAATTCCCTGGGGATGATGAACGCGCCCATGATCGAGCAGGACTAGGACTTGGGCAAACGCAAATTGTGGGTTGGCGACTTTGATCAGTGTCTTACCTGGGAGAGCGGGGATAGCGACGTTTATTTTTTCCGGCAGCAAAAGGACTTTTGCTTGCGTGGTCGCCAGTTGATCCATATATTTGGGATTATGGAAAAAAGAAATATCGTAGACGCCCGCATCCGCTAAGGTCGCGGCGCCTTTGATGGGAAGTGACCCGTCGCCGATAAGATGTCCGTTGACGGTTTCGGCGATCTGTTTGGCGGTTAGTTGGAGAGTGGCGGTTGCTGTCATAGAAGCGGCTGATCGGACTGGAGTCGACTCATCAGTTTTTCAGTGAGGTCGACGCTGTCTTCTCCATAGAGTACGTACGATTTATCAAAAACCACAGTGATCGATTCGTCACGTGCTAGTGACTGGAGAATCGCGTAAATTTTAGACATAACATCCGAAGTTTTTTGGGACTGGAGTGTCTTCATGTCTTCCAGTGCCTTACCGCGGAAATCTTTAAATTCAAAAGTCTTTCGATCTAATGCTTTACGGTTTTCGTCTAGGCGCTTTTGCAAAGCGGCTAAGGCTTCGGGGTTCAGCTGTACCGGTGCGCCTGCGGCAGCAAGTTGATCAAGCAGTGGTGTCGAATTTGTTGTGGGCGGTGTCGTGGGTTTCTGGGCCTGTGCGGGCGCGTTCTGCATGCCTGGGAGCGCGGATTTGGCCTCGGGCTCTTTCGTCAGTTCGTGCCCTGGTAAGCCCAAGAGCGGGTCGTCCGAGGGATATGCTTCCGTGGCTGAGGATTTGTTCACCTGGGTGTTGTCGGGTGATGAAGGGGTTGGGGTCGGAACCGGCGGCACAGGCTCGGCCGCGGCTAACTGGGCAATCATATTGGGCGGTACGACGATCGGTTTTCCGGCCTTGATTTGATCCAGAGCGGATTGGTCAGCGCTGATCTGTTGACGATACACGTTAATTTCGTTCTGTCGACGGTTAAGCTCGCGCTTTCGCTTTTGGATTTCTTTTAACAGGTCACCTTCGGCAAACGCCTTTTCTGGATAGGCATCAAACACTTTTTGCAGATCGACAAAGCCAATGCGTACAGGGGTCAGGCTTTCCAGCGGAATTTCAATGGCGCCTATCGGTGTCGATCCGCTGATCAAGCTAAGTGTGAGGAGTGACGCGGTGAATGCTCGTCTAAAAGGTTTTGCGTGCATTAGAATAGGCTCCCTACCGTGAAATAGAACTGCGATTGCGCCTCACCCGGTGCCGCATTCAGCGCATGGCCCCAGTCTAAGCGCAGCGGGAAGACCGGGGTTTTGAAGCGAATGCCAAACCCAACGCCTTGTTTGAGTCCTGATTGAGAGGAATTGATCTGGTAGC
>CAZDML010000173.1:0-3127 GCA_964506645.1 uncultured Elusimicrobia bacterium | reverse complement strand
TTGCGGTCGGCGATAATCTGCAATTCAATGTGACGCGGCTGCTCGAGATACTTTTCGATATACACATCCCCATTTCCAAAAGCTGCTTTGGCTTCCGTCTGCGCCATTTTTACAGCATTTAAAAGTTCGGATTCCATCGTGACAACGCGCATGCCTTTCCCGCCGCCACCGGCCACGGCTTTCACAATCACGGGATAGCCGATCTTCTTGGCAATTTTGGGGAGATGTGGATCGTCGAGCGAAACACAGCCGTCAGATCCTGGAATGATCGGCACACCCGCCTTACGCATGGTTTCGCGAGCCTTGGCTTTGTCGCCCATCTGGTCGATGGCTTCTTTCGACGGCCCAATAAAGTGAATGTGACAGGATTCACAGACGTCTGCGAAATAACTGTTTTCCGCCAGGAACCCGTAACCCGGATGGATCGCATCGGCACCCGAGATTTCAGCTGCCGAAATGATATTGGGAATATTCAGATAACTTTCTGTCGCGGGAGCGGGTCCGATACAAACGGATTCGTCCGCCAATTGGACATGACGACTTTCGCGATCTGCTTCGGAGTGCACGGCAACCGTTTTGATACCCATTTCGCGACAGGCGCGGATAATGCGGACGGCAATTTCACCACGGTTCGCGATTAGAACTTTTTTAAACATTTTCATTCACCAGTTCAACTTCAAAAAGAGGTTGGCCGTATTCGACCGGCTGATGATTTTCCACGAGGGCTTTCACAATGCGGCAGGAGACCGACGAAACAACGTCTTTGGTAATTTTCATAGCTTCGACAGCAGCTACCGGCTGACCCACGGCAACGACCGTGCCTTCGACCACGAGTGGCGGACGGTCTGCCTTTTCTGAGCGATAGAACGTGCCCACCATGGTGGAACGAATAAAGACCGGCTCAATCACCTGTTCGACTTCTGGAGCGGCAGCCGCGGCCGCTTCTTCAGCTGAGGATTTTCGTACAGTGCTGACCGCGTCTTCACGTCGTCGGAAATGAAGCGTCGTGCCGTTTTTCTCCCACAAGACTTCGTGCAAGTCTGTTGTTTTCACATACTCCAGCAGATCTTTGAGCAAGTCCGCTGATGAACGACCGTTGGATTTTCCGTTAGACCCGGGCAAGGTATTCTCCAGAGCGAGTATCGACTTTCACCGTATCCCCCTCTTTCACGAAGAGCGGTACCTGGATTTCGATACCGGTTTCAAGCGTCGCCGGTTTCATCATGTTCGACACCGAGTCCCCTTTGATCCCCGGAACCGTGGAAGACACTTTGAGCTCCACCGAGGCCGGCAACTGGATCGTCAGGAACTTGTCATCCAAATACAGGGCGTCAACTTCCATATTTTCCCGCAAGAACTGAGCGCTTTCACCGAGTTTTTCTTTGGGGAGTGCGATTTGGTCGTAGGACTGCATGTCCATAAAGTGATAGCTGTCACCTTCGGCATAAAGATACTGCTGCGGTCGGCGGCTGGGCGTAATTTCGCGAAATTTCTCTGCCGGCTTGAAGGTTCGCTCGATCGTCGTGCCGGTATAGAGATTTTTAAACTTCACGCGCATGATCGCGCCCGACATGGCCGTCTTGTGGTTTTGGAACCACAGGATCTGGTACGGCTGGTTTTCGTATTCGATGACAAGTCCGTTATGAAAATCTAAAACGCCTACCATAAAATGCTCCTCAGCTATTCTTTCGAAGATTATTTCGTCAGGACTTCATACCCGGTCTTGGTCACCAAGAGAGTATCTTCAATCCGGACACCGCCCCACCCTTCCAGATAAATCCCCGGCTCAACCGTGATGATCATGCCGGCTTCCAAGGTTTCGGTGGAACCTGGGCCAACTCCGGGGGCCTCGTGAATCTCGACCCCGACGCCGTGACCGGTGCTATGAATGAAACGCCGCCCATATCCAGCGCGCTCAATTTCATCCCGAGCGATGCGGTCGATGTGGGCGGTTTTTACACCGGGTTTAATGGCTTGGATGGCTTGTTTTTGGGCGCGGTTTACGATGTCGTAAATGCGCTTACCTTGCTCGGATATCGTACCGAAAAAGAAGGTCCGGGTCAAGTCGGAGCAGTACCCATCCACCAGGGCTCCAATATCACACAAAACGATGTCATTTTTCCGTAGTTTTCGATAACCGGTTATATAGTGCGGATAGGCCGCATTTTCGCCAAAAGCAACGATCGAATCAAAGGACGTTTTGGTCGCCCCATTTTTGCGGATATAGGCTTCAAAATCAGCTGCCAGATCCGACTCACTCATACCGGCGCGTGCAATCTTCTGGATATGGGCAAACCCCTTGGCGACCAGATGGCCAGCCGCGCGCAGCGCAGCCACTTCCTTGAGGTCTTTCTTAATACGCAACGGTGTCGTTGCATTGGCAATCGAGATCCAAGCAGGCTTTTTTCCGGAGAGCTTGCGCAGACGCGTCAGATAGGCTTCCGGCACTTTATAACCATCGTAGCCCACTGTTTTGTAGCCGTTCTTGCGGGCCGTATCGACCATCAGCTGCAGGACATCGACACCGCGTTTCATGCTGACGATTTCAACGCGAACTCCCTTGGTGAGGGCGCGCGCCTGGTCTTCTGCCAACCCTGGAACGATCATGAGTGCCTTCGTGGGACCGACGAGCGCCCAGGTCATCTCACAACCAAAGCCCGTGAGATAAAAGAGGTCGGGGATGTGAGTCACCCAATAGGCATCGGCGCCCAGGGTTTTAAGGTGTTTCTGAAAACGAACGAGATGATTGTGCGACGTGCTCATAGAAGTCTCCTAGACGATGGATGGTTTGGCCAAGCGAGCCTGGTAAGCCTCGTTGTAGCGCGGATAGAGCGAACGAAAACGGTCACGCAATTCGTTGTAAGGCATCTGACCGCTGGCCGTTGGTGTTCCGATGTAGCCATACACTAGACAGGTGTGATAGAGCGGAGCGATCGTGCGCGACAGATTGCCCAACGGGCCCATGCCCATGACGGTCATGGCTTTCTTCGGGGCAAATTTCTTGGAAACGGCTAAGAGCGTATCGATATCGCTTTCTGCTTTGGCACGCGTAGCAATTTTTACGATATCGGCCTTCTTACCGTAAGCGGCGTTAGCAATTCTAATGAGCTGTTTCGCGGAGGGTGTT
>CAZDML010000172.1:0-3177 GCA_964506645.1 uncultured Elusimicrobia bacterium | reverse complement strand
AAAGCCCTGGTCCTGAAGCAGCTGGCCGACCATCTGCATCGTGAAGTCAAGGTGGGAGATGTTTCGGTGGGACTGATTTCCGGTCTGTCGTTATCCGATCTGAAAATCTCTGAGGCGCCGACATTTGCGCAGGGCACCTTCCTCACCAGCGACCGGTTCGCCATCAAGCTAGCGCTCTTACCGCTTCTCTCTAAAGAAATTGTGGTGGATCAGATTATCCTGAAGCGTCCGGTCGTGCGGGTGGTTCGCTACAAGGATGGGAAGACGTTTAACTTTTCTGATCTGGTGTCATCCCCCGCGGGCGAGCCCGTAGCACACCCTATGCCGTCGTCCCGGAAATCCGTTATCCGGGACCTATCGCTATATTTGTTGAACCCCGGCTTACAATCCGCCGGGGCGACGTCCTTGTTTGTCTCTGAGGCCTATGCCGCATCCCCCGCTCCGGCAGCGCCCAGTTCCTCTCTCAAGTTGCTTGTCTCCAATGCGTCGATACAAGGAGGGGTTCTTCACTTTATCGACCAATCGCCCGCGGTCCAGTCGGCGGATATCGATCCGCTCGATCTCAAAATTAAAAATTTCAGCATGACATCGCCGTTTGTTCTTCAGGCAACATTGACGGCGGCAACAAAAGGCATCAAAGCGTCTCTGGATCTGGATGGCAAAGCCGATCTCACGCGCGGCTCGATCACGATGAAAACCTGTACCCTTTCCAGCGGCGGCTCGGTGCTCACGCTCCAGGGGTATGCCGATGGATTTAAAACACGGGAACCCAAAGCGGATCTCTCGCTTCAGATTAAAGAATTTACGCTCGCCACACTGAAGCCCTTCATGACGTTGCCCAAAGATCTAAAGCTCTCCGGTCCGCTCACGGGCAACGCCCACATTCAAGGCAATGCGCAGGCCATGGATATCACGTCGAAACTGCAGGTGGCGTCCCTGGATGTGTCCGTGCACGGCAAGGTTCAATCGATCACCGGCAGCCAACCGCAAGCCAATCTCCATTTTGAAACCAGTGATTTTCTCGTGAGTGACCTCCTGGCCATGTACCCGGTCGCTCTTCCCAAAGACCTGCAGATGAAGGGGCGCGCTCAGTTGGCAGCGGATGTGTCCGGAACCTCGGCTTCTTGTTCGTTGGCGTTGAAAGTGGATGGGAAAGGGCTCGATCTCGCACAGGTGGGTCAGTGGATGAAGCCGGAAGGCACCCCGCTTGAATTTTCCATGATTGGCGACTGGGTGAGTGCGAATCAGATCATCAACGCCTCTACACTCAAACTGATTTTTGGCCCGCTTCAGATGCAAGGCAAAGGCACCTATCAGATGGCAGGAACGCCCCGTTTCAGCACGGCTCTTAAAAGCAATACGGTGGCGCTCGAGCCGCTGGCCAAGCTTCTTCCAAAATTGGCGGAGTATCGTCCTTCTGGCGCGTTGGTATTGGACGTGCGTGCTTCGGGAACGACCACGGCGCCGATGCTTAATGGCACAGCCAATCTTCAGGATGTAGGCGCTGTCTATCAGCAGAGCGAGCTGTCGCATCTGTCAGGCCCGGTGGCCTTTACCCAACAGGACGTGTCCATTCCCAAGCTGACGGGAAAGTTGAACGGGTCTGATCTGCAGCTCAAAATTATCGGACACCAATTGCAATCTCAGCCGGACATTTCGGTGGAAGGATCGCTTGCCGTTCTGGACTTGGATAAATTTGTGAAGCCAGCAGCCAAACAAGCGTTCTGGATCGCTCCGCTGGTGTCGGTGGCCTATGCGGCGACGCCGGCAAAACCATTGGGCCCAATGCATCTTTCCGGTCAGCTGGCGATCGGGCAAGTGAAGCAGGAGTTTTATAAGGCACAAAATCTAGACATGAAGTGGAATCTGTTCGGCGTCACTCCGGACCTGACCCAGATCAAAGGCTTGGCCAATTTTAAACAGGGGCCCGGGCTTATTCAGAATGTGCAAAAGCTGGCCGAGTCGGCACGCTCCATGCAGGTCATTCTCACGCCGCTGCTCACACTGCAGAAGCTTGACCAGCGGGGTGTTCTCAAAGGCATCGGTATTCCTTCACTGCAGACGATTGCGTTCACTGGTATTCGAGGCAACTATGTCTTTGATCAAGGGGCGATGGACATCCGCGCCTTCGAATTGACGGGCAACGATATGAACATCGACACCAAGGGCACGATCGGTCTGGCAGAACCACAGCCGATCAATGTGCGCGTCGCCATGAAGCTGGCCAGCGGCTTGGTGGGGGGAACGGTCGGTCAAATATTAAACGACGGGACCGGGCGGGCCGCACTCAATTTTACGGTGCAAGGTACGGTCGCCAGTCCACAGGTGCATCTGGAAATGCAGGAAGTGACCCATAAAGCCGTTCAGCAAGTCGGTCAGGAGCTTTTAAAGAATGCTCCCGACCTGCAGAAAGCATTGCAGAACATTTTCAAGTAACCGTGCGGAAAACTCTTTTTATCCTAGGAGTGCTTATGTTTGGATTTGGAAAGGCAAATGCGGCAGACTTAAAAGTGGGATCGCCAGCGCCCGATTTTACCTTGGCAGCCAGTGACGGATCACAGGTGCATCTCAAAGACTGGCTCTCCAAAGCGCCCATTGTTCTGTATTTCTATCCCAAGGACGATACGCCGGGCTGTACCAAAGAAGCCTGCGGATTGCGTGATGATTGGGCGGCCTTTCGCCACTTAAACGCCACAGTCTTTGGCGTTAGTTATGACTCCGTGGAGTCTCATCGCAAATTCATTGAGAAGTACAAACTGCCCTTTTTGCTCCTGGCTGATACGGAAAAAGCCGTAGCCAAAGCCTACGGCGCAGACGGCCTGCTTTTCCCGAAGCGGATGACGTTTGTGATCTCGAAAGAGGGGAAAATTATCTACGTGGATCCTTCCGTGAGCCCTTCCACCCACAGCAAACAACTGCAGGATGTACTCGCCGGCCTGAAGTAGCCTTCCGTTGTCCATTTGCTATCATTAGTCGTCCTTTTCGTGCACGGCTTGTTCGCGGAGAGATGCGAGAGTGGTTGAATCGGCTCCCCTGGAAAGGGAGTAGGGCCCAAAAGGTCCTCGTGGGTTCGCACTCACGCTCATAATAAAGCGTGAGTACTGTCCCAACCTATAAGGTTGGCGGAGAGATGCGAGAGTGGTTGAATCGGCTCCCCTGGAAAGGGAGTAGGGCCCA
>CAZDML010000171.1:0-3282 GCA_964506645.1 uncultured Elusimicrobia bacterium | reverse complement strand
TAGGGTAGAAGCCCGACCGCCGCTCCTGCGGATCTCTGAAGCGACGGCTTCGACAGCGGCACGCGAGCTGCGCCAGGTCAAAACCACTTCACACCCGCATTGTGAAAGACCCTTGGATACGGCCAATCCCATCCGGGTCCCCCCGGTGATGAGCGCAACTTTATCGGAGAGAATCATAACACGCTGGCGTCCCCAACGGGAGTCGAACCCGTGTTGCCACCTTGAAAGGGTGGTGACTTGACCACTAGTCGATGGGGACGCGAGCGCGTCAAAGTGATCGTGAAATCGTTCACATTATAGCAAAGGAGGTCGGCCGATCTTATATAATGTTCACTCTCGTAAGCCTCTGACCCCCTCTTTTCATTTTGGGTCCGTAGCTCAGTGGTAGAGCATTCGCCTTTTAAGCGAAGGGTCATGGGTTCGAATCCCATCGGACCCAGAATGAAAAGAACATCAGGACTATGACCGTTCACGACGAACTTAAAGCGGACCATCACACCATCCGCGAGCGCATTGCCGAAATCGAAAAAGCGCTGGCGAAAAACCCGTCTCAACTTCCCAAACTGTTTCCCGTCCTCCAACAAACGATCCGGACACACCTTCGCAAGGAAGATGAAGCGTACTATCGCGTTCTGGACGACGGCAAACGCATCAGCAACCGCGATCTCATGCATGACCTGCGCAACGATCACGCTGCGGTCGTCTTCAGCCTGGAAAGCCTGGCCATCAAGCTCCGAAACGGAATGCCGTTGCCGGAATGGAAGAAAAAATTTAATGCGATGACGGCCGTCCTCCTGCCGCATCTGGATAAAGAAGAAAAAGAGTTATTCGGAAAAGCCGACCAACTACTAACACCTCTTGAATTTAAAACCATCCAAGACGAGATCCAAAAACTTGACTAAACGCATGCTGCCGCTGGCACAGCGGATGTCACGGATGCAGCGTTCTACCATCCGCGAAATCCTAAAGATTATGGCCCGCAAAGAAATCATTTCTTTTGCCGGGGGACTCCCTGCGCCTGAACTTTTCCCCCTGAAAACCTTCTCCGAAGCGATCCAGAAAGCACTCAAAACCGAAGGGGCACGCGCTTTGCAGTATGGTGTGACAGAAGGCTATCCCCCGCTAAAAGAATGGCTGTGCACCTGGCTGACACGTCAGGGTCTCGCGTGCCAACCCGAGAACATGATTCTCACCAACGGGTCCCAGCAGGCACTCGATCTCATCGGCAAAGTATTTTTAAATCCCAATGAGAAAGTCCTTGTCGAAAACCCGACCTACCTGGGTGCCGTTCAAGCCTTCAACACCTACGAAGCACGCTATGTGACCGTCCCTATGGACGGGCAAGGACTTCTCATTGAAGAGGTCGAAGCCGCACTGAAGCGGCACTCTCCAAAATTCACCTATGTTGTTCCTACGTTTCAAAACCCATCCGGTATTACGATGACACTCTCGCGCCGGAAAGCATTGCTGGAGGTGCTCCGCAAACACAAACAGATCGTCGTAGAAGACGATCCCTACGGCGCGCTACGCTTTAGCGGACGTCCTGTACCGTCTCTATATGGACTGGCGAAAGGCAAAGGCGTTATTTATCTGTCCACTTTTTCGAAAACGTTATCACCGGGGATCCGGCTGGGCTATGTCCTGGCCGAGCCCGAGATCATTGAATCGCTGGTCCTCGCAAAACAAGCGGCCGATCTTCAGCCGAACACACTCATTCAGCATGCCGTTTACCACTATGCCAAAGCCGGTCACCTGGAAAGACACATACCCGCCATTCGTGAGGCCTACCAGAAACGCGCTCTCTGCATGCTGCGCGCGATGGACACCTATTTCCCCAAATCAATCCGCTGGTATCCGCCGGAAGGCGGCATGTTCATCTGGTGCGAGCTGCCAAAAGGCCTATCGGCCACAAAACTCTTTCAAGAAGCCGTGAGGCAGAACGTCGCCTATGTCACCGGAGAAGTGTTTCATGCCAACGGGGGAGGCGACCATACCCTCCGACTCAATTTCACGAATTCCACCCCCAAGCAGATCGAAGAAGGGATTCGACGCCTAGGCAAAGTCTTTCAGCAGGCCCTACCGAAGATATGATCTAATATTGTCTGAAACTACAGAAAAAGAAGGAGTTTTTTATGGGAAGCAAGAAACCGAAGTGGCAAATCAAATTAGCGCGCAAGCGGATCGTGGAAGCACGCCGTGAAGCTCGCAAAAAGAACCCCGGCACGAAAAACTTGGGTGTTCGCCGCATGGCTCAGCATGGCGGAGCCAACAAAGCCGCCCATCCGTAAGCGTTATTTCAGTAGTTTTTTAACCAACGCTACAGGCAGGCCTACCACATTGTCATAGGACCCGGTCACGACTTTCGCGACCGGGTCTTTCTTTTCCTGGATCGCGTACGACCCTGCTTTATCAAGGTGTTTTTGGGAAAGTTTGTATATCATCTCGGGCAGCATTTTCTTCATCCGTACGTTGCTTTGGGCATACCCACTACGCCATTTACCGGTTCCGATATCAATCACGACCACCCCCGTTAAGACTTGATGCGTTGTTCCGGCAAGCTTGGAAAGCATTCGGTAGGCTTCTTTGGCGTCTTTCGGCTGTCCAAGAGGTTTCGCCCGCAAAAACACCAAGGTGTCGGCCCCAATCACGGTGCCTCTCTTGAGTCTTTTTGCCACACTCTGCGCTTTCCGTAACGCCAATTCCTGCACACGCTTATGGGGTTGGCGCTCTCGCGAATGTTCCGCAACATGGCTGGGCATTACGCGGAAAGGAATACCCAGCGTCTTGAGTAAAGCGCGGCGGCGAGGCGACTTCGAAGCCAATATCAGCGGCCGCTGCATGATTTGGCCACCCAGGAAAGATACTCGGGATTGCCTGCGGCGATGGGCAGAGCAATGACTTCTGGAACGGAATAGGAGTGAAGTTGTTTAACGCGTCGGACGAGGCCTTTCATGTTAGAACGAGTCGTCTTGAGAATCAAAAGAGATTCCCCTGTCGTCTCGACTTTCCCCTTCCACCAATAGATTGATTCAATTTTTGGAATAAGATTCACACAGGCCACATGCTTTTCACGCACAAGCGTGCGCGCTAGAACTCGGGCTTCTTTCATACCCGAGGCGGTGATGAAGACGACAACAGTTTTCATACGTTATTTGGGTGGGAAAGGAAGCGACCCTTTGCGGTGTTCGTTGGCATAGCGAACGTAATCGCGGGCTCGGTGATGCAGGAGTGTGAGTTCATCGGCTCGCAGCTTCCGAACTACTTTGCCCGGGAGTCCAAGAA
>CAZDML010000170.1:0-3414 GCA_964506645.1 uncultured Elusimicrobia bacterium | reverse complement strand
ATTACCATCGATCACATCGGTAGACAGAGCATCAAAGATGCAGGACTTGTCATTGCCAAGGAAATCGCGGGAAACCAGCGGTTCATCCGTATATTGAAGAACTTTGCCAAGAGGTCCACTCGCGGCTTTTTTGTAAGCCGCATTAATCTCTTCGCGGGTCGCCGGCTTTTCGAGTTCGACGGTGAGGTCAACAAGCGATACGTCCGGAGTCGGCACGCGGATCGATGTCCCGCTCATTTTACCCTTGAGTTCCGGGATCACGAGGCCAATGGCTTTCGCTGCACCCGTCGAGGTCGGAATCATGGATACGGCAGCCGCGCGAGCGCGACGTAAATCCTTATGCGGGAAGTCCTGAACGACCTGATCATTCGTGTAGGAATGGATGGTCGTCATGAAGCCGCGCTTCACCCCAAATGCTTCGCGGACGACTTTCGCCAGCGGCGCCAAACAATTGGTGGTACAAGACGCGTTCGAAAGAATGAAATGCTTTGCGGGATCATACTTGTCTTCATTGATCCCCATGCAGATGGTGATATCTTCCCCTTTCGCTGGTGCAGAAATAATGACCCGTTTTGCGCCGGCCTGGATATGGGCCTTTGCCTTGTCGGCTTCGGTAAAGCGGCCGGTGGACTCAATAACAATATCGATTCCGAGGTCTTTCCAAGGAAGCTGAGCCGGATCTTTCTGAGCGGTCACCTTAACGACCTTGCCATCCAAGACCAAGTCATTTCCCTGAGCTTCGACTTTGCCAGGCCAAACACCAAAGTTCGAATCGTATTTAAAGAGATAAGCGAGGGTTTTAGCGTCCGTCAAATCATTAACGGCCACCCATTCGATATCCGGGTTTTTCCAGCCGGCTTTCAAAACCAGACGGCCAATACGTCCAAATCCATTAATAGCTACACGAACTGACATGGTACTGCCTCCTTAGAAAGTCACCGATTTTTAGGGCGGTAGTCTGAATGGAAATCGTGAATATTTTACTGATTTTGGTCGGGTTGTCAAGCAAGGCTGGGCTCAATCGCGGGCTAATACAAGAGCTTTTACAGACTTCACATGTGCCCGCTTAAGAGCTTTTGCGCAGGCCAGAAGCGTAGCGCCCGTGGTACATACATCATCAATAAGGAGAACACTATGCGCCCTAAGGACTGGAGACTCTCTCACGCCAAAAACCCCCTCCATATTAATCGCACGCTGCTCTCGATTAAGATGCACCTGCGGGGTTGTCTTCCGCCTCCGAAAGAGCAAATCTGGAACATAAGCCCCGCCCCCCCGGGAACCCAATGCGCAAGCCAACCGATCGGCCTGATTATACCCCCTTCTCTTCAGCGCTGTCTCATGTAAAGGCACCGGGACCACCCAATCAACAGGCAATAACTCCGGATAAATGGCAATGGCCTGAAAAAGCAAAGGGCCAAAGACCTCTGCAAGACTATCGCGCCCCTTATACTTAAATCGCTGTATCGCGTGCGCAACGACCCCTTTATAAGCGAAAGCCCCACGAATGAGGAGCGGAAATGGCTCTCGCAGGCAGGTATAACAAAGCACTTCCCCTTCATGGAGCGGGACTCCACACGAACGACACACCCAGGCATCCAATCGCTTTAGTTGAAGCCAGCATGTCCCACAAAATCCTGAATCCTCTACCGTATCTAGCGGTTCTCGACATCCCGCACATGCCCAAGGCAGGCCCCAACGCAGTATATGGCGTAACCATAACTTCATACTCCGCTTAGAGAAACGTATAGATGTTTTATTCAAAAAATGTTCGCAAGCCGGCTGAGGGGTCAGACCAGGACTTGCGAACAAAAGGGGTTAGAACTGGATGGTTAAGAGGGTGTTGAAGTCGTAGCTGTAAAAATTTGCATCCGCGCTGACTTTATTGACCTGATACGTGTAGCCACCGCCGAAAGTTAAACGAACGTTCGAAGTGAGCTCATAATCTTCACTGGTTTTAAATATGTAGGTATCTGTATTGTTAGCCAAGGCATTAAGTTCCGATCGCTTCTGCTCGAGCTGAAGAGAACTTGTCGTGCGATTTCGGTTGGAGAAGATGATCAGGTCTGAGAAAGGCAGTTTTAGCCCCGCGGGGAGGTATAAGTCCGCATACACCTGAACGGCCGGGGTTTTGGTTGTTAAATCCGTCGTCAACTGGCCCGCAGAGTTAACGGCTTTCTGTTTACTTAAATCGTATTTGGGTGTTATTCGCCACTTGCCGACATTGAATCCAAGTTGGAGACCGAGGGTTTGGTTCAACGCATCATTACTCACAACATTGTTGATCTTGTCGAACGTAATGTCGGTCGATCGCGTGTAGGCCATAAAGAGATCGAGCTTGCGGCGTATCGAAAAGCGCCAGTCGCCACCCATGGTTTTCACTTTTTCTAAAGACGTATTCTCCGTATCAATCGACTTAAACTGCGTCTTGATATTCATTTGGCTGTTCGACATCCAGTTGCTGGCACGGAAAAAATGTTCCGTTTGTGTCATGCTCATCAGCAAGTCTGGGAGAATTCGCGTTACCGTACGAGAGGGTGTGCCCGTGGTTTCTTGTCGTTGTCGGCTATTTGTTACCGTAGAGGTAAGTGATAATGTGCGCAGCGGAAGAGCCGCCCCCGACCAATGGGTGGCCCAATCAAAAGGCGTAATACGCTGGGTCGATCGGATGGTGTCACGCAACGTCAGATTCATCCGTTTCGATTCAGAGTTTCCTGGATTTAGAGATTTGCGTATGGTTAAAATAGACAAGCTGTTGTACCCGCTACCCACCTTCTGCCAGCTGTCCCCATCTTCAATCAAATAACTAGAGGAAACGTTCAAGGATTGCAGAGCACGTAAGCGCTTTGTGAGATCCCTCCAGGCAACATCCCAGGACGCTTCGCCTGTCGACGTGCGATCAACTGTCTTAAAATCGGCAGCTGTACGATCGACAGACAATGGAATGCCGTACGTTTCACGCGTTGTCAGGGTGTACCGTAGACGGGGTGAGAACCAACGTTTAAAACCGAGTTGCCCATCGAATCCTGCGGTTTGCGAGCGGGACTTGTTGTAATCCAAATTGGTCGTAATCAGTGTCGTGGAATCAATAGCATCCTTGTACTCGTGTGTCGTGCTCAAACTGTAGTTAGGATTAAATGTAAAACCGGCTTTCGGCTGAAAGGACAATTTGGCCAATATATCTTTCGTAACGTTGCGTGTGTTTGATACAGAGAAAGGATCGCTCGCCGTCGTAAGCGCTCCCAAGCCGTATTCCAGTTTGTCTTTGGTAACCTTATAGCCTAGAGACACCGTCTTAGGAATAAAGGCTTTTTTAAGTGGAATGACATAATCCAGAGTCGCACCATATTGATCATTTTTCTGAGTACGGAAAAGTTCTTTTGTCTCGATTTTATCGGTGTTGTATAAGAGTCCAAT
>CAZDML010000169.1:0-3509 GCA_964506645.1 uncultured Elusimicrobia bacterium | reverse complement strand
GGCCTGCGGGGTGGGAGGTGTCTTTGACGAGATCGATTTGCATCGGCGGGACGTACAGGTTGTCCAGCTTGAGGCCGGTTTGGTCCGGATTAAAGAGTCCTGTCATGGTTTGATCACACACGGCCACATGATCGGTGGCATGGCCGGCGTTATCTACCGCTTCGGCGTAGGCGGTGAAAGGGGGAGTGCCAATGAAATCAGCCTTGGGCTGGCCGCGAAGCTGATATTTCATTTTGTTATTTTCTCGAAGAATGGTTAATACGTCCCCATCGGCGTCAAATCGTCCCGCCGGGCACCCTGCAAATGCTTTTTGTCCATTAGAATCGAGAAAGTAGATGCCGGTGCGGTTAATACCGGTGCCACTGTTGTCGGTGACTTTTAAATCGGGGACTTTGACGACCGGAGCGCCCTGTCCACTGGCAGGTACCAACGTTCCTGAAACAATGGGAGGTTGATCGATAGCAAAAGTCATAGGGTAAGTGGCTGTGCCCATGCGGCCGCTGGTGCCTTGGTCATTGCCTTCCCAGGTATTACGAATGTGCAAATAATAAGTTTGTCCAACAACAAACCCGCGTCCACTGGCGGCTAAAGGAAAACTGGCTGTTTCGCGGTATTGGCTACAATTGCCACCTGATACGGTGTCTTGACCGAGCTTAATCCAGGCATTGTTCTGCGGAGTCGCGTTGCTCCCCCATTGGTAAAAATATTTGAAAGTATGGCCACCCGAGTGAGTATCGCTGGCTTCAAATTTAGCGTGCAAGACGGTGGCGTCGACAAAGTAAAGCGGGTTGCCCGCGTACGTATAGGTCCCTCCATTTCCAACGAGCGTGTGCGCCATCGTTACATTCGGGTCGGGTTGTGGCGAGTTACAGCCATAATCCCAGAAGTTAGCGTCGATGGGGGTGACGTAGCCGGCGATACCATTCCAGGACCACGCGGGAACGCTCAGTCCCAGCATAGATACAACAGCCAAGCCCCACCATCCTTTAGTTCTTGCCATGTTCATAGGGTAAGTATGCCAGTCTTGCGTTACGGGAATGTTTCGCCCATGTTAAATCCAAGTTACATTTCATAAAGGGCCGTACGACCCAGGAACAAGCTAATTTCTTGCATAGGTTTAACACGGTTGTAACATTTGCCTGTTAAATTAGTGATGCATGAATAAGGCGCTTCGCGACACCCGGGGACAGTTTATTCCTATCTCGGCGATGGTGATGTTTACCATCGTAGTGTTCATGGTCGCTGTCGTTAATGTGTATAAGGTGTCTCGCGCCAAACTTCAAGCCCAAAACCTCGCCGATGCCGCCGCTCTTCATATCGCCGCCCAGCAGGCCCAGGTCATTAACCACGTCATCGACCGCAACGAATGGCTGAACCACATGGGGCCGACGTCTCAATTTCCCAATATTAACCAGGCTAGTCATAACTATCATGTGTTTAATTCCTCGGCGGATGTTTCTGCCTATGCAAAACTCGTGTCGACGGTCAACGAAGCACAAGAAATGTTTAGTGATGCTTACGCCAATACCATGCGTACAGCGGGGGGCGGAGCCATGCGCATGTTAAGTGCGGCCTCGCGCGGGGATAGTTTGACACAGGATATTCCCGGGTTACGCGAGGCTCATTACTATGCTTGGAATAGTGGAAATCCTTCCGATCAACAACTGCGTGAAAAATTTGGTAACGGTCAAGACATGAGAGATCCAGGTTCCAACATCCAGCAACTGAAGTTCGAAGCGCAAAATGGTCAGAATGATTTGAAGGTTAGGTATTTGAAAAACGTGAAAGATTCTTTAGGAAATGTCATTGGGACCACCGTGGTGGGGCCCGTCTCTTTGAGTCAATTTAATAATGGTAGTCCTGTCGGTGTGATGCAGCTCAAAACCAACCAGCCGAAAATTAAACTTCCAGGAAACAAAGAGCGGATCGGTGCGGGGGTGATGGTGATGAAAACCGTGTTTATCCCGGGTCTTGGCAATGTTCCGGTCAGCGCCAAATCATCTGCCTATTTAGTGAACGGCTCGGGCGATTCCACCGTCATGCAGGGCAATCCGCAAAATGGAAGAAATTATGACCCGACGTACTGGGTGAAACTGGCACCCACACAATGAAAAATCGAAAAGGTCAGGCAACGACGGAACTTGTGATTATTCTTCCGCTCTTCTGTGTTTTGGCGGGCGGGGCAATTTCGGTCGTCTATATGACTTGGCAAGGACTCAAAACCCAGCAGGCCGCCAATCTCGCGGCGCGTATGCAGGGTCAGGAACGTGTGAATGGCGGTGTGAACCGTACTCAAGTGGATGGGGTGAATGGATTTGGCATCAATCAGAATGGAATGCAGGACATCGATCCGATGCAAAACAACAGCAGTGGCCCCATTTTCGCCCGCAGTAACGCCGATCGGCGGCAGCAATCTCAAAATGTTCAAAGACTCTTTGAATCCAATCGAGGCAGGGATAGACGTGGGGGTTCAAGTGTTTATGCCAAGTACCGAACAATGGTTCTCAATATGTTTTCTCCTGGAGAGCAAGAAAAGGTGTTTATCCCCGCACCGAAAGCCGGTTTTGTCACGGATGAAATCAGAGTGGTCCGGATCTTTGACCCACCTGAATTTTTTGGGTTCAAAATGAGTCCCGTTACGGTTGAAGCGAAGGCCTACGGGGGCGAAGACCCGGGCATGTACGGCCTGCCGCGCTGGGGATCCAATGCGAACGCTTCCGGCAGTAACAGACGTTGGTGGGAAGACAAGTATCAGGGCCGCGATTAGGCGTCAAAAAAGCGATTGAGAATCTCTCCAAGGGGGGGTAAAACCCAGATTAGACCCAAGAAAATCGTAGGCCTTATGGGAGCGAATTTTTAGACCATGGTTCTATTCCTTTTACGTCGGTGTTCCGGTACCCTTATAGCGGAGAAAAATGATTAACTTCCTGAAGAAAGAATCCCTTCTCAACATGAGCATTGCCTCCACGATCGTGGCGGCCATGTTGCTCACGATGCCGGGCATGACGTCGCTCGCGCGCGCCGAGGGCGAATCAAACCCCGACGTCTCGATCGTCTCGCCAGAAGTTGCCAACAGTGCGATGCAAAACATCGGTCAAGCGTTCTCCGCGCTGAACCCCAACACCTACATTTCTCCCATGGCGTATGTCACGAGCCCCGAACCCTCGGCGGTTCTGGCCGGCGTCGGCAGTCTCCTGGCCAGCCAGGCCGACATGCTCACCGCGATGCGCGCCAACCCGAACATGAATCCGCTTTCGGCCCGCTTTATGGCCATGACCAACCAGGACGTACACCCCGTGCAGATCGGCATGACGCCGAATTCGATGACGGTGCCTCCCGCCGGTCTCCCGCAACGTGATGTCATTCCCGTCAGCGGTTACGCCACGAAGAAAGAGCACCAGCAGATGCAGCGCGACCCCGGCCATTTAGGGGATATCAAAAAAGTATATGACGTCGATAAAGCTGCCCTCGAATCACTGACCGCAAACAAACTCCAATTCCAGCAAGCC
>CAZDML010000168.1:0-3511 GCA_964506645.1 uncultured Elusimicrobia bacterium | reverse complement strand
GCGTGTGGGATCTAAAGAAGCGAGAACCATTGAAAAGCAGATGCGCAACTTTATTCTGGTGATGCCGGAAATGATATCGCAGATCCGTGCCTGGACGGACGCAAAATCCATGCCATCGTCGCTTCGAAACCTTCATGGGTTTATGATGACCTACCTTTACCAGCCCGTGGACTTTATTCCAGACGATACCCATGGGCTTTTTGGCTATTTGGATGACACCTATGTTGTAGGGAGTATTTACTATCGCACACTTCAAGAATTGGACAAGGCGCACCTACATTTCCTCCCGAATCAGACAGACATTGCCAATCAGGTGGGCAGCTGGCTCGTGGATGCCAAGAAAGTGATTCATGAAGAAAGTATGGAGATAGAGAAAATGCTCAATGAGCTGGTGCAGGGAAAGTCTGATCGTTTCAATGCGCTCATGCGCAAACAAAGCAGCTGAGCGATCCTTGTTTGACAGGGAATGCGTAACGAAACCGAGGACGGACCCGTGGGGTTTAAGATTGCCTCTGAGCGAGCCGATGGAATAGCGGGAGCAGCGCAAAGTAGAAGGCGAGCGCAACAAGAGGAGCAACGAGTCCCCAGGCGACAATCGCATGCCAGGTGCTGGTCCAAAGAGCACGAATGGCTCCAAAGGGGTCGGAGGTGGCCCAGATTTTGATTTGCTCCGCGGTGAGTGGCAGCCGAGGCGCAGAAAAGAGTTTTTCTCCCAGCCGAAAGAAGGGGATCAAGCAGATAAACTGTAAGGGATAGACCAGGTAATTAACGATCTGAATGGCTGGTTGATTTAATTTAAATAGGAATCCAGCAACAAGACAGAGGAGTGTGGTCGATCCTAGCACAGGAAAAATCCCCAGGACCGACCCTAGCGCCACGCTCAGTGCCAGCTTCTCAGGTGTAATGCCCTGTTTTAAAAGGGCCAGAAGCGGTTGAATTATTTTTCGATAGAAGACATTCACACCAGGATCGTATTATTGGGACGCGCATAGACCATTTGAACGACGCTGATGTTGCGCATCCGGAAGGCGGCTTCGCAGTAGCTGAAGTAGTAATTCCACTTCCGCAAGAAAGCATCATCGAATCCTAAATCTTTAATTCTCTGGGCATTGGTGTTCATCGTGTCGCGCCACGTCTTCAGCGTGCGCGTGTAGTGTTGCCCAAGATCTTCCAGGTTATACTGGAAAAGATCTCCCGTTTTATTCACCGACTGATTGATCGCAGCGATCGATGGCAACAACGATCCCGGAAAGATGTGTTTTTGAATCCAATCGACGTTCTTACGAAAGGCGTTGTAACGCGAATCGGGCGAGATAATGACCTGCAAAGCGAGCAGTCCGCTCTTTTTCAATCGGTCGTGACAGACTTGGAAGTAGGCAGGTAAATATTCATGCCCCACGGCCTCGAGCATTTCAATCGATACGACCTTCTCGTATGTTCCTTGCACCTTGCGGTAATCGATCATTTGGATATCAATCAAATGATCTAGACCGGCATCTTTAAAACGCTTTTTCGCATAAGCGTACTGCTCATGAGAAATTGTGATTGTCGTGATTTTGCAGCCGTAGGTTTTCGCTGCGTGAACAGCAAAGCCGCCCCACCCACTACCGATCTCCAGCACATGGTCGGAGGCACACAGTTTTAGCTTTTGGCAAAGCCGGTCGTATTTCAACGTCTGCGCAGTTTGAAGATCTTCCTGGCCGGTCGCGAAATAAGCCGAGCTGTAGGTCATCGATGGATCAAGGAAGAGTTGAAAAAATTCATTGCTCAAATCGTAATGCGCTTCGATGTTCTTTCGGCTGCCGCTCACGGTATTGGCACGAGCCAAATGGTAGAGACGGTTAGCAAAACTCAACAGGTTTACCATCGAAAATCGGCGGTGGCTCCCAGAGACAGCAGGATTGCTCTCGACGTTTAAGATCATCCACGCAATCACCTGCGTTAAATCGTCTGTTTCCCAGTCCCCGTCCACGTACGATTCACCAAATCCGATATCCCCCGCCAAAATACATTTCCTAAAGAACGTCATATTCTTTATGCGAACGGTCGCCTGGATCGGGGCCTTCCCGTCCCCAAAGGTCACGACCTGCCCGGAGGGCAACGTCAACACCAATCGCCCCTGCGTCATCGGCGCCAAAAACTTAAGGACGAGCGCTTGATAAAAAGAAGAAGATATTGCTGGTTGGCTCCCAAAACTATTGATTTCTGGAGTGACGACTTCAGGAGATTCATTCATGGTATTCATTGTATAACTCCTTCTCGAGATTTGGCTCCGCGGATTTCTTGTGATAGGGAAGTTTTTTCAAGATCCAAAGGATCATGGCCTGCCAATGAATGAGTGTCAAAACCTGAAGTGTTATTACAGGAAATCGCAACGCATATCCCAGAACATGGACATTCGTCAGGGGCTTACGCTGGCCCGTGAGTGCAGACAGAAAGAACTTCCGACCCTCTTTATAGTCATCGATATAGAGAGCCAAGCGCTCCCCAGGCACCTGGAGACGAAAATCAAAAGAAGCGTCCAAATCGATAAAAGGAGAGACGTAGAAGTATTTGATGACCCGCTGTGAAAACTGTCCGTTCTGAAAGGTGTCTTTCCCCAGAAAATAGGGCTTGAGCTCCCGAAAGGTGTTCTCCACTTCGACGATAGTACAGGCCGGTTCTCCTTGCCGATCGAAGCAGAAGTAAAACGACACGGGATTAAAGTAGTGCCCCCAGCTGCGCAGATACGTGAGCAGCATGATCCGTCCACCGGCAAGATCAACGCCCTGGGTTCCCGCATAGCGGATGATCCGTTCTTTGAGCGATTCTCCCGGCAGAGGCACATGGTCGTCATCGCGAAAGCTGAAGATATTCCAGCGGTTGTGGCTGATAAGGGGGCTAGTACGCGTGATGAGTGTGATCTCATCCAAATCGAGGTAGAACATAAAGACTTTATAGTGGAATCGGTTTCGCTTCGGCTCCAACCGATCGTGCATCACATCGCAGGCGTAAAGGCAGGAGTTCATGCCCAAAATCCTTGCCCTTTAAAACATCTCACGACATCAATGGCGGACGCCAAGGCATCTTCATGAAATCCATAACGGAAATAGCTACCGCAAAAATAGCGAGAGCCGTTCTGATTGAGTTCACACAGGCGTTTCTGGGCTTGTATGGCTGACAGGGAATAGATCGGATGGGCGTATTCAATCTCTTTTACGATATGTTCACGACGAACCTGCCCCGTATCATTAATAGAGACAAAATAGTCACGCTTTTTTGAAACCCTTTGCAGGCTGTTCATGTAATAGACGGTGCTGGCCTGAGCCCTGCGATCTTGAGACCCCTCAATGCGATAGTTCCATGAGGACCATGCAGATCGTGTTCTTGGCATCACAGACGTATCCGTATGCACCGTGGCAATATTCTTTTGATACTGGAATTGGGATAGAATTGATCGCTCTACCGGTGTTGGATCTGCCAGTAGGGCGAGACTCTAATCGGCATGAGAAGCCAAAATCACATAATCATA
>CAZDML010000167.1:0-3570 GCA_964506645.1 uncultured Elusimicrobia bacterium | reverse complement strand
ATGGTTACAGTAAAGCGACGGCGGAAACCTATATCCGTTTTTATGGGACTCACTATAAAATACCGTATACGATTCTGCGCTACGGCAATGTCTATGGACCCCGGCAGGACCCCCATGGCGAGGCCGGTGTTGTGGCTATTTTTGCAGGGAAGTTGCTTTCGGGGGATGGTGTGACGATCTTTGGGACTGGAAAGCAAGAACGGGACTACGTCTACGTTGGGGATGTTGTCCAGGCGAATCGATTGGCTCTTTCCAAAGGTGAAAATGAAACCTTCAATATTGGAACGGCTGTTCCTACCTCTGTGAATACGCTCTTTGAGCGTATGGCCAAACTTCAGAAGGGGGCCGAAAAACCAGCGTACGCGCCAGCGCGCGCAGGCGAATTAGAGCGCAGCGTATTGAATGTGGAAAAAGCAAAGAAAAAGCTTTCCTGGGAACCTGCCATAACTCTGGATCAGGGGCTCAAAGAGACATACCAATACTTCCAATCTCAAAAAAAATCCAAATGAAAGCCGTTGTTTTAATCGGTGGTTTTGGAACAAGACTGCGCCCCTTTACTACGCACACCCCGAAGCCGTTACTCCCGCTTGTCGGACGTCCTTTTCTTCGTTATCTTCTCGATCGTTTGAAGGCGGCCAAAATACGCGATGTGGTGATGTGCACAGCCTATCGACCGAAAGATTTTCAGAGGGTGTTTGGAAATGGGAAGCAATTCGGAATGCACATTTCCTATGTGCACGAAAGCACTCCGCTAGGTACAGGTGGGGCGATTAAAAATGCGCAGTCTCATATTGATGGGACAACGCTCATTTGCAATGGGGATATCTTGATGGATCTTGATATTTCTGCTTTTCTAAAATTCCACCGCCAGAAAAAAGCGATGGTCAGCTTGGCTCTTACGCGCGTAAAAGATCCGACGGCCTATGGGCTTATCGAAACGACTCCACAAGGCCGTATCCGTCGATTTATCGAGAAGCCGAGTTGGTCGCAAGTGACATGTGACACGATCAATGCAGGGTTTTATCTTTTTGAGCCGGAAGCATTTGATGCCATTCCAGCACATCAAGTATGTTCCGTGGAGCGCGAGACATTTCCTGCGCTCATGGCTGAAAAGAAGCCATTTTATGCAAAAGTGTTCTCGGGGTACTGGCTGGATATGGGGACTGTTGAGAAATACGGCCAGGCGCATCAGGATATTTTATTGGGTCGTTATCAGAGCGTCTCTCCAGTCGAACTCGTATTGGATATGGTCAAAGGATATTCGAAATCGTGAAACACATTAAAAAGGTTCAGAAGCCATGGGGTTGGGAATTGTGGTTTGCACGCAGCGCTCAGTATGTGGGGAAGATTATCCATATTCGTAAGGGGCATCGACTGAGTAAGCAGTATCACCGTTTTAAACACGAAACGGTGTATACGCAAAGAGGTGTTTGGGTTCTCGAACTTGAGAATAAGAAAAGGAGAATGACGCCCGGCACTTTTGCCGTGATTGCACCAAAACGCGTCCACCGATTCACGGCCCCTTACGGGGACGTTGACCTCCTCGAAGTTTCTACGCCGCAAGTAAAGGATGTTGTGCGTTTGGAAGACGACTATGGCCGCTGAAGTGCTTCGTTTTGGAACGGACGGCTGGCGCGGAATCATTGCCGCCCAATATACGTTTGATAATATTCGCAGAATAGCTACAGCTTCTGCCCGGTATTTCAGGTCTCAGAAGCATTCGCGAAATCCACTCATCTTTATTGGTTTTGACCGTCGTTTTATGTCGCAGGATTTCGCTCGTGTCGCCCGCGATGTGTTCTGTGCAGAAGGCTGCCAAGTGAAGATGGCTTCCAGTGTTTTGTCTACTCCTGCCTTATCTGCCTGCGTGGTCGAGCAGAAGGCTGACTGGGGGATTATGATTACGGCCAGTCATAACCCTGCGGTATACAACGGATTTAAAATTAAAGACGCCTTGGGTCGTTCTGCCCCACCCGAAGTTACACAGGCTATTGAACTGCTGATCCCTCTGAATGCCGATGCTCACGCTAAGATAGAGGCTCCTCTAGCTTTCTTCGACTATAAATCATCGTATTTTCAGTATCTCTGGAGCCGCCTTGACCGTGACGCCTTAGAATCCTCTCGCGCGAGAGTGGCCATCGATGCGTTGTATGGCGCTGGATCGGGAATCGTGCAGGAACTTCTAGGCAAGTCTCGTTTGTCATTGAGTGCGATTCATATGGATCATGATCCCTTGTTTGGCGGCCTGCATCCCGAGCCGATCGATGAAAATTTAACAACTTTTAAGTCGTATGTCCGTAAATCCCGCAGTGTCTTAGGACTTGCTTTTGATGGCGATGCAGACCGACTGGGCGTGGTCGATGACCGAGGTATTTATTTAACACCACACCAAGTCTTTCCACTTCTAACGTTGTACGGTATTGAGAACAAGGGATGGAAAGGGAAGATTATTCAATCGGTCTCCATGGGTGCGCTGGGCGAGCGAATTGCACAAAGCTTTGGATTTACTTTTGAAGAGGTCCCGGTTGGTTTTAAGCATATTGCTGACCGCATGGTCCAAGGTGGAGTTCTTGCGGGAGGAGAAGAGTCGGGTGGCTATGCCTTTTATGGAGGGCTTCCTGAGCGCGATGGTATTCTGAATGGTCTATTATTTTTGGAGATGGTTGTTAAGACTGGGAAAAAGCCTTCTCACTTGCTGCAGCGAATGCAAAAACGCTTCGGCACAGTCTGTTTTCATCGCAATGACATGACCTTGAAGAGAGCCATTCCAGATAAGCAAACATTTGTTGAGCAAGTGCAGCGCAAACTCCCCAAGCGACTCATCGACCAATCCGTCAAAGAAGTGCGAGCCCAGGATGGGCTAAAAATTATTCTATCCAAAGGCGCCTGGGTGCTTCTGCGTCCTTCGGGAACGGAGCCTTTACTGCGAACCTATGCGGAGTCTCCTTCACCCAAACAAACGCAGGCGCTCCTCAAATGGGCGGGCGCGGCAGCCAGCGAGGCGCTCTCATGAGCCAGCCGATGCGAGCTATGGTGATGGCTGCAGGCGCTGGAACACGATTGCGCCCTTTGACTGACAAGGTATCCAAGCCCATGGTTCCTGTGGCGAACCGTCCCGTGCTTGAATATACGCTTTTAAATCTCCGCCGTCATGGTATTACAAAAGTCATTCTGAATTTACACGCCCATCCTGATCAAATTCGAAATTACTTTGGTGACGGATCTCGACTGGGTATGCAATTGCAGTATTCGTATGAGCCCAAACTCCTCGGGACAGCTGGTGGCGTTAAAAAGGTGGAAGCTTTTCTGCGCGCTGGGCCTTTTCTGGTCATGTCAGGTGACGGGCTGACCGATATTGATTTGTCTGCGTTTATCGCCTTTCATCGTCGAAAAAAGTCTTATGCCTCAATCGTGCTGAGCCCTGTTGACACGCGGTTTGATTATGGCGTGACCTTTATTAATAAGTCAGCACGTGTTCGGCGTTTTGTCGAAAAGCCAGCATGGCGAGACGTCTACTCTAACCTTGTGAATGCGGGGATCTATCTTTTTGAACCGGATGTGTTCCGCCAT
>CAZDML010000166.1:0-3647 GCA_964506645.1 uncultured Elusimicrobia bacterium | reverse complement strand
CCCCGCGCAAAAAAAGTACTCGAATTAGCCGTGGAAGAGGCCCAGAACATGGGCCACAGCCATGTCGGCACCGAGCATCTGCTTCTCGGTTTGATTCGTGAAGAAGAGGGTGTTGCCGCACAAGTTCTGGAAAATTTAGGTGTTCGTCTCGACATCGTCCGCGAAGAAGTGATCAGCCTCCTGGGCGAAGGGCAGCCGGGCCCAGCGCCTACAGCCCCAGCGCAGCGCTCCAGCACCAAGTCCAAGACCCCTACGCTCGATGAGTTCGGACGTGACCTAACTCAAATGGCCAAAGACGGCAAACTTGACCCCGTGATCGGCCGTGCCGATGAAATTGAGCGTCTCATCCAGATTCTTTCTCGTCGTACCAAGAATAACCCCGTGCTGATTGGAGACCCTGGGGTAGGGAAAACCGCTATTGTAGAAGGCCTCGCCCAAAAGATTTCTGGTGGCGACTCACCAGAAATGCTGCAGAACAAGCGCGTCATGACACTTGATCTTGCGGCCGTTGTCGCTGGCACAAAATATCGAGGAGAATTTGAACAACGCCTTAAGAACATCATCGAGGAAATCCGGCGAGCAAAGAATTCCATCATCCTCTTCATCGATGAGCTCCACACAGTGATTGGAGCCGGCGCAGCCGAAGGCGCTATCGATGCTTCCAACATATTAAAGCCCGCGCTCGCTCGCGGGGAACTTCAGTGCATCGGCGCTACCACCTATGATGAATACCGTAAATATATCGAACATGATGCGGCTCTCGAACGCCGTTTCCAGCCCATCACAGTGGAACCACCCTCCGTTGAGGACACGGTTCGCATCTTAAGCGGCCTGCGCGAGAAATATGAAGTGCACCATAAAGTAAAATTCTCAGACGATGCATTGCAAGCAGCCGCAGAGCTGGCTGACCGCTATATTGCCGATCGATTCCTCCCGGATAAAGCGATCGATCTCATCGATGAGGCGGGAAGTCGCGCGCGCTTACAAACCGCCGTTTTGCCTCAAAACTTGAAAGATAAGGAAACAGAAATCGTTCAGGTCTCAAAAGACAAAGACACCGCTATCTCTTCGCAAGAATATGAGAAAGCAGCACGCCTGCGCGATAAAGAAAAGGAATTACGCAAAGGCCTCGATGATTCCAAGAAAAAATGGAAGGAAAAGCGTGATAGTACACAGCCGGTCGTGACTGCAGAAGATATTGCAGCCATTGTCTCGAAGTGGACCGGTATTCCGACTCAGCGCCTAACCGAAAAGGAATCCGAAAAACTCATCCACTTAGAAGAAGAACTGCATAAGCGAGTGGTCGGACAGGAAGAGGCGATTCGCTCTCTCTCTCAGGCCATTCGCCGCTCACGCACAGGCCTCAAGGATCCAAAGAAGCCCATCGGATCGTTTATATTTCTCGGCCCTACAGGCGTCGGGAAGACGGAGCTCGCTCGCGCCGTCTCTGAAGTCCTCTTTGGTGAAGAAGATGCCATGATCCGTATCGATATGTCGGAATACATGGAAAAGTTTTCTGTGTCACGCTTGATCGGAGCGCCTCCAGGCTATGTGGGATACGAAGAAGGAGGCCAACTCACCGAAGCCGTGCGGCGCAAGCCGTACTCGGTCGTTCTGCTTGATGAAATTGAGAAGGCGCATCCCGACGTCTTCAATATTCTGTTGCAGGTCCTTGATGACGGACAATTAACCGACAATCTCGGACATAAAGTGAACTTCAAAAATACTGTCATCATTATGACGTCCAATGTGGGTGCACGCCTGATTTCACGCGGCAAGTCACTAGGATTCCTAGTAGAAGATGAGGCCAAGAAGGATTACCAGTCCATGAAAGAAACCGTCATGGAAGAGGTAAAAAAGGCGTTTAGTCCCGAATTCCTCAATCGTATCGACGATGTGATCTTCTTCCATGCCCTCTCTAAGGAAGACATGAAGAAGATTCTCGAGCTTCTGCTAAATCGCGTGCGAACCAAGTTGCAAATCCAGGGCTACACCATCACACTTACAGATGAAGCCAAGGGGCATCTGTTGGAAAAGGGGTTCGACCCTCATTACGGTGCGCGCCCGCTACAACGCACCATTCAGCGACTCGTTGAAGATACATTAGCCAGTGAGATTCTGGCCAAGCGGTTCAGCGCTCCAGCCACAATCTATGTGGATTATGATGCCGATGAAAAGCACCTGACGTTCGGTACGCAGCCTGCACCCAAAGCCGTAAAACACTAATACCCTTCCTTCTTTTCTGAAGGGACGCCCATGAAACGTATCGCCTCTATCGTCGGCGTTCTTTTCTGCATTCTGGGTGTACTCCTTTGGGCGCTTCAGAGCTTCGAAGCCTCATGGGAACCCCGCCTCCGTCAAGAACTCCAAAAACACGCTGATCAAAGCCTTCATCTGCAGGCCGCGGTCGGCGAAATACGTTTGTCCTGGCTGGGACATCTCGTCATCGACAATGTTCACCTCAGCGATCCTGAATCGCCGCATGCCCCTCCTGTATTTCATGCCGATCATCTCCGTTTAAGCATCAACTGGCTTGATCTCCCTGTCGCACTATGGCACCGTAACCCTGTCGAGGCGCTTGGCACCATTGAAATCGATTCACCCACGCTGATTGCGGGCCCCGACCTCTTGAAAAAACATAGCAGCAGCCGTCCCTCTTCCCAGCGTCCCCTGTGGTTTAGTCTTCAGTGGGAGAATGGCGCCATCCAGTGGAAAGACCCCGTTCGTGGAGATTTCACACTTACGCAAGTGCGCGGGCTCTTCCGTATTCGCGGCCCTAAAACAGATCTCAATACCCATGCCTCTATTAATCAGGCCAAAGGTATTCGTTTGGGTTTCTCACAATTTCGCCAGCAGTGGAGTATCTATGCCGAAATTGAAGAGGGGAATTTTGTCGAACTTCGCACTCTTGCTGAACGTCAGCTCCAGCGTCCCTTCGACACCAAGCGCACACAACTCGAAGGACATTTTAATGCCTGGGCTAAGCTCAAGGGCAGCGGCCCCATTGCCCATTTGAACTGGAGACAAGCGCTCAATGAGGCACAAATCAAATTTATCGATACCCACCTCACATTTCCTAAAAATCCACCTCTAGCGCTCAACGGATCAGTCGGTTTCCGGGGTCGGCAGGTCCATATGAATGATTTTAAAATCGCTTTAGGATCCAGCACCGTGGATGTGTCCGGCACCGTGTTTCCGTTTGAAGCCATCCCCCGCACTGATGTGGTTTTGGCCTCGCGTCATTTTGATCTCAACGCCCTTTCGCAGCTTTTTCCAACCGTGCGCACACTCAACACACTCAGCGGAAAAACTGCTGTTACGCTGTTTATCAAAGGCCCTTTCAACAATCCAGACATCACAATGACAGTGAAAGGGGATGAGGTCTTCTGGGCAAAGCTCCCATTCAGGGGCGTCGAAGTGCATGCTCGTGGACTCTGGAGCCAATGGGAAATCCATGACACGAGTGCGCTTCTCGCAGAAGGACGTATCAATGTCAAAGGAACCGGTACGCCCAAAGTGATTGACCTTCAGGTCACAGGGCAAGAACTCTCGATTCCTTCTCTTTTCAGGTTCAAAAATGAGGACCATTTGCGCGGGCGACTCCAGCTCACATCGACCATCAAAGGCCTTTACAGCGATGTCCGTGC
>CAZDML010000165.1:2504-3735 GCA_964506645.1 uncultured Elusimicrobia bacterium | reverse complement strand
ACAGAGAGTGTCGTTGTGGTGCCATTAACCGGGCTAGGATTGGCGGAAGCCGCTGAGGCGACCGTTGGGGCTGCATTGGACGTGCTCCCGGTGGGTGTCAAAAGAAACGCCCGCGGCTGGCCGTTGTGATACCCATTCCCTACGATATCCCCATTAGAATTAATCCCGCGTGCATCAGAAAGAATCCATCGGTTCGTACTTGTGCTTGCGGGGATCAACTTGTTCAGGTCGCTGGCAACGCCATTTTCCCAGAGTGTGGCGACAGTTAATCCATTGCTATTCGTTGCAAATCCGACAATTTGTCCCGCGCTATTAACGCCATAAGCGGCACTCAGAGCTCCGTTCGTGCTCCCCAGTGCCCCGGTGCCAATATCATGATAAGTTCCGTCGTAGTAGAACGCCTTGCCGGTGAGCGTATCTGGACCTTGACCCACAACAATACCTGCATCGTTCAGGGCATAGGCTTGTCCCGCAATCCCAAGATCTGTGATTTGGTTCTGCGTATTCCAGGTCACGGCATTAAATCCAGAGGCTGTTTGCGCGGCTCCTGCGATAATGCCATTGGAGTTAATGGCATGGGCGTAGGTCACTGGTTTTCCTAACCCGGGCAGGGTAGCCATACTCCCGTTGTATCGAAACGCGTTATTGCCCGTGGGTGTCAGACCAAATCCCACCACTGCGCCGGCATCATTGATGCCTTTTGCCTGACTATTGCTCGCGCCGGTGGGTACCCCAAGATTTTTCCAAACCTTATTAATGAGGGTGCCCGCACGATTACCACTGGCTGTGCTGGATGTTCCGGCAATGGCTCCTGTTTTATTAATGGATGCACCATCGCTATTTCCCAGGCTTGCCATGGTTCCGAGGTTCGTCATAATGCCGTTCGCATAGAGATAGGCTGTTTGAATTCCCGTATTGGAATCGACAACCTTTCCCGTTATTTGCCCGGCATCATTAATCGCATAGGCCCAGCTTTGAGAGCGAGAGGGGGTTCCAGGAAGGACGCCTAAATCGGTAATGGTATAGGATCCCGCCGCATATGCCTTGGGTGTGTAGGGGGTCCCGGAGAAAAAGAGGGTTGTTGCGAGAGTTGTGCTTAGGATTTTGGAGAATTGTTTTTTCACAGTTTTTATGGTGACCGTTATTCTTTCCTCTCCACGCTATTGAGCTAAATTTAACCCTCAAAAAGGCCATTTTCAAGGCCCAAATTAACATTAATTAACGCGTATTT
>CAZDML010000165.1:0-2404 GCA_964506645.1 uncultured Elusimicrobia bacterium | reverse complement strand
CCATGATGAATTTCCTGCGCAAGCATCAATACAAGATTTTTCTCTTCACGATGGTGACGTTTTTGGGGGGAACATTTATCGGTTTTGGTGGCTATTTTTTCTCTGGGAAGTCCTCAGGGGATACCCTCCTCGAAGTCAACGGCGATAAAGTGCCTCTTCGCCTTTTCTACAGCCACTACCGTCAGGCCACCGATCAAGCCAAACCCGGTTCGCTCGATGCCGCCGGGCGTCAGCAAAAACGCGATGAAGTGATCCGCGATCTGGTTCAAAGCGTTGTCTTCGAACATGAAGCCGAGCGCTACGGCGTTCATGTGCCGGATGCGCAGGTGGCGATGAGTATTGCGCAAGTCCCTGCTTTCCAGGAAAACGGCGCGTTCAGTCCCCGGTTGTATATGCAGGCCCTGCAGTCACAGATTCAGCTTGCGCCAAAGGATTTTGAAGAAGAGCAGCGTCGCAACTTGGCTTTTTTTAAACTGCGCTGGCTCATTCAGTCCGCCATTAAGACCACCGATGAAGAGGCCGCAATGGTTTATGCCATGATGCCGCCTCAATCGAAGAAAGGGACGTTTGAAAAAGAGAAACACCATTTTATGGCGCAGCTCTGGCAGGAAAAAGTGCTGTGGTCTTTTAATCAATGGTTTAACCAGCTGGGTCAGAGCGTCAAAGTGCAAACGCATTTAGACCTTTTAGAAGGAATAAAATAATGTCGACACTCGTTGTGGTAGGCGTGCAGTGGGGGGATGAAGGAAAAGGCAAGATCGTTCATTTGCTCGGTCGCCAGGCGAAGTTGGTGGTTCGCTATCAGGGTGGTAATAACGCCGGGCATACGGTTATTTTTGACGGTAAACACTTTGTCCTCCACCTCATCCCCTCCGGTATCCTCCAGCCTGGCATCCGTTGTTTGATCGGAAATGGTGTGGTGGTCGACCCGGAAGCCCTGCATGAAGAAATCCTTTTCCTTGAGAAACGCAAGATTAAAGTCAAGAACAGGCTTTTTATTTCGGATGCCGCTCATGTCATTCTGGCGTATCACAGGGATCTTGATTGTCTGCGTGAAGACAATGCCGGTCAGGGGAAGATTGGGACGACCCGCCGCGGTATTGGGCCGACCTATTCCGATAAAGTGGGACGCACAGGCATCCGAGTCGCCGATTATTTAAATCCCACCGTATTTCGTCCGCTCTTAGAGCGTAATTTGCGGGAAAAAGCCCCGCTTTTGTCGCGCTTCGGTTCTATGACTCAGCACCGCAATAAGGTGCTGAAGAAATACAACTACATGCGGAACTTCCTCGCTCCTTACGTGACCAATGGGCCGCTGATGGTTCATGAAGCGATTGAAAAACGTCAAAAGGTGCTTTTTGAAAGTGCTCAGGGGACAATGCTCGATGTCGATTTTGGAACGTATCCCTATGTGACCTCTTCCAACCCGGTGGCCGGGGGTGTTTCAATTGGCTCGGGTCTTGCTCCAACAGAAATTGATGATGTACTGGGCGTCGTGAAGGCATATACCACCCGAGTCGGGGAAGGACCGTTTCCAACCGAGCTGACGGATGAGTTGGGCGAAACACTTCGCCAGCGTGGAATGGAATTCGGCGCCACGACCGGTCGCCCGCGCCGCTGCGGCTGGTTTGATGCGGTGGCCGTACGGCATGCGGTGCGTGTGAACGGGGCCCGCTGGCTCGCACAGACCAAGCTCGATGTTCTTGAGGGGGTCCATCCTCTGCAGATCTGTGTGGCTTATCGTGTGGGCAACAAAATTGTGAAAGAATTTCCGACCGATCGTGAGCAGCAGGCGATTGCTCAGCCTGTGTATGAGTCGATGCCGGGCTTTACGGACAGCATTCGTGGCATGCGGCGCTATGCGCAGTTACCGCTCAATGCAAAACGCTATATTCGCCGCATGGAAGAACTCATTGGGGCGCGTTTTGCGATGATCTCTCTCGGCCGAAGCCGCGAGGAAACCATTATTCTCGATTCGAGCTTCCCATGGAAACCTTAAAATGAAAGCATTGCTCGCCCTGGAATCCGGCCGCGTCTTTTGGGGAACCTCTTTCGGTGCCGAAGGGGAAACCACCGGCGAAGTCGTTTTTAATACCTCCATGGCGGGCTATCAGGAAATTTTAACGGACCCTTCCTACGAAGGCCAGATCATCACCATGACTTCGCCGCACATCGGCAACTACGGGGTCAATGAAGAAGATGAAGAAAGCCGTAAACCGTTCGGCTCCGGTTTTATTGTGCGCGAAATCAGCGGCCTGGCTTCCAACTGGCGCTCCAAAGAAAATTTACAGTCCTATCTGCAGCGCTATGGCCTGGTAGGCATCGCAGATATCGATACGCGCGCACTCACCAAACACTTGCGTGAAACCGGTTCTCTGCGCGGTATCGTCTCTACAAAAGATTT
>CAZDML010000164.1:0-3785 GCA_964506645.1 uncultured Elusimicrobia bacterium | reverse complement strand
GCGCTTCTGGCTGACGGAGGACCGGATCCGGCGAATCTAAAAGAATTCTATAGCCAGCTCTCCGAGATTTTGCGTACCTATCTTGAACAGGGCTTTCAGTGTCCTGCCCTGGAACGTACGACGAGTGAACTTTTAAGAGATGTGCGTAAACGCGGGCGCTTTGATTCAGAGGTATTGATGGGACTTAAAGAGTTGCTGGAAAACGGCGACCTGGTGAAATTTGCCAAGTTCCGTCCGGAAGTGGATGAAGCGCTCAAAGATCATGCCCTGGCAGTGAAAATCGTCCATAAGACACGAAATCTTTTGAAAGAGCCACCCCATGCATCTCGCTAACCCCATCGCGCTTCTTCTGTGGATTCCTTTGGCAGCGCTCATTGCTGCGCGGGAAGTCTATTCGCATCGGTTTCGGGCGACGTTACCCTTCCCGGATATCTCCCTTTTAAAATCGGTAGCGCCCACCTGGCGGACCCGCATGGCACGCTGGCCCGCTTACTTTATCTACGCCGGACTTTTCCTGGGAGTTCTGGCGCTGGCGCGTCCGCAAAAACTTCTGCGGGGGGAAGAGGCTAAAGCCAAGGGAATCGATATCCTCATCACGCTGGATACCTCCGGCAGTATGCGCGCACTCGATTTTGATCCCATCGACCGGATGAGCGCGGCGAAAAATGCGGCCAAGAGTTTTATCGAGCGGCGTAAATACGACCGCATTGGACTGGTCGCCTTCGCCGGGGTCTCCATCCTGCAATGTCCTCTGACCCTGGATTACGCCGCGCTGCTTGAATTTCTGGATCAAGTCGATGTCGGGATCACATCGACGGAAAATACAGCGATCGGAACCGCCATCGCGACGGCCAGCAATCACTTGAAAAAAAGTAACGCCAAGAGCAAAGTCATCATTCTTGTGACCGATGGACGCAGCAATGCCGGAGAAATAGATCCACCCACCGCCGCCAAAGCCGCCTCGGCTGTGGGCATTAAAATCTATACGATTGGTGTCGGTATTCGGGGGCAGTCGATGATTCCGGCGATGGATGCCTTTGGCAACAAACGCCTGTTGCCGATCGCAGAAGATCTGGATGAACCGACGCTTCAGGACATCGCGCAGTTAACCGGGGGGCAGTATTACCGGGCGGCCAGTCCAAAAGAATTTAATGCCATCTTTGCCACCATCGACAAGCTGGAAAAGACGGAAATTCAAGGGCCTTCGCCCAACGAATATCAGGACCTCTATAAAGGATGGCTTCTGGCGGGTCTGATTCTGTTGGCCGCCGGCGCAGGCCTCCAGCAAACTGTCTTGAGAACATGGCCATGAGTTATTTCGCGTATCCATCGATGTTCCTATTTCTACTGGTCCCTCTGGGGCTGGCGATGGCCATAGTCTGGAATGCCCGCTGGCGCAAGCAAACCACAGCGCTGATGGGACGTGTCGATACCGTCCTCCGCCTGATGCCCGCCGGCCTCTCACGCCGACGCGGGTGGGCAGCCTCCCTTTTCGTCACGGGGTTATTGTGTTGGGTCATCGCCCTCGCCGGACCGCTTCTGGGCTCACGACTCGTGGAATTTAAGCAGAAAGGGTTGGACGTGTTTATTGCCGTGGATTGCTCCTCGTCCATGCTGGCGGAAGACTTCAAGCCCAACCGCATGGCGCAGGCGAAGTATCTCCTGGGACAATTGGTCGACCGGCTGGCCGGTGACCGGATCGGGATCATTGCGTTTTCCGGACAATCCTATGTCCTGTGTCCGCTGACGATCGATAGTTCCGCCGCACGACAGGCGCTTGATTTTATTGATGTCGGAACGGTACCTATTCCCGGCACCGTTGTGGGTGACGCCATCCGCACCGCCATCAAAGGGTTAAAAGCCGGCGAAGGAGAAGGCCGAGTCCTCCTTCTTCTCACCGATGGAGAAGATCATAAAAGCGATCCTGTCGGTGCCGCCGAAGTCGCCGCGAAAGCTGGAGTTAAGATTTTCGCGATTGGAATCGGGAATGCTCAAGGAGAACCGATCCCAGTGTTTGATGACCAAGGCAACCGCACGGGATATAAACGGGATAAAAAAGGGGACGTCGTGATGAGCCGCGTGGATGATGCGACACTGCAGAAAATCGCCGAAGTCACCGGAGGACAATACCAGCGCGCCAGCCTGGCAGGAACGGAAGCCGATACCCTCAGTCAGGCGCTCGACCAACTCAAACACGGCGATCAGAAAACGCGCCAGTTCAACCGTCTGGAAAACCGATTTCAATGGCCGCTGGCGCTGGGACTCATCCTGATCCTGATCGCCCTGACAATTCCGGAAGGAGGCTGGCGATGAAGCCTTTATTTGTCGCCCCCGAATGCCCCTATCGGGGGCCCACAAGGTCTGCTGGATCCCCGATTACACCCTCGGGGATGACAGCATTGGGACTCCTATTGCTTCTCACTACGTTTTGTCACGCCTCCACCTCCGAACTCAAAAAAGCCAATCGACTTTTCTGGAAAGGCAACTATGAGGAAGCGCTCAAAGCCTATAGCAACCAGTTGGTGGATGCTCCCAACTCAAGCGTTCTGCACTTTAATGCCGGCGCGGCGGCCTATCAATCCGGCGATGCCGTGCGTGCGGATACCGAGTTTCAAAAGGCAGCGCAATCGGCCATGAAACCGCTGCAGGCCGCCGCGCATTACAATCGCGGCAATGCGCTTTATCGCCAGTCCAAGTGGGCCGAAGCCGTTGAGGCGTACAAGGAAAGTCTCCGCGCCAATCCGCAGGATGAAGACGCCAAGTATAATCTTGGCGTCGCCATGCGGACACTGAAGAATCCGCCGAAACCGCAGCCGCAATCCGGACAAGGCAAGCCGGACAAAAAAGATCCCAAGAAGCAGGACGGAAAAGAGAATAAACCAGGTCAGATGAGCAAAGAAGATGCCGAACGTCTTCTCGCCGCGGCGAAAGCCAATGAAGGAAAAAAGAAAGGCCAGCAAGCGCCAAAACCTGGAGTTCCACACCCCGATGAAGATTGGTAGAAAGAAAACTCAGAAATCAGAGCTCAGAAGTCAAAAAAAGGTAGCCCTGTTTAAAAAGGTCATCCTCCTTTCTGCATTTTGGCTTCTGTGCTCTGGGCTGGCGGCTTCCGCCCAGGATCTATCGATTTCTGCCAGTTTGAACCGCGCCCAAATCGGATTGAACGAGCAGGCCGCTCTCACTGTTGTTGTCTCCGGAAACGCCACGAACCTGCCCGCGCCGCAAATGCCGGGTCTTACGGAATTTCAGATTTTTAACGCGGGCACATCGCAAAATTTCACCTGGGTGAACGGCCAAACCACCGCTCAGGTGACCTACAGTTACATGCTTTCCCCGAAACAGACTGGCAAATTCACCATTCCCCCGATTCGCATTACGGCCGGCGGACAGACAGCAGATACACAGCCGCTGACTCTGGAGGTGGTTCAGGGAACTCCCAATGCCGCGGCGGCGCCGGACGCGGGTCAAGCCCCTTCGCAGGAAGCTCCGGGACTCTTTATTACCACCTCCCTGGATAAGACCAGCGCGTATGTCGGAGAAGCGATCACGCTCAGTTTCCGTCTCTATCGCCGCATGAACATCTTGAGCCAGCCCCAGTACCAACCCCCCAATACGTCCGGGTTCTGGACGGAAGACCTCCCCCCCCAGCGCAACTACCACGGAAGCGCCAAGGGCGCCGCGTATGAAATCACCGAACTTAAAACCGCACTCTTCCCCACAACCTCCGGCAGAGCCACGATTGGTCCGGCACAGCTGCGGGTTGCCATTCAGAATATGTCCAATGA
>CAZDML010000163.1:0-3871 GCA_964506645.1 uncultured Elusimicrobia bacterium | reverse complement strand
TGCCCTGCCATACCCAACGCCGCACGCAGCGCATAAGACTGCGAGGCGATGACGCTTTTTCCACCATTCACCTTGTTCAGGACATCGCCGAGCGTTTCCGATTTAAGTTCAGAAGGGTTTACCTGTGACTCGTCTTGCGTTGCGTATATCTCATCCTTGCGCAGGTGTTCTTTGCCTGCCTTTCTTTCCATGGCAAAAAACGTATTGCCAATCACCGAACTTTTCCGGGGGTAAGCGCCCGTACCTATCGCCATGTGACCGACGGCCGTATGTGCATCGAGGTGCCCGACCTGTGCAGACGTGAAGTTTGCCGATGCGCCTAAAAGCGCGTGGATTCGGGGTGCGGCGCTTTGGTGGATGCGCAATAGCTCACGGCCACCCTGGTCGATTACAGCCACGACGATAATTTCCGGCTTCGTCTTCTCGTCAGTGAGAATGGGCAGCGCTTCAACCTCAACACCATTGGGATTTCGCACACCGAGGACTTTTGCCAGCGTTGGTGTAATGTGCTGCTGGTAGGCAAGAGTGGAATTTTGCTGCGGCTTAAACCATTTACCATAGAAGGCTAGCGGGATATTGGCGTCATAATCATAGGCAGTAGCGTGTGAAATCCGCCCGACCTTCATTTGCACTTCGGAGCCGGTTTCTTTGTAAGAGTAGGCGGGATTTTTTTTCAGGTCGTCGAGCGTACGTCCGTATTCGGCGAGCGACCGGACGAGCTGCTCCTTGTTGTACCGGGCAATTGCCGATTTTCTGAGCCAACTTGACTCGAGCACAGCATAGCGCTCTGGTACCAGGTACAGATCTACATCGTTGCGCACCGAACGCTTATAGCGTTCAAGCCACGCGTCGTTTGCTTTCCTGCATTGCGGCGTCAGTGCGGCCCAGGAAATGAGCAAGAGAAAGGCAAGGCGCATGACCGCCAACTCAGGATTAACGACGCCGCCGAAAACTTTTTTCGGCAAACTGCCGCAAAATCGCGATCACAGTTTCTGATCCTGAGATCTGGACATTGTGGCCAGCGTCGGCGACCGTCTCGGCCCGCGCCGAGCTGAAATGGGGTAAAATCTTCTTCGCCCAGGCCGACGAAGTCAGCTGGTCCTTCTCACCGTAGATTAGTAACAGGGGGGTGCGAACTGGCGGCGCTGGCCATTGAACCCGGCGCCCGACGAAGGCCTTCATGTAGGCGTGCGACGCAACGGGCGAAAGGGTCTTGTTCTTGATTTTAGCGTATGCCAATCGCCCGGGGATGAGATTGTCGGGCAGCTGGCCATAGAGCAGCATACGGTCTCCATAAGGAAATAGCGCCCACAGCGCCTGTACGCGGTAATATAACCCGATCAAAAAACCGGGAATCAGGAGAACGCGCTTTATGCGGGCCGTATATGGTGCATAGTCGTCAATCGCCGAAAGTGCGGCCACTCCGGCAAGTTCAACCGCCGCCCCCGCAGCAACGCCCAACACCGCAAAAGCGCCGTATGAATGGCCAACAATTATCACGTGCCTGACCTTATAATGCCTCTTCACGTAGCGAATAAAATCTTCTGTTAACCGTTCATTCCTGTCCAGCGAGAAGCCGTCTGAATTCGCGAGCGGACTCAACCCGTGTCCGGGCAGATCGGGCACAAAGACACGGTAGGTCTTCGCGAGTTCGGGCACTACCTTTCCCCAGGCCTGTGAACCACTCTGGTACCAACCATGCACCATAATCAGTGCATTTGCCCCACGGCCGTAGCTGCGGTAATAAACTTCCTGCCTGCCATCGGAGAAATACGGCATAGGCCTAAATGCTCTTGAAATGCTAATCACATTGCATAGTGTGAATCGGTCTGGCCGATCTTCTCCGCGTGCGTGGGCATTCTGCCCGGCGGCAGAACTTGTTATTGACACAAGATACCCTGAATCTTACATGAGGCCATGAATGCATATAGAAACGCTTCGTACGTGGGCTTTGTCCTCTTCGTGATTGGGTTGGTCCTGGTCGGTTACGGGATGTTCAATCTTTCCAAAGAGGTCAAGACAGACAATGTTGGTCTGAAGGCGACCGGCAAGGTCTATGATTTCAATGTGACGGTCCCTTATTCCCAGGCCTGGGTTGAGTTCAAGACAGACAAAGGCAAAACGGTTCGCTTCCTGGATAAACTGATGTGGAATACGCATTTTCAAAAATACACACTGGGCCAACAGGTAGAAGTGGTCTATGAACCGGCAGAGCCGGAAAAGACGGCCAGGATCAATGAATTCTTCCAGAGAAATATTGAACCATGGTTCCCGGTAATTATTGGTGGAATACTCTTTCTCGTGGGTTTTATCCTGCGCAGGATCATGCTGCGGAAAGCCCGCCAGTTCGACGAACAGCGCGCTCGGGGCTGAGAGCCAGTTTCGCGAATATCTTTGCTCCGGATGACCCGGGGCAGGGAAAACAGGCGCGCTTCAGCCCTTCGGCTTAAACGCGGCAAGCGCCGCCTGCTCATCGTCGTAGACTTCCAGCTGGTTCAAGGTCTCGGTTATTTGCAGTGACTTGCGTATATTCTGTGAAATCTTAGCCAGCTTCAGCGCTCCACCCTGGCTTCTAAATCTCGTGGTCTCGAGCAGCAACAGGCCGATACTCGTGGAATCAATTCCAGGTATAGCCCCCATGTTGATCATAACCCTGACATTACCCTGCTCGCGCAGCTCTTGCAGCGTCTCGCGAATATGGCCCAGGTTATAGAGCCCCATGTCCCCGACAGGCGCGAGGATGACGACTTCACCTGATGTCTGTTTATTAATTTCCATCTTATTTTTCGGTTCACGCCTGGAGGCACTTCCTGTGCCGCGTGAACCACGAACATCCATGTTCTGCGGAGAGGATCTTCCCTCTAGATTCCTCGCATGGTCAAGAACCTAAGGGCAAGACCCTATCTATAGCCATAGATAAACAGTTTTATACCGCGTTAACCGATAAGCTGCTCGACCAGTTCTACCCCAAGTTCTGCTGCAAGGAACGCCTAACCACCACTGATGGTAAGCGGGATACAGTCCTTAGGTGCCCCACCTGCCATAAGCAACAGACCAAGCTGGCTGGTACTCCCTTACACCACCTTAAAGTACCCCGGTGGATTTTCAGTTACCTTCTCAAGGAATCCCAGCTCCAATACCCCAAAGTATTAACTATCACAGAGATCAGCAAGCGTGTGGGTGTATCTATATCCACAGCAGTGAAACTAAAACGAAGAATCCAATTGTTTTCTTCGGAACTAATCCCTAGAATGCAACGTAAGTTCTACCAGGACAACAAGCTTAAGTACCACGACTTCAGATTCCCCAGAGATCGTGATACAGACCTTACCAGCCTGGTTAAAGACTTATCTATACCCCAGGCAGACACCGTGGTGCTCTATAGCTGTGGAACCCTAGCAAACAAAGGACGAAAACGCTATAAGCGTACTGGCCAGACCTCTTCGATCTACATGTCGGAATCCCTTGGTGGCAAACAAGTAGGTACCCTAGTAAACACCCTTGGGGTAAAACAAGGACCGGTATTCTATGATTCTATTCCTAACTCTAAGGCAGAGACAGTAAACCCAATTCTCTTCAAGTACATCCCGGTTCACAATCCCATATTCACAGACATGGGTTACTCACTACCAAGTATGAACCACCGTAAGGTTAATCACTCTAGGAAATCAATGGATAAACGTTACCGCTGGGCTAGAAACCGTTGGTCTAAGAATGGAGTACACAACAACGTAGCTGAAGGTAAGAACGGAATCCTAAAGCGTGGCTTCAAAGCTTATGGCTGGATAAATCCAAAATATTCCCAACTCTACTTGAATGAATTCTCTTTCTTGGGAAATCTAAGGCACTACACCTTAGAAGACCTATTACC
>CAZDML010000162.1:0-3894 GCA_964506645.1 uncultured Elusimicrobia bacterium | reverse complement strand
GGTCGTTATCGGAATACATCGGAAGAAGGATGGCCTAAAGATCGTTCTATTCGTGTGCACGGTGAGAATCTTGTTCTGACACCCCAGGGCAAGAATAACAGAGATCTCGATGGCGGCCGGTTTGCCGCATTTGTTACTCCACAGGGAAAGAAGGTCCTTTTTGTAAGCGAACATGTGGATTTAACAGCGTATGGCCCTTGGTTTTATGCCGTGGATGATCAGGTTCAATTTATTCAAGTGCCGGGCGGTTATTTTGTCTACCGATTTGATGGGAAAGATGCCTTAATGCTGAGCACCCACATCGAAGGCGTACTCAACGTGATCCCTGGCCAAGCAACAACATCTGGAATACCCATTCTTCTTTTAGATCCTCCGTACGCGCAGCAGCTTCAAGCAGATCCAAAGGCGTGGGATGCCATCACGCGCCTTGTTGAAGAAAAACAATTACAGATTGTCGAAGTAGATCCGAGTGAGCGATATCTCAATCCTGCCAACTTTGTCTTGATCGCAAGTGACCTCGTTCTGCTTAATCGCGCACCCAAAACCCATGCGCGATTGCTCACGGCAGGCGTTCGTGAGAGCAGCTTAGTTCTTCTGGAAGAGCCAGTGACAGAATTTGCTCAATTCGGAGCGGGGATTGGATGCATGGTGGGGATAGAAGTCGTGGCGTCTTCTAGGCACCCGGACTCTCCACCGCGTGGTTCTGGCGTCGTAGAAAGTATTCCACTCAAGATTCGTGATTTGGCGGCTCAAACGCGCGATGCATTATCCGAAAACAACGGTGTCTCTCTGGATCTCGAGTTGCGCCAATCGCGCGGCCAAGGGGGGTATCATGGGGAATTAGTGCGAGAGGATATTCCTGGGTTTTTTACAGACGCTTATGCGGCTCTGCGCGCTAGCAATCCCTCTGAAAAATCAAAAATGGGATTCTTTTACAGTCTGTTTGTATGGGATCACGTGCGGGAGCACGTCGTATGGTATGTGTCTATTATTCAACGAGAACGCAACACGTATAAGGGCTCAAGCCGAGAAGTAAGGAAAGACTTGGATTCTCGTTGGATTTCGGTTGCTCTGGCTCGTATGGAGCGGGTTGCGGATCAATTAGGAATCGAAATGGTGATCGATTGCCCCTCTTCTCTTCTGTCTAAGCCTGCCATGCAGAAAAAAAGCCAAGAACACTCTGGCCTCATTCAAACGATTTCTGGCTTGTATGCGCGCCCCTCTCCTTCCTGGCGGCGCGAATCCCGTCAGTTTCAAGAATCTCCCGCCACTCCCGAGAGACTCATTGAAGGAGATTTTTGGGTGCGCTCCCCTGTTTCTCGGGGGGGCAGTGGCCTATTCCCTCCAGGCGTTATGTTGGGGATTTTTCCGGGGTGTTTACCGGTGATTTTTTTAGTCCAAGGAATTGCTTGGGGGATTGGCTCTCTGAAATTGGGGAAATCCAGGAGGTCTTCATTCCTACAGGCTGCTTAGCGTTGCAGCTTGACCCTACCATATCTAGTTGAGTATAGTATCCACGTCGCTACCAGTAGTATCCCTCTCTCACTAAAGACCATCGACGCTACGGAGGCCCAGAGACACCATGAAGTGTCCCTATTGTGGGAATGAACAGGATTCCGTTTTAGACTCCCGACCCCTGGAAGGGGCCAGTGTGATACGTCGTCGCCGTGAATGCCAAGGCTGCCAGAAACGCTTTACCACCTACGAACGCCTCGAAGAAGTTCCTCTCACTGTCATTAAATCCAACGATACCCGTGAGCCGTTTAATCGCGAAAAGCTTCGCGAGGGCGTGATGCGCGCTTGTGAAAAGCGTCCGATCAGCACCGACGCCATTGAACGTGTTCTTTCTGAAATCGAATACGAACTCCAAGACTATCTCATGCAGGTTCCCTCCCGTGTGATTGGGGAAAAGGTCCTTAAAAAACTCAAAGAACTCGATGACGTGGCCTACATTCGTTTTGCTTCGGTCTATCGCCAATTTCAGGACATGAACGAGTTCCTGAAAGAAATCGAAGGGCTCAAGAAGAAAGTCAAAAAACTAGATCCCGAGCCCCATCCGCGCGGGGGGCACTATAACGTGAAACCCAAGGCTAAAAAGGCGGGGAAGTCCAAAAACAAACTGGAGACGGTGGCATGAGTATTAAGCCCGATTCGTGGATCATCCGGATGTGTCAAGAAAAAGGCATGATCGAGCCTTTTGAATCCAAACAAGTCAAGCAAATAGAAAATAAATCTGTGATTTCTTACGGCGTCTCTTCCTACGGATATGACATCCGCGTCGACGATACTTTTAAAGTGCTTGACCCCTCTCGCACAGGCAGTGGTATCATCGATCCCAAGAATTTCAGCCTCTCCGGTTTTACGGAAGTGCAGGGAGAGGAATGCGTGATCCCGCCGCAAGGTTTGGCCATTGTTCAGTCGTATGAGTATTTTCGCATTCCGCGAGAAATCTTGGTGATCTGCAATGGCAAGTCGACGTATGAGCGCTGCGGAATTCATGTGACCATTGCTCCGCTAGAGCCCGAATGGGAGGGGCGGCTGACCTTCTCGATCTGTAATAGCACTTCGCTGCCGGCTAAGATTTATGCGCGCGAAGGTATTGCCCAAATTTTGTTTTTAGAGTCCGATGATGTCTGCGCCGTGTCGTATGCGGATAAGAAGGGGAAGTATCAGAAGTCGAACGACCTCACTCTCCCAAAAGTCTAGAGACTCTTTAAAACGGTATTAATTAATAGGAGGCCTTGTTTATGGCATTTTTTGTGGGGCGCGATCGTGAAGCGCGCCGGGCATATGGGTTTGATGAAATCGCTTTAGTTCCAGGCGCCGTGACCGTGAATCCGGAAGAAGTCGATATTTCGACAAAGATCGGTTCGCTGAAACTGGAAATTCCATTTATGGCCAGTGCCATGGATGGCGTGGTAGACGCCAAGTTCGCGATCGCGATGGGAAAACTCGGCGGGCTGGCCGTGCTCAACCTGGATGGGATTCATTCCCGCTATGAAAATGTGGAAGAGGTCTATCAAAAAATTGCCGCGGCGCCTCCCGATTCCGCCACCGAGCTCGTTCAAAAACTTTATAAAGAACCCATCAAAGAAAAACTCGTTGCGCGTCGTGTGAAAGAGATCAAAGCGGGAAAAGTAAAAGCCGCTGTGTCGTGCATTCCTCAAAATGCCGAGAAATTTTCCAAGCTGGCCCAAGATGCCGGTGCGGATCTATTCGTCGTGCAGTCTACTGTGACGAGTGTTCGCCACATTGCGACCAAATACAAAACGGTCAGTCTCGAGAAGCTTGTCAAAGGTCTGGACATTCCCGTGGTCGTTGGGAATACCGTGAGTTACGACGCCTGCCTCGAGCTTATGGAAATTGGCGTGTCCGGCATTTTGGTCGGGGTTGGTCCTGGCGCGGCCTGTACGTCTCGCGGGGTGTTGGGCATTGGTGTTCCGCAGGTCACGGCTACTGTCGATTGCGCTGCGGCCCGTGATTACTTCTTTAAACGTACCGGCAAATACATTTCCATTATTACGGATGGCGGTATGAACATCGGCGGCGAAATCTGTAAAGCGTTTGCTTCCGGTGCGGATGCGGTTATGGTGGGCTCGGCATTTGCCCGCTCCAAAGAAGCCCCGGGCCGGGGTTATCATTGGGGCATGGCCACTCCGCACCACAACCTTCCACGCGGGACGCGTATTCATGTCGGTACTACCGGAACCTTGGAAGAAGTTCTCTACGGCCCCGCTCGTACCGATGACGGCAGTCACAACTTTGTGGGCGCTCTGCGAACCTGTATGGGAACCGTCGGCGCAAGCACGATTAAAGAAATGCAGGAAACCGAACTCGTTATTGCCCCTGCCATTCAGCACGAAGGAAAGATTTTCCAGAAGGCCCAGCGCATCG
>CAZDML010000161.1:0-3940 GCA_964506645.1 uncultured Elusimicrobia bacterium | reverse complement strand
GTCGTGAGACAGTTCGGTCCCTATCTGTCGTGGGCGCAGGATATTTGAGAGGAGCTGTCCCTAGTACGAGAGGACCGGGATGGACGAACCTCTGGTGTACCAGTTGTTCCGCCAGGAGCATAGCTGGATAGCTAAGTTCGGATAGGATAAACGCTGAAAGCATCTAAGTGTGAAACCTGCCTTAAGATCTGAATTCCCATGTCGCAAGACATCTAAAGACTCGCAGAAGACTACTGCGTTGATAGGCAAGAAGTGGAAGCACTGCAAGGTGTGGAGCTTACTTGTACTAATTGGTCGTGCGGCTTAGCCGTATCATTCGATCCTTACAAGAATGGTGTTTGATGTTCAAACCCTTTGAAGGTTATAGATTTCCCGGTGATATTTCCGGTGGGGCCACACCCGATCCCATTCCGAACTCGGTAGTTAAGCCCACCAGGGCCGATGGTACTAATACCGCAAGGTATTGGCAGAGTAGGTCGTTGCCGGGGTTATTTTTTATCGTGAAATACACTACAATGAGACTGACAGGGATGGGGGCTCTATTACTAGGCCTCTCATCTTTTGTTTATGCCCGAGACTTAGGTGTCTTGGTGCCTCCTGTTCATAAAGGAAAGGTCACTTCTTCAGTGCTTTATGAATATCTCAAAGTTCGCGAGGATTTTGAGAACCGTGGCAAAGCGGATTTCCGCAGTCACGTGACAGGGGCGCAGTTTACCTATGGGATTGATGATCGAACCAGTGTCAGTCTAAAGGGCGGAGTTCTCATTGATTCACAAGAAGAAGCCCAGGCCACAAGATGGCAAAGTCGTGCGGGCTATCTTTATGGAATCGATCTTTACAATGAAGTGTTTCCGGCTACTGAGTTGCGTCCCGGAGTTCAGGTTAGTGCAGGTGTCAGTGCCTTCCAGGTTCCTTTCGATCGTGTGATTTCAAGCACGGGGTCAGTCAGCTTGGTTGATCAGAAACTTTCTGGGATCGATTATCACGGATCTGTTCTTTTGACATATAAAATATGGCGTGCGATTCCTTATACGGGGATTCGGATGTTTGGCCGTTCGGTGGATTGGCATGATAATCAGCCGGCCGCAGGAGCTCCCGCCAATATCGTGGGCCATGCTCACGGCAATGTGTCTATCGTCGTTGGTGTGCCGATTCAGCTTACGTCAGATATTCGGTTTCAGGCTGAAGGCGTGTTTGTGAATGAAACCATGATTACAGCAGGACTCACTTTTGCAACCTTCTAATTAAAACTATGCCTACAGCAGAAAAAAAGCAAGCCGTAGAACAATTTGAAAAGAAAGCCCGCGAAGCGAAAGCCATCGTGGTGACGTCGTTTGCCGGTCTGAAGACCGTTGAATTCAACGAACTCCGCGCAAAGCTTCGTCCGCTCCAGGGTGAATATGCGGTTGTCAAAAACAGCCTGACCAAGATCGCGTTGAAAAATGCGGGCTTGGAAGAGCTCGTCAAAGCCTTTGATGGTCCGACAGCCATTGTTATTGAAAGGGGCGATCCGGTTTCTTCAACCAAAGCGATTTTCGATTTTGCCAAAACACATGAGAACATTAAGATCAAAGGTGGTGTGTTTGAAGGGAAAGTTGTCTCAGACAAAGATCTGAAGGCAATCGCCTCTCTCCCCTCCCGCGAGGTTCTCCTGGCCAAGTTGTTGGGTAGCTTGCAAGCCCCAGCGGTCAACCTGGTCAGCGTTTTGCAGGCTTCGGCACGCGATCTTGTAAACGTGCTCGACGCCTACGCGAAAAAATCACCGCAGAAATAATCAGGAGGACGGTATGTCGAACACAGCAACATTAGTCGAAGAAATTTCAAAATTGTCAGTTCTCGAAGTGTCGGAACTGGTCAAGGCTCTGGAAGAAAAGCTCGGCGTGAAAGCAGCGGCCCCGATGGCGTTTGCTCCTGCGGCCGGCGGTCATGCGGCAGCGGGCGGTGCAGCGGCAGCGGAAGAGAAGACCGAATTCGCAGCGGTGCTCGCGAGCGCGGGTTCCAATAAGATCTCCGTCATTAAAGTCGTCCGTGAAATCACGGGTCTCGGCTTGAAAGAAGCGAAAGATCTCGTCGAAGCAGCCCCGAAACCAGTGAAAGAAGGGCTCACCAAAGAAGCCGCCGAAGATATTAAGAAAAAGCTGACCGAAGCTGGCGCAACTGTCGAGATTAAATAACCGACGTTTCCCCTCATTGAACGACTAAGACGAACAATAGGAGGTTAAGCTTGGAAAAGCTTAATTTTTCGCGGCTCCCGTCAATCATACCGTTACCTAAGCTGCTCGAAATGCAGCGCATCTCCATGGCAGAATTTCTGCAATGGAGTTCTGCGCCTGACAAACGCAAAATCCAGGGTCTGCAAGCGGCCTTTATGGATGTTTTTCCTATTAGTAACAACGATGAAAGCTTAACGCTGGAATTTGTTGGCTATGAATTAGGCGAACCTCGTTATACCGTCGAGGAAGCGTTGTCTAAGGATCAGATTTATTGCGCTCCTCTTAAGGCGACGTTCCGTATCCTTCACCGCGAAGAAGGCGGACGCGTTAAACAAATCGCTGAGCAAGACGTTTACATTTGTGACATTCCCCTGATGACCGAGCAGGCGACGTTTGTTATTAACGGCGCTGAACGCGTTGTGGTCAGCCAGCTCCATCGTTCTCCGGGAGTAATCTTCGAAGAAGACGAAGAAAAGAAGATCTCCAGCTACGGAAAAAACCTCTACTTTGCCCGTATGATTCCGTATCGAGGCGCGTGGGTGGAATTTGAATTCGATTTAAACAACGTTATTTTCGTTCGCCTTGATAAGCACAAAAAGCTGCCGGCCACGGTGCTTCTGCGTGCGGTTGGTCTTGAAACCGATGAAGATATTCTTCGCTGTTTCTATGATATCGAGGAGATCAGCATCGAAGGTGCAAAAGGGGACGCAGCGGTAGGTCGTATTCTGGCGACTGATGTTGTGAATAAGGGTTCCGGCGAAGTTCTGCTGGAGTGCAATAAAGAAATTACCCGGGAAAATCTGACCCAGCTGCATGCCAAGAAAATCTCTTCTGTTAAGGTTTTGATTCTCGATCCAGCGGTTAATGATGTGGCAATCCGCAACACCATCGAGAAGGACAATATCCGCTCTCGTAAAGATGCAATCAATATGATTTACCGCGTGCTGCGTGCGCAGGAATTTATCGCGGCCGATCAGGCGGAAAGCTATCTCGATAACCTCCTTTTCAAATCCATTCGCAAATACGATCTCACGAAAGTGGGACGTTACAAAATCAATAAAAAATTAAACCCAATCTGGGATTGGGTCACGACACGTCCTGGCTTTAAGTTTGAAAAGCCGTCTGAGCGTCGTCGTACCTTAGCCGTGGAAGATATTGTCGGAACGCTCCGGTATCTCATTCTTCTGAACAATGATGTGAATGAAATCACCGTCGACAAAGACTCTTTCCCCATTGAAATGGACGACATCGATCATTTGGGAAATCGCCGCGTTCGCGCCATTGGCGAACTTCTGGAGAACCAAATCCGTATTGGGTTGTCACAGATGGCCCGCATTGTCCGCGAACGTATGAATATTCAAGACAAGGCGACCTTGGCCCCTCGTTCCATTATGAACGCCGCGCCAGTGGTTGCGACGGTTCGAAAATTCTTTGGAAGCTCTCAACTTTCGCAGTTCATGGACCAGACAAATCCCCTCGCTGAGCTCACCCATAAGCGCCGTCTCTCAGCCCTTGGACCGGGTGGTCTCCACCGGAAACGTGCAGGATTCGAAGTGCGCGACGTACACCATACGCATTACGGCCGCATCTGTCCGATTGAAACACCGGAAGGTCCGAATATCGGATTGATCTCTTCATTATGTGTATATGCAAAAATCAATGATTTAGGCTTCATCTCAACACCTTATCGTAAAGTTGAAAATGGTAAAGTTGATTTCTCTGACGAG
>CAZDML010000160.1:0-3942 GCA_964506645.1 uncultured Elusimicrobia bacterium | reverse complement strand
CATTTCACCGCCCGCGATTTCGCTGATGGCTTGCGGCAGGACTAAGGCTTCCGCCGCGCGGGTGATGCGCTGTTCCGAAGTCGCGTTTTCATCAGGGGTAGAGTTCTTGAGCCGGCCCTGCAGCTCGGTTGCCAGTTCCAAACGTTGTTCAACGTTTGTCTTAGCGTCTTGCAAGCGCGCCACTTCGGCTTTCGCAACATCGGCCACAGCGGATTTGAGCGCCATACGGGATTCTTTCGATCCTTTCTCCGCGATCATCGTCGACCGCGCATCCACAATCGCTTGATGACCGGCGGCTGCTTCTTCGGATCCAAAACGAGAGGCTTCTACCTCTTTGACATGCGAATTCGCGTCTAGCAGATCACGGCCGAGCTGATCGATGGTGCGGCTCGAAATACGTTCCCCACCGAGTTTCGCGATTTGCACTTCAGCCAAGCGCGCCGAGGCTTTGGCCTCCACGAGCTTCGCCTGAACTAAAAGAGTTTGGTTGGAATGGGCCGAGAGTTCTGCCACATCGACATGAGCGTTGGCTAGGAGCACATTGGCTGCTGCGTCTTGCTCGCGAATCTGCATCTTCGTGTCCGGCAGTCCTGGCGCCAGAGAGCGCGTTACCGCACCGATCACACGTGCAGCGGGATTGGCTAAAGATTCTGCTTTACCCTCCAGAAGGGTGATTGTGTTGCGCGCACGCCTTACGCCGTCCGCATAATTTTCGGCAGCGGTTTTATAAGCGTCGGTGAGTTTTGCGTCCGCAGGATTGGCCAGACTTTCGGCGCGCGCCGCATCCATCACTTGCTTTAAACCATCGATATAACTGTTAATCCGACCCTTCGATTGATGAATCTCAGCGCGCGTATCGGACACAATCTCCGGTTTTCCGCCACCCTCTACAACTTCTAGTTGAGGGCGACTAGGCGTGTAAACGGTGCGACCATCGGTGCCAGTCGCTTTTAATTCGACATCCCCTTCCACTTCGCTGCCTTTTTCGAGGCGTAGTGTAACCGTTTTGTTTCCACTAAGCGTTTCTCCTGCTTCCTTCGAAAAATCGACAATTTGTAATACCGGAGCGCTGTCGCCTTTGGTTTCTACGCCGCGGCGGCTGAGTTCCGTGCGAGCCACATCGCGGATCACCGCATCTTTACCATTTAAGGAGAGCGGCTCCGTTTTCACACCGGTCAGTGAGCCAATGAAGCGCGGCAGAAGGCCTTTATTCAGATAATCGGCTTGTCCGCCTTCTGCGAGTTTCTTGAGCGCTTCCGTATCCATGCCGCTCATCATTTTTAAGAGGGGGTTCATGCGCAGATTCGAATCAAAGCCTTCTCCAGCCGCCGCCATACGCCCTTCCATTCCCTGCCGTGCCGAATGGGCTAAGCCTTCCACGGTCATACTACCCGTCAAAATACCGCCCAACTCCCCGAGCGGGCCAAACGCATTGAGGCCCACGAGTCCGCCAGCCGTTTCCATTCCTAAACGGAAGGTACTGCGTCCTAACGTGCTGAAAAATTCGCCCGTAGCGCCTTCCGCTTTAATCGCGCCGTTCATTCGGCCTGCGGCATATTCCGACCCGGCCACACCAAACAGGGTTCCCACAATATTGGAACTTTCATCGGCGAAGGAGGCCCAATCGGGTCCACCCTGTTTATGGAGTGCACCCCAGCCTTTTTGAACCGATTCCACCAGCGACTGCGCAAATTGAATGGAGGCCACTTTCCCGACGACGTTGTTCGCCAGGCTGAGCCCGCGCGCGACCGTACCCATGGTCGACATCCCAGCGCTACCGCCGCCCGCAAGTGCTGCCGCATCCGCTGCGGCTGCCAGCTGACCCAGGCCCTGCGCCATGCCGGTAAAGGTGAGCATTTCCGTGCCGATCTTAGCGCCGCGTGTCAGCATCGAGGCGGTCCACTTGGCAACACCTAACAGGCCGCCTTCACGTCCGCCTTCGCGTGCCAAGAAAGAAGCGGCCCCATTGATATCGCTATGGGCAAAAACTTCCTCGGCCAGAACTTTGCGTGCGTAGCCGCTTTGACTTTCCAAATCTCTGGCTTTATCCGTCAGCCAGTACTTGGTAAAGGAGCTCACTTCGTTGTCCTTCACTGCCGTGCCATCACGATGCACCAGCCGATAGGACCCATCGTCATTGCGGACAACCTGGATATTATTGGCGCCCAAAGCGAGCTGGCCAAAGTGCGCATCATTTCCAAACGCATTTTTCATTCCAAAAGAGTTTTGTCGCGTCAGCGCCGAGCTAAAACCGGCCATGATCGAGCTATTGCCAAATTCTTCTGCGCCGCTCATGGTGAGATAGTCGCCGATGCGTTCAAGCCCGCCCAAATTCGTGACCTTGCCCAGCGCGGAGGTAAGCATTCCGGTCATGTTCATGGCCTGACCAATCGCCATGTCCGCCAAGCCGCCCAATAAATGGAAGGCCGATCCAACACCTGCCAAAGCCGATTTCCCTAAGGACGACCAGAAACTACCGCCTTCCTGCTGATCGCCCGCCCAGGCCATGCGTGCTCCATATACGATTTGCTTTTCAAAATTAGTGAGTTTGCCGTATTTGGCATCCAAGACATCGAGATCGGCATGGAGGGTCGATAAATGCATTTGTTGACCCTGATATTCTTTAAACGCATCCATCTTTGCCGCTTTCACAACGTCGGAATCGCCTGGTTTAAAGAGGGTGCCTTGGAGTTGCTGCATGACCGTTTGTTGGTCGTTCTGCATTTTCAGAATGCCGTTTTTGTATCCGGCAAAATGCATTTGGCCATCGTTCCCTTTCACAAACGACACCACGTTGGAAACAAGCTTGCTGGCATTGCCCGCTGCAACCGAGAACCGATTCTGGTGATAGCGCAGTCGTGAAGTGTCTTCTCGACCTTCCTTCATGGCTTTAATGTGTGCGAATTCCGCCAGTGCTGCGTCAAGCGAGTCGCCCATCTTATCGGCGGTATCACGAAGTTGTTTGGCTTTGTTCGCCAGACTTCCATCTTTCGCCATCGAGACTAACTTCTTCACATAGCTGTCGTTGGCTTTGGCCATGTCCCCGGCGGTCTTTTCAAAACCTAAAATCGTACCGCGGCCAAATTGTCCGTCTACTCCGGATGCAAATTTGTCATATTCCTCAGTCGCCTTAGCCATCTTGGTTTCCGCATCCACCAACTGATTAATGGCCGATTCGGATCGTTTATCGCCCTGCATGAGATCGCTGATGCCATGCGTGGTCAGGGCAGCCCCTGCAGCAAAGAGAGCTGCGCCGCCGACCTTGGTCAAAATAGGTTCAGGGATAATAATGAGAAGCGCGCCGACCACCATCATGGTGCCACCGACGTACGTTTGGACAATGGCCGAGGCGTGACTCGTCACATAATTCCAGGCCGATTTGAGACCGTTGCCAATACCTTCCCATGCTTTCTGGTACCAGGGCTTTTGCGCTTCTTCGGCCGCTTTACGTTCCGCTTCGGCACGAAGTTTATCCATCTGTTCGGCTTGGGCAATGCCGTCGCCCGCCGCAAATAGGGATTTCTTCATCCCCTGCAGCTGACTTTGCATATTCGCAAACTGCTCACCCATGGCTCGTTCGGATGCCTCAATCTGCGCCTTGAGCTTGTTGTAATACTCCGGTGAAATTTGTTTGGCCCGCGCAAGATCGACCATCGCCTTAGCATGACCGGCTTCGTAGATATGCTGCGCGTTCATGAACTGCTTATAGGCTTCCTGATAGTGGTCCCCCGCACTCTTTAAAGCCTCTTTAGCGGACGCCAAACTTTCCGCAGACGACCCTGCGCTGGTGAGGCGACCGTTGGCAAGCGCATCCGCCACTTCTTTGGCTTTGATAAGAGCCGCGTTGGCTTTTTGAGTAGCGTCAGCAATCGGCTTGAGAGCCTCCTGCATCTTGCTCATCGCCATCGCGCCCTGGGCGGTGATTTCCGCCTGATCGGCGGC
>CAZDML010000159.1:0-4089 GCA_964506645.1 uncultured Elusimicrobia bacterium | reverse complement strand
CCCGGAGAGTACGATTTAGCGGGTTTTGCCGTGGGCGCAGTCGATAAGAAAGAGGTGATCGATGGGAAAAAGGTGCGGCCGGGCGACGTTATTATTGGTTTGCCCTCTTCGGGGGTGCACTCGAACGGATACTCTCTCGTTCGTAAACTCTATAAAGAGCAAGAGCTTGTCGATCGTTGGAAAGAATTCTTGGCGCCGACTGTCATTTATGTGAAAGCCTTAGAGCCCTTCCGTAAAGCTGGCGCTCCCAAGATCAAAGCCATGTCGCACATTACCGGTGAAGGATTTATTGGCAACATCCCGCGTGTATTTCCGAAAGGCTTGCGCGCGCGCATTGATAAAGGCTCGTGGCCTGTACTCGATCTTTTTAAAGAAATGCAGGAACGTGCCAGTCTGCCGGATGAGGAAATGTATAACACCTTCAATATGGGGATCGGATTGGTCCTTATCGTGGCGGAGAAAGATGCCGCCGCTGTTCAGAAACGCCTCAAAACCTCCTACCGCATCGGCGTTATTGAACGCGGCGAAGGCGAAATCCGCTTCGCTTAGATTTCATGTCCAACATCCACCGGTCGATCCGTGTCGCCGTCCTCGTCTCGGGTGGCGGCAGTAATCTTGAAGCCATTCTCCAGGCAAAGGAGAATGGGCAGCTTCCAAATATAGACGTTGTGCTTGTTATTTCCAGTAAAGCGGGGGTTCAGGCACTCGATCGGGCGGTCCGGCGCAAGATCGAAGCCGTTGTTATCGACCCCAAAACCTTTTCCACAGATGATGCCTTTCAGGCGGCCATTCTTAGACGTCTCCAAGACAGTAAAGTAGATCTGGTATGCCTGGCGGGTTATTTGCGAAAATTGGGCGTTGGGATTATCCGGGCATTCCAGGGGCGTATTCTCAATATTCACCCTGCGCTCCTGCCAAAGTATGGCGGAGCGGGTATGTATGGTCACTTTGTACACGAAGCTGTTCTGAAAGCAGGGGAAAAAGAATCCGGCTGTACGGTGCACGTCGTCGACGAAGAATTTGACCACGGACCGATTTTGGCGCAGGCCCGAGTTCCCGTGAAAGCCGGTGATACCGCCGCGACCATCGCGGCGCGCGTTTTAGAACAAGAACATACGCTGTACCCGGCAACGCTAAAAGCATTCTGTGAGACTTTGAAAGGAACTTTATGATCGCTCGTTACAGCCGACCTCAAATGACCGCCCTATGGACGCCACAATACCGTTTCGAGAAGATGCTCGAAGTGGAAATTCTCGCCAGCGAAGCGCTCGTGAAAGAAAAGAAGGTGCCTGCGGCGGCTGTCGCCACCATCCGCAAGCGTGCCAAGATCAATGTCGAGCGTATTAACGAGATTGAACGGGAAGTGAAGCACGATGTCATTGCGTTTGTGACCCAGGTTGCCGAAACCGTGGGGCCGGAAGGTCGCTACCTGCATATGGGACTGACGTCTTCAGACGTGCTTGATACAGCCTTGGCCGTTCAGATGGTTGAAGCCATTGATCTTCTCCTTAAAGATTTAGCTGTCTTGCGTAAGACAGTCTCTCTTCTGGCGCATAAACACAAAAACACCCTTATGATGGGCCGTTCCCATGGGATTCATGCGGAGCCGATGACGTTTGGTGTGAAAGTTGCGGGTTGGTACACTGAGCTGGGTCGGGGCGTTGAACGTCTGAAACAAGCAAGGGAAGCCGTTCGTGTGGGGAAATTGTCGGGCGCGGTCGGGACGTTTGCTCACCTGGGTCCACATATCGAGGCCTATGTGTGTAAAAAACTTGGGCTTGCCTGTGAGCCGATTGCTACACAGGTGATTCCACGTGATCGCCATGCTGAATATCTGTGCCACCTTGCTGTGGTTGCGGCTGGGATTGAACGTATCGCCACGGAAATTCGTCATCTGCAGCGTACGGAAATGCTCGAAGCGGAAGAACCTTTTTCAAAAGGCCAGAAGGGAAGTTCTGCCATGCCGCATAAGCGCAACCCGATTGCCTCTGAAAATCTCTGCGGTTTAGCCCGACTTATTCGTGGCTACGCACAGTCTTCTCTGGAAAGTGTCGCGCTCTGGCATGAGCGTGATATTAGCCACTCCTCGGTGGAGCGTGTGGTGCTTCCTGATGCGACGATTCTTCTCGATTACATGTTGAACCGTTTGAATGGGGTTCTGGAAAATCTTCAGGTGTATCCGGAAAATATGAAGCGCAATATGGCTTTTACATCAGAAATTATTGCGTCTCAGAACATTCTCTTATGTTTGGTCGACAAAGGCTGGCGCCGTGAAGACGCCTATCGCCAAGTGCAGGGGCATGCGATGAAAGCCTGGTTGGAAAAAGTCAGCTTCCGCCGGTTGGTGGATCTGGATCCGGAGATCACGAAAGTTCTTTCGTCCAAGGAGCTTGATCGCTGTTTTGACCTGGGGTGTCACACACAGCACGTCAACACCCTCTTTAAGCGCGCCGGTCTTTAATTTACGGGCTGTTAACTCAGCGGTAGAGTGCCACCCTTACAAGGTGGAAGTCGCAGGTTCGAATCCTGCACAGCCCACCATTTGCAATAACAACGAATAGGGAGGCCTCATGCTGGTAGCTTTCTGGGTCGTCGTGGGTCTGGTTGGAATTTTGCTATTTCAAAATGCGCGCAATGTGGTGGCGCAGTACATGATCGACCAGCGTAAGGCCAAGCTGGTTATTTATATCGGACCACTTTTGGTTTTAGGGTATTTGTTTCTTCATATTACATCCCGAACGATGTCCTTGGTTCAGGTGGCACAAGAACAGTCTACGGGAGAGACAGAGCAACTGGTCGCAGAAGTTCGACAAGGCGCTTATGTCGCAAAGATTTTTAGGAGAAAACACTGAGGTAGGATAATTGCTTGGCGGAGTCGGCGGGATTTGAACCCGTGATCTCTGCCTTGACAGGGCAGCGTGTTAACCGAGCTACACCACGACTCCACCAAACAATCGAAGTACTATTCTAGCTTTTTTGCGAGTCCTAAGAAAAGTTCCCGCCTGATGTCCCATTGGGGTAGAGCGAATAGGTTCAAAGACCTAAGCAGGATTGAGCCTTTACGGGCACCCCGAACTCCCTTAAAATTAAGGTATGCATTCTCGTCAATCTGTCATTCTGCTCCTGTCGCTCCTTCTTCTTGCAGGGGATGGGAGCTGGGCTTCTCCTTGGATAGAAGAATCTCGCTCATCTCAACACGCACGCCTCAATGTCCAAGCGGAGTTTCAGGCCCAAGCACTCCAGGCGATACTCGCCACCGCCCGTATTGAAGTGGGAAATCGTGTCTCTGCGAAGACACAGAGGATCCTGTCGCACGTGGTTGTGCCTGTTGGGGGGGTGGCATCATTCGGTGCCTTGCTGATAGCCAAAGCGCACGCCGCTGTGCATGCCGTTCGTTTTATTCAGACGCCGGGATCTTTTTACGTACATATTGAAAAAGGTGGGACGGTGAATGAAGCGGTCCGTGAACTTTTTTCCAAGATTCAAATTTATTTTCCGAACCAACATGTCTTGCCATCGAGTGAAAAAGCACTGAATGCTTGGGTTTCACGGCACACGGTGCCCGGCATTGATATTGGGCATCCGGCACACTATGGTGGGAGTATCGAATTGCGCGGAATCCCCGACTATATCCGAGAGACGCTAACAGCCAACCTTCACCCCTCGACTCTTCCTTCCGCGGGTGTCGGCCGAGCGATGGGTCATGCTCTGAGCGCACCCTCTTCTTCGGTGGTTTCTCCGGAAGTAGGGCCTCATGCTTGGGGAACCGATCTCCTTAATAGTATGTCAACGGCCTTGCCCTGGGTCGAAGCTGCTTTAGCCGCTATCCTCGTGATCGGCATTGCGTACGGAGTCTTGCGCTGGGTCTGGCCCATGGTTCAGGAAAACCGCTATGCGGCTCATCGTAAGGCGGATGCGCAAACATTGGATACAGCTGAACTTTTTCCTCAATTTTCACCACTGCGAGGGCTCTACGATCAATTCCGTAGCGTGGAAAGTCTAAATGATTCTTTGGTGCAGCTTCTTGCCAAATGGACATCGGCAGAGGCTACCTTCCAGGCAGTTCAAAAGAAGATGCAGAACCCCTAT
>CAZDML010000158.1:0-4091 GCA_964506645.1 uncultured Elusimicrobia bacterium | reverse complement strand
TCCTTGTGGCAAACGTAATCGGCGAATGACATGGAAAAGAATGGGAAACAGTGGAATTGGGGCAATCATTATGCTCCAACGCATCGCCACCGTTTGCCATGGTGCAAAATGAATTGAAACCTGAAGATGAGCCAGATACAGCCAGGAGATTGGGAAATGCAGGATATATAGGAGACCCGCCACACGCGGCAGCCAGACGAACGGACGGGATACAAACAGATACAGAGAGGACAGAGGCAACGGCCAGCGGCGGGTCGCCACGCGAGCCCCTTCATGGGATAGAACAATAGGCAAGAGAAGTCGGCGTAGCGCACGGAACACCCACGATTGCGATGGCGCTACGAGCCAGGAGGCCAACCCCACCTCACCTGTATCGGCGCGGGTTTCAGCCAAGCGCCCAGGCGCTGACAACGTCGACGTAAAGAACACCTTGCCTTCCCCAATCCCCGCCGCCTCACGCCAATGATCCAGATGCTTTTGCAGAGACTCTGCAATCACTTCTGAATCATCCCCCACCTTTGGCGCGAGAGCGCGGGCCAGTGTTGCAAGACTCGCTGTAAAAAACGCAGGGAGTCCCCATAATCCCATAATGCCCATCGCAAGAATGACCATGCCTGCCGGATCCGGCAGCAAATCCTGCCAGGCGAAAAGCACCAGAGCGGCGCTAACCACGGTGGCGGTCATAGCCGTGATCCAATACCCTTCCGTCTGGAACGGCCGCAAGCGCGCAGAGAGGAGCGCCAGGACGTCAGGATATTCATGAATTTTTTGAAAACGAGCACGCGCCTCACGCAACGTTTCATCACGCGCAACATCGTCTTTGTCTTCACGAGAGCGCTGTTCATTTCGCGTTTTAGAGGGCAACTCGGACGTGAGCGTCTTAAAATCTCCAATAATGATGAGATTTTTTTGTGCTCGCGAAATGGCCACATTGAGCCGCTGGAGCCCATCGGCTGTTCCTAAAAAGCCTATATCTCCACGATCGTTGCTGCGGACCAGCGACAAAATGACCACGACATTCTCGCGCCCCTGAATCGAATCGATCGTGACAATTTCCGGCGCCAAATGATCCAGATCCTTCAGGGTCAGCTGGGAATGCGGGGGCGTACCAACACTCAAGATCTCACGCAAACTAGCGAGCGCGCCACGCATCGCCCGGAACTGCCCTTGAGAAAACCCAAGCCGAAACCGATTCGTCTGAATAAAGATTCGTCCGGCAGCACCCCGATCTACCAGGGTCTTGCCTGCATCTTCCAAGCGCAGAAGATAGAGCGATATCTCTTCAGGTGTGAGATATTTTTGGTCCAAATGTTTTTCCAATTCCCAGAGAATTGTCCGAGCCACGAGCACACTTTCGATCGCTTTCAACTGTCCCTTATAGCCGGTCAAAATATAAATATCTTTGGGTTTAACTCTCCGCTTGAGGAGCGCGTCCACCTCATCCACCACACGACGCACCTCTCCCCAATTTCGCCACGAGGCAAGAAACGGATCCCACGTCTCTCTCGGTGTCGATCCTTTTTCCGACGTATCGATAATTTTCACCGTATCCGGGAAAACGCGTTCCCATTCAGCGCGCGGCTTGTGATGCTCGCGGTGCAACAATTGTCCGGCATAGGTGACCGCATTCACCAAGGCCGCAATCGCCCAATGCGACCGCCGATTGACGCGCAGCAAATGATAACGTCCATCGAGAATCTGCAGATACGGATCTTCCTGCACCCGTTGGAAGAGTGACCGCCGCTCGTTCGCCATATTCGCCTCATTGAAAAGCTGGTCATAGGGCATATAGAGTGTTTTTCCTAAATCGCCCTGGTCTTCCCGAAGCTCGGTACGAATAAATTCTACTGTGTCCTGCCCAATCCCGTGCGCCGGCAGCTGAAGGTGATCGCCAATCAAGACCAGCTTCTCTGTGGCAGAACCGATCCCGACCAACGTTTCCGCAACGGTCGCACGACCCGACTCTTCCAAATAAACGGCTTCAAATTCCTGGAGATCGGGATAGCGACGCAGATATTCATCATTGAGATAGCCATTCAATGTTCCAATCAGGACTGGGAGGGGATCTTCCTCTCGCCCTGTCGGATTTCGGTACCGGCGTGCCATGGCTTCCAGCGCCTCCCCGCGACGCTCCCAAGCATCCTGCAGTGCGGGAGTTACATTTAATTCGTTATTGCCTATGCGGATATAGGGAATTCCTTCTTTCAGCAGAATTTCCGCCAGATGATTGACGGCGGCGTTGGATTGGGACAACAAGGCCATCCGCTTGCGGGACCCTTGCGGATGATTGGACCAACGCAAGCGCTGCTGTTTAACCAATTCAACCAAGGTGGTCGTTTTTCCCGTACCGGGAGGACCCTGCCAAAGACTGATGGGGTTGCGCGGGTCAAGCGCATGGAGCACGGCTTCGCGTTGTGACGAATCGAGCTCGGTCTGAAAGAATTGGACCGCATCGCGATCAAAAGGCGCCGAATCGCTGACGGGTAAGTCTTTGGACGACTTCAGTCCAAGTAATGCCGCTAAGAGCGGATGGTGTAGCTTGGGCTCGCTGCCGGGCCGAAGGGTGCTCGCCAGAGACCGTTCGATAGAGACCAACCCTTGGATTTGGCGTGCCAGTGTGGCGTCCTCTACACGCTCCAGAATCCCTCCTTGCTCTAAATCCAATAACGCACTGCCGAAGGCTTGCCATTCGGGGGAATCCATTTGGAAGTAAAGTCCGTCTCTGTCGACGCGTGTCAACGTAAAAAACGCGTGCGTTAAATGCGACTCATGACTATTAGAATGTTTGGGATACAGACGGAACGTATCGCCTTCCCGCAAGTAAGGCGCCGCGCGGAGATTCCGTGGGATCGGAAGGTGCGCCACAATCGATTTTTTATCTTTTGAGAGTTCTACCGGCTGAATCCCGGCGAGGGTGAATCCTTCCCAGGGGCGCGTTTCCACATGTTGGAATTCCCATGTCGGTGTTTGATTCGCTTTTTTACTGCGTTGTTTCTGGTTTTCTTGTGCCGCCTGCCAGGCCCGCAGCATTCCGAGATGCAAACGTATATCCTTGAGCCACAGCGTCCCGCGAATTTCGTTTAACATGGCGCCGAGCGGCTGAAGCGCGGCCGGAACCGTGGGATACGTCTCCCGAAGCGCCTGGTACAACTGAGCGCCCAATTGCAACGAAACATCCAATTGTCCCGACTGCATTAACAGCCGCAATTCTTGCGTCACCGCGGTAAAGATTCCATCATCCACCTCGTCGATGGCATGAACTGCTTCTACGCGTGCAGCCAGTGTCTCACGTTGATTCTGTCGAATGCCTTGACGAAGGTCTTCAATCGCCTGATCGCGCTTCTGCCGCTCCGCCACGAGCCATGCCTTGATCGAACTTAAACGAGTATCGGGGGTGGTTCGCTGCGCTTCGTATGCGGCCAGTCTTTCCCATGCGCCATCCAAATCTTTGTGATGAACGAGAGTCGTAATGTCTTGATAAAGACGAAGCCGGTTTCGCCAGTCCCGTGCAGCATGTATCGTGTCAGGTATGGGCTCGAGCATGTGCAGTACCGCCTGATCGAGCGCGCCCCATCCTTCATCAAAGGCCGTCCATTCATTTCCTTCGGCATAGCGGGCCTCCACCTGCAGAAACAGGGTGGCATACTCTTCTATCCGCTTCGGATCGTCTAAGGATTCCCACGTGGCGCGCGCGTTCTTTAACAATTCAAGCGCCTTCGCATACTGACCATTATTAAAAGCCGATGTCACTTCCTGTTTGTACATTTCACGCGCTTGCCGACGTTGGGAACGGAGGTCTTTCATTCTCGCCTGAAGGGCTTGGATCACGCCGATTTGGTTTTCAGGCAAGACTTTCAGGGCCCTGCTCACTAAGAGATCCTGCTGATTTTCATCTTCGGTGTGAAGAATCCGATACTCCCATTCCTTCTCTGAGATCAATTTTTCTAGGAGGAGCGCATTTGCTTCCAGCTCCTGATAAAGCGGTCTATGCGCTTTTCTATCGATCTGAGCCAAGACGCGGTCCAGGAGAACCATGGTCCCTAGCGTAGAGAGTTCGACGATGAACACCCAAAGCCCCTGGATGCGCAGAC
>CAZDML010000157.1:0-4093 GCA_964506645.1 uncultured Elusimicrobia bacterium | reverse complement strand
ATTTGCGGATGGGTCGCTCAATTTCAGCAACCGGCGCTTGTGAATGATGTCCGACAAGACAACCGGTTTAATCGTACGGTGGATAAAGTTACTGGGTTCAACACAAAATCAATTTTGTGTGTCCCCGTTTTTTCTCCAAAACACAATTTTGGTGTTGTGGAAATCATGAATAAAAAAAGCGGCCCGTATCCACCTCAGGATCAAGAATTTATGACCATTCTGGCGCGGCAAACGGCCGTGGCGTATCAGAACCTCTTATTGATTCATGAAGTGACGCAATCCAAAGTATGGATGGAAAGCTTGTTGGGAAGTTTAAGCGGTGGACTGATTGCCGCGCATGCGGACGGGCGTATTTCGATTATGAATCCCTCCGCGGTCAAATTATTGGCTATTTCCCCGTCACTTTCCTTAGCCGGGCAGCCTATGGATATGGTGTTGAAGGAGTACCCCTGGGTGATTGAGATGATTCAGGCCATTATTACCACCAAACAGACCGTATCACGGCAAGAAACCATTTTGACGGTCAAAGGCGAAACCATTCGTTTTGGATATTCCACGATTCTCGTCGCTGACGCTCAAAATCAAGTCTTGGGCGCCGGAATTATCTTCCAGAAACTGTAACCTATGCTCTCCTTTCAAACTGGCAAACAAGTTCCCAATCTAACGGTGACGCCCTATCAAGGTCCGCCGCAAGCCCTTTGGGACTTCCGTCAAAAATCGCACGTCGTGCTGATCTATGATCCGCAAGCCAAAGCGGATACGGTGTCGCGCTGGCAAGCCGCTATTGCTGCCGATCAACCCCAATGGTCCTGGCTCAATGTCACCGTGCTGGTGGTAAAGGCCGTCTCCGAGCCTCTGGCACCCGGGGTCTATGCGATTGACCGCTACGGGGAATTCATGACTCAACTGCCGCTCGCCCATTGGTCATTCGATACGTTGGAACGCGAATTCATTTACTACGAAGCGTGTCATTGCTAGCCGATGTCATCCCGGCGGATTGTTAGCCGTCCCCATCCTTATTGAGATCATTGGAAGGGACAGTCCCCTGTTCGGGGACGGGATCCATAAAAAGTTTTTTGTGGGCCCCGGATTACACATTTCCGGGGCGACGACTTAGAACCAGCCCCCTCTCCTCTCTTTATGGACTTCGTTAACTGGCTCTTTTTCGACCTGAACGCCTATTTTGCTTCTGTCGAACAACAGGAGCACCCCGAGCTGCGCGGAAAGCCGGTGATTGTCGTGCCGGTGATGACCGACAGCACGTGCTGCATTGCGGCCAGCTACGAAGCCAAAAAGTTCGGTATCAAGACCGGAACCAATGTCGGTGAAGCCAAAGCGCTTTGCCCGGGTCTTATCTTGGTGGAGGCGCGGCATGGCGCGTATGTTCGGTATCACCATGCGATCGTGGATGTGGTGAACAGCTGTGTCCCCGTGGAGACCGTGCTTTCGATTGATGAAATGAATGCGCGCTTGACCGGTAGCCAGCGCCAGGTTCCAGAGGCCATCGCCCTGGCTCAAAAAATTAAAAAGACGTTGGCCCGCCAAGTCGGGCCCTATGTCAAAGCATCAATCGGCCTGGCCCCAAACCGATTTTTAGCCAAAGTGGCCGGAGATATGCAGAAGCCCGATGGACTGACCGTTATTCTGCCGTCAGAATTGCCGGAGCGGCTGTATCCCTTGAAACTGCGGGATTTACCGGGGATTGGCCGGCAAATGGAAAAACATCTTCATGAGCGCGGTATCCTGACGATGCCACAGTTGTGCCAGTTGGAGAAAACAGCCATGCATCAGCTCTGGGGGGGCGTGGTGGGGGAACGGTTTTACGCCTGGCTGCGCGGGGAAGAAACCCTGGAGCCTCCGACCCATCGGCATACCATCGGGCACTCGCACGTGCTCGAGCCGGCCATGCGCTCCATGACGGGGGCCTATACGATTGCCAAGCAGTTGGTGAATAAAGCGGCGGTCCGCCTGCGTCGCAGCGGATATTGGGCCAGTGGGATGTATCTGGCCGTTCGCTTTCTTGGGGGCAATGATTGGGCCGTGCGCATGAAACTGGACGAAGCACAGGATACCCCCACCTTTTTAAAAACGCTCGACCGCTTGTGGGATGATGCGCCTGCAGGAAAGCCGGTCTGGGTCGGTCTCGGTTTTCATCCGCTTGTGCCGATCCATCAGCATACACTGCCACTCTTTGCCAACCCCAAGCAAGAAAAGCTATCGGCCGTGATGGATCAAATCAATGAGCGATATGGACGCGACACGACCTTCTTTGCGGCACTGCACAAGTCGATCGACCGGGCGCCCACGCGTATTGCTTTCACTCAGATCCCGGACCTTTCGGAAGTGGACGGATGAAAGCGAATGTTTTTATCACGGGCGGCACGGGATATTTAGGTCGAGCGTTAATCCCTGAGTTGCTTGCCCATGGGCATACGGTGCGAGCGCTCGTGCGCCGAGGGTCTGAATCGAAGTTGCCTGCTGGGGCCATTCCCGTCTTTGGCAATGCGCTCGACGCCGCTACCTTTCAATCCCAGATCGCGCCTTCCACCGTTTTCGTCCAGTTGGTGGGCGTGCCGCACCCCTCGCCCGCGAAGGCACGACAGTTTCGTGAGATCGATGGTGTTTCAGTTTGTGAGTCGGTTCGCGCCGCGAAGCAGGCCGGAGTGAAACACTTTATCTATGTTAGCGTGGCGCAGCCGGCGCCGATCATGCGCGTTTATATTGAGGTACGGCAGGAGGGGGAACGGTTGATCGGCGAAAGCGGAATGCCGGCGACGATTTTGCGGCCTTGGTATATTCTCGGCCCCGGTCATTGGTGGCCGCTGATCATTCAGCCGCTGTATCGTCTGGCGGCTTTATTTCCTGCGACCCGCGCTTCGGCCGAGCGCTTGGGATATGTCTCTCTGCTGCAAATGATTGCCGCGCTGGTCAGTGCTGTTGAAACATCCCCTGCGTCAGGAGTGCAAGTCTGGGAAGTCCCTGAAATACGGAATAGGGGATAGCTTTTACTTCGCGAGAGAAGCAACGCCTGTCCACCGACCTTCTTCTTGTTGAATCTGAAAGAGGTAGATACCCGATTCGGCCGTGGCGCCAGAACTGTCCCGCCCGTCCCAGCTTAAGCGCGTGGGGGAAACTTGGGTGAGTGTTCCAATGCGTTGACCGCGGATGTTAAAGACCGTGGTTTCCGGGGTGAGTGTTGTGGAGGCTGGAACATCAAAATACAGCCGGTCGTTGATGCCATCCCCGTTGGGGGTAATGATTTTTCCGCTCATCTGAACGGCCAGGGCCAAAACCGCCAGTCCGATGCCGAAATGTCCTTTCATGCCCCCAGTCTAAGTCCGAAATCCAACCCCTTCAACGTCTATTTGATTTCCTGAAAAGATTGGGCCTAAAGGACCCCCACTAAAGCGAAAAAAGCATTGAAAATAAGAGACTTTGGCGCTACAGAACAGGGTGCGAAATTCCTTAAGAACAGCCTGGATGTTCAGCGTCTTGGTGGGGGGAGTTATTCCCCCCAGTTTTGGAGCCTGTGTCTACTCGCTCTACGAAACGCGTGTCGATAAGGTGATCGCTACATCTCAGAAAGAACTGCCCTCTGAACCGCAGTACACCGATGCTTTACCCGAAGATCTACAGGATCCGAGTCTTCTCCTCTTTAGTGACGTGTGCGAATGCAAGTACGTGCCATCGAGGTCCAGTTTCACGTGCAGTGAAATGTCGATATTCCAAACGCGTATTTTTCCCGCTCCTGATTTACCTACGGCTCGCGCCCGAGCCAAAAGCATGTGTGACTGTCCAGGGCTCCTCACTCAGTAAACCACAAGCAATCCGCTATAATTTAAAAATGTACCGATCGACATTAAAATTAAATAGCCGGTACGATCCCGCCTATTTAGGCAAATGGGTTGCGGGATGAACTACTGGCTGATGAAGTCGGAGCCGGATGTCTTTTCCATACAGCATCTTAAGAAAGCAGGGGTCGCTGGGTGGGATGGTGTCCGTAATTATGCGGCGCGTAACTTTATGCGGGCAATGAAAAAGGGAGACCGCGTGTTGTTTTACCATTCCAACGCCAAGCCCTCAGCCATTGTGG
>CAZDML010000156.1:0-4139 GCA_964506645.1 uncultured Elusimicrobia bacterium | reverse complement strand
GGGCCAGTACACCCGAAAGGCCACCCCCGGAATGGGGTTTGTCTTTCCAACCTATCAAAGCATGCGGACCGTGGACATGCGTGAACAGGATATGGATGTTACGCCGCAGGACGTCATAACTAAGGATAACGCGTCTGTCACCGTCGATGCGGTTATTTATTTTCAGGTCACCGATCCGATTAAGGTCGTTTACAACGTGGCCAATTTCGCGATGGCGGCGATTAAACTTGCCCAAACGAACCTCCGAAACATCGTCGGCGAGTTGGAACTCGATCAGACACTCACCAGCCGTGAACGGATTAATACCCAGTTACGCGAAGTGCTTGATGAAGCTACAGACCGCTGGGGCGTAAAGGTGGTGCGTGTTGAAATTCAGAAAATTGAACCGCCTAAAGACATTACCGATTCGATGTCCCGCCAAATGAAAGCGGAACGTGAAAAACGTGCCGCCATCTTGGAAGCCGAAGGGTTGAAGCAGGCTGCGATCTTGAAAGCCGAAGGCGGCAAGGAAGCCGTTGTGCTTGAAGCGACAGGGCAAAAGCAGTCGGCCATTTTAAAAGCCGAAGGCCAGGCCGAAGCCATGAAGCGCGTGGCCGATGCTGAAAAGTATAAAACGGAGCTCGTGTATGCTGCGATTCATAACGGCAATCCGACCAAAGACCTGATCGCCATTAAATATCTGGAGACCCTGGAGAAAATGGCCGACGGACAGGCCACCAAGATCTTTATGCCCACCGAACTCTCCGGCGTGGCCGCTTCCATCGGCGGTGTCGCTGAGCTCCTGAAGGATAAGAAATGACCTTCATCGTCATCCCGGCGGATTGTAAGCCGGGATCCATAATATTTTTTTGCCAACAATCGATGGGCCCCGGATGACGAAATTCCGGGGCGACGCTTTATGTTAGGTCTTTATCTCCACATTCCCTTTTGTCACGCCCGCTGCGGGTATTGCGACTTCGTGACTTTTACGGGGAAGGAAGATCGCATCAATACTTATGTGGCCGATGTCGTGCGTGAGATGGCCCTGTATGCCCCGCGTGTGACGGGAGACGTATCGACCGTCTTTTTCGGAGGGGGAACTCCTTCGGTTCTGGAAGCCTCTCACTTAAAATCGATCTTTGATGGCATGCATCGGCATTTCACGATCGCGCCTTCTGCGGAAATCACCCTGGAAGCCAATCCCGAAAGCGTGACGCCGGAAAAAGCGTGTGCGTGGCGAGAGGTAGGCATCAATCGTTTAAGTCTCGGCTTACAAAGCTTTGACGACACACTTTTAAAGGCGATGGGGCGCTTGCACACAGCTGAAGAGTTTCGTCAGGCCTACCAAACCGTCCGTGCGGCGGGTTTCGACAATGTCAGCATCGATCTGATCTATGGATTTCCGAATCAAACCTTAGACGGCTGGAAAGACACCCTTCGCCAGGCCATAGAACTCCACCCCGAACATCTGTCGCTCTACGCGCTTAAAGTCGAAGAGCATACGCCGTTTTTTAAAGAGGGCGCGACGGTAGACGAAGACCTGCAGGCCTCGATGTATGCGGCGGCGCGCGAGTTTTTGCCTGCCCAAGGTTTTGAACAGTACGAAATTTCGAACTTTGCACGTCCAGGTAAGGGCTGTGCCCATAACCTGATTTATTGGCGTCAGCAGGATTATCTCGGTCTGGGTGTTGGCGCCGTAGGGTGTGTGGGAGATGTGCGCTGGGAAAATGAAAAGAATCTGGTTAGTTACCACGATGCTCTGGCCCAGGGCCAACTCCCGCGTTTAACGGAAGAGGAATTGGATCCTGAGACCCGTCAGTTCGAACATCTGATGCTGGGACTTCGCCTGCGTGAAGGCATTGTCTGGCCGGAAGATAACCACGAATGGCTCGCCCGCCGCGATCATCTGGCCACCCAGGGGCAGCTCGAGCAAGTGCATCCCGGCCGATGGCGCATTTCGGATGCTTACGTCCCACTCACCAACCAGATCCTTCTGCCGTTTTTGTGATGTAGTAGTGAAGTCCCAGGAATAACCTAGGACTTTTGGCCTCTCACTTTAGCCTTCCGTTCTATATCTCTGCCGACTCAAAACCCCTAGAATTGTCAGATGATTTTGAGAAAAACCCTCATCCGAGCCGTCGCGGTCTTGGTGGTATCTTGCCTCATTGCAGAACCGGCGACGGCTCACTTGCTGTCATCCCCGAATGCCCCTATCGGGGATCCATCGATGGATTCCCGTCCCGAGAACACCTCGGGACTGTCCCTTCCAATAAATTCAATAGGAATGGGACGCTTACGACATGCGGGAATGACGACTTTTGGGGGTTCCAGCTCTTTCGCTTCGCAGGCTTTAAGCGGCCGCGCCTTCCTTCTCGGCGGTCGGATCTTCTCACCGTTTGCTTCCATAGCTAAAGACTTGCGAACGCGGGCTGTGCCCACGGCCGCCGCCTTCTCCTTAGGAACCCCACTTGTCATCGCGGTATGGAGCGCCTGGCCGGCACTGGTGCTGATGCTTGCCTCCGGCGGCGCGGCACAGGCGGGGGCAATCTCCGCGATTCCTTTCAGTGTCGGATCGGTACAAGGTTCCCAGCCAGGTTTTCTTTCTCAGGAGGAAGTCGAAGACATACTTGCCGACAACATCCATATTCGTCGTGAGCTTTCTCATGCAGCGGTCATCGAACTATCCAAAGACGCCATGCAATGGGGCTGGGACTCTAAGAGCCATCTAATCGAATTCATGAAAAAGTGGCAGCCTACATGGAAGTATCGCACGAAGGATGCCATCCGCCGAGCCAAGGTACTTCGCCAAAAAGGCCACATGGCGGAGGCTCTCAACGTGCTCTCAGATGCGGTGACCCTGGGGATACGAGATGTTTCCCTCTTTTCCCTTCGGGGAAGTATGCGCTTAGCGATGGGGTGGTATGACGAAGCACTTCAGGATGCCAACCAGGTGATTAGGCGCGAAGCGAAGGTCGATGAGCAAAAACCTGATGGTTATTATTTGCGCGGAAAGATTCACTTTGCGATGGGCCGCTATCACGAGGCACTTCAGGACGCGGCGCAGGTTGTGGCCATTGATGAATTTCGTGGGAAGCCTAGACCCGAAGGCCATCTCTTGAGCGGAAAAATTCACTTGGCGATGGGGGAATATGAAGAAGCCCTTCAGGATGCGAAGCAAGCCATTGCTCTGAATCCTTCCCGAGGCGAAAGTTATCTTCTGCGGGGGAAAATTCGCCTGGCGATGGGGCAGCATGCCTCGGCCCTTGCGGATGCGCGGCAGGCCACTCGCTTTAACCCACCCGATCAACCCGAGGGCTACTTTTTAGAGATCGAGGTTCTTGCGGCGGACTTGCAGTTCCCACGTGCGGAAGAAGTACTCATACAGGCACTTGAGAAATTTCCATCGTCGTGGCTTCTCTATAGAGTGGGAATTCGTCTTTATATGCAGCAAGGCAAATACGAGCAGGTTCGTTTGCTTGCGGCGCCGATGATGGGGGTTCTGCCTACCACCTGGCCGGAGACCGTTCAACAGGCCAAGATGTTTCGGGACCTTGGAGATTTTTCAAGAGCCATTGCGTTACTGGAAAGCCATCCCAGCGCTCTCGCCCATGATTCGCGCGCCCAGCTCTTGCTCGCGGAACTGCAAAGTCATCTCAAGAAGCCCCAAAACTCACCGCCTGATACCGAACGATACCGTGCCGATCCCAAAATGTTTTCCCCGGAAGCCCGAGCCGCCGAAGTGCTGGGAGTGGGTCGAACGTTAGGACGCCGCATGGCGGAAGACTCGCCGCGCGGGAATAACCCCTTTAGCGTTGGAAAACTATTTAAAGGCAAAAATCGAGAAGAGAATAAGATATCGAAACAGCAAGAGGGCCCCAATCCCGGCGGCGGTGCTGGCGTTTCGCGAAGAGGGTTCCTGGGAAAAAGTGGAGCCAGTGCCGCGAGCCTTTTAGCCGCGACCGGAACATCTGCTGAAGACATTCCTCAGGCGTTGTTTCAGGGAGAGATAGATCCTGATGTCTTGGCCGCCTACAAAGATGCTTTCGAATGGGTTGCTTCTTGTTTCTGGTCTTTTGAAAAAGGGTATCTGACAGCTGAAAAATTAAAAGGAACGCCTTTTGACTGGGAAGATGATCTATTGTCTACAGGCAAACATTTTC
>CAZDML010000155.1:0-4214 GCA_964506645.1 uncultured Elusimicrobia bacterium | reverse complement strand
CATGCAGCGCCAGATCTATGGCTACAAGATGATGCTCGATTTGAAGGACCCTGGTATTTCGACCACGCTTGCGAAGGGGATTCTTCGTGAGAAGGATCAGGTCACTGTTTTGATGAAGGAATTAAAGCCCGGAACGATCGTACTCGATATCGGCGCGAATATCGGTTATTACGCTCTTCTAGAAGCGAGTCTCGTCGGTCCTCAAGGCAAGGTGTATGCCGTGGAACCCGTTCCGCATAATTACGAACTCCTGAAGAAGAACATCACCTTAAACGGCTTTGAGAAGATTATTGAGACCTATCCCGTGGCCATCGCCGATGTAGAAAAAGAAGAAAAATTCTATTTGTCGGCCCATTCGAACCTCGGCTCTTTCTTCCCGACGGACATGGCGACGGGAAAAACATTAAGTTATATGGACAAGGACTACATGATGGTGAAAACCTTGGCGGTTGCAGATTTTATTCGTTCCAAAGGTCGTATCGATATTATTCGCATGGATATCGAAGGTGCGGAAGTCGAAGTGTTCCGCGGATTGCTGACGGTGATTGATGAAATGAAAATTAAGCCGAAGATTCTCTTCGAAACGCACAGATCGCGCTACCATACCGAAAATCACGATATGACGGGCCCGCTTCGAGAGCTCTTTAAGCGGAATTACTGTGTTCAGACGTTGATTTCTAACGAAATCGGCGCTCAGCAATGGCGTAAAGACGTTCAGCCACCGTATCAGATTATTCGAACAGACGGGGTTTTCCGTGGCTTGTATGCCAATATTCCCAATGAAAAGGCTTTGGAGTATATCTGCAATGTGGGTGGAGTGCGCGCTGCTTTCCTGGCGGCAAGAAATTAATTCTTTCCTAATCTATGCTGATCCACGTTCTCACCACGGTCGATGATCTCGCTGTTTTTAATTATCCACTCCTTTATAACTCAGATTTGCTCGCCAAACAGGGACTTTCCTTCCGTTGGTGCTTCCGTTTAACGTCAGGCCTTTCTCAAGCTGACGCTATCTTCATTAATAGTAAGTTCTTCCGCAGCTGGTTTAACGATAAGCGAGATCGTTTATTTCAAACGCTGGAATCTCTCCGCCGTGCAGAAAATAAGATCTTCTGGTATGACACGACAGACGGGACGGGTTCCACACAATTCGAAGTTCTTCCCTATGTGGATCGCTATTTCAAAAACCAACTCTTTCGAGACCTTTCGTTATATGAGAAGCCCTTCTATGGTGGCCGTATTTATACAGATTTTTATCACAACGAAGCTCGGGTGGTTGACGAAAGTCCCTACACGCCCACTCCTTTAGATCTCAAATACAAAAATAAAATTGCACTGGCATGGAACTCGGCGTTAGGTGCAGGGTGGGCCGAGGCCTATTTTCAAGAAGGCCCGTACAGCCGGATATATCACTTGGCCTACAAACATTGTCCATCCCTTCTTTCCTATCTGCCGACTCCGCTGCAGCGAGGCCCCGTGGTTTTTAAAGACCCATTTCAAAAGCGATCGCTAGACGTTAGTTGCCGTGTTCATACGGGCTACTCGCGTGCCACTGTTCGATATCAAAGAGAACAAGTTTTGAAGCGCTTATCCACGCGCGGTGCACCTTCGGAGCGGTTAGGCAAAGAGGCGTATCAGGCGGAGTTAGCCAATACAAAGGTTGCCGTGTCACCGTTCGGGTGGGGAGAGATTTGCTGGCGAGATTGGGATATTCTTCAGTCTGGCAGTTTGCTCATGAAGCCCGACGTTTCGCACCTTTCGACCTGGCCGGATCTTTTTGAGGCCCGCGAAACGTATCTTCCTTTTCGTTGGGACTTCCAAGATTTTGAATCGCAAATAAATGATGCGCTTTCCCATGAGGAAGAGCGCATGGCCATCGCCACGCGAGCGCAAAACCGCTACCATCAGGTTCTTGGATCGCAGGGCCAGGAAGAATTTTGTCGACGTATTGTCGGTAACCTTGAAAAAAAAGGATCAACCCTATGCTCCATCTAAAAGCCAAAGACGGCATACTTTTCTCTATTTTTTTTGTGCTCTTTACTGTATTGGGTAAGGGAATGGAGCACATCGTTCCCATGAAGAAAGAAATCGTTTGGGGGGTCCTTTCTTTCGGATGTCTCTTGGGCCTCGTGTTCGAAATTTATCGTCGTCTTGAAATAAAAGTCATCGGCAGTCTTCGTAAAGAAATGAAAGATCAATATCGCCAAACAGAGGCTCTTTTATCTCTACAGATTACCCTTCCCATGCGCAAACCTTTGCCGCCTATGCGTGGATGGGCGATTTCTCCTGATTTCGCAAATCTTCTTGTGAAAACAATTGAATCCGTAAAGCCCGAGCGAGTACTTGAATTAAGCACGGGGGTTTCAACCTTGGTGATTGCCTATGCGCTTCAAAAAACAGGGAAAGGACGTCTACTTTCCTTGGAAAATAATGCGGATATTGCGGAGCGTTCGCGCCAGGAACTCAAAGCACATGAATTGGATTCCATTGCCACTGTACTGGACGCGCCGCTGCGCCTTGTAGCACTTCAGGGCCAACCCTGGCAGTGGTACGACACCGCCTCTTTGAGTTCGCTTTCGGAGATTGATTTGTTAGTCATCGATGGGCCTTATTATGGGATCCAAAAAAACGCACGCTATCCCGCCTTGCCGTTACTGAAAAAATACTTGAACTCGGAAAGTATTATTTTGCTGGATGATGCAGATCGCCCCGATGAAAGGGCGACGGTCAAACGGTGGAAGGAAGAACACCCTTCCTTGAGTATTAAAAATTTTCCTACAGAGAAGGGCGCCGTATTGCTGTGCTTTGACGCATCCAAGCGACCCGTCGCTGTATAACGTATTGCGACTCGTACCTTTTTATGAAAATCGCCCATCTGATTTCTGTTTTTCTGCCTGACATCGGTGGCGCTCAGATTTGTGTCCATAACATTGCACAGCGTCATGCCCAAAAGGGAGACCAAGTCACCCTGTGCTTTCCCTTTCGCTATCGCACGTGGAAAAGCACGAGCTATCGCATAAGGCTCTTATGGCCGGGGACAGTTTTTCTCTGCCAGAAGGTGGGATTTCTTGGGCGTCTTTATCTTCACTTCCAGTTGGGACGATTGCAACGCAAAGAACGGTTTGATCTGTGGCAGGTGACAGTCGGTTATCCGTTAGGTACGAACGCGGTTTCTTTTTTTAAGCGTCACAAAATCCCCTGTATCCTTCGTTGTTCGGGGGATGATATTCAAAAGCTTCCCTCAGTTGGATATGGAATGCGCCTAAATGAACAGGTCGATGAACAAGTCATTCGATATTACCGAGATTTTGATTCTGTGGTGGCCATTTCAAAGACAGTCGACCTGGAGTTAAAACAAATAGGCGTTCTGAAGGAGCGTATTGTTCAAATTCCTAATGGTGTGGATTATTTGCGTTTTCAGAGATCCGCTCCCATCCAAGAGCTTCGGCGGCGTTGGCAGATTCCTGAAAAGGCTACGTTGTTGCTCACCGTGGGTCGCAACCATCCCAAAAAAGGGTTTGACCTCATTCCAGGAATCCTGGAAGAGCTTATCGCTCGAAAACTTGATGTGTACTGGATTCTCTATGGTAGCGAGGCCAAGACAATGACGAATTATTTTACGTCTGACGAGCCCCGTCGTCGCTTCCGAGGCATTGGTCCTGCGCATAAGGGCCAAGGCGATGAAGAAACTTTTCCAACAGAAGAATTGCGGCAGGTGTATAAGGCATCTGACATTTTTGTTTTCCCAACGCTTATAGAAACGTTCGGCATTGTGCTTCTAGAAGCCATGGCAGCTGGTCTGCCTGCCGTTATCACGCAAGCTCCTGGGGCCGACGAACTGGTTCAGGAGGGAATTACAGGATATCGTTGTGAGCAAAGAGACCCCAAACTCTTGGCCGATGCGATTGAAAGGCTTATTCACGACAAGGCACTTTACGAGCAGATGAAGCAAAATGCTTTAAGGTACAGTCAGAAATACGACTGGAGCGTGATTGCAGATTCATATCATGAACTTTATTCCAAGGTGGTTGCGTAAACGATGTTTAAAGTTGATCGCTGGTTTCTTGGAATTATGGTTTTTGGGGCCGCCTTTCATGTGCTTATAGCCACTCACATCATTCATCAATTTCCCAAGATCGCCATGGCGAACGACTTTTCGTACTCCGTCATTGGAAAACACCTCAAAGTGGACCATGCCTATTCCATCGGTACGAAAA
>CAZDML010000154.1:0-4221 GCA_964506645.1 uncultured Elusimicrobia bacterium | reverse complement strand
TCCGGCCGTTCACTGCGAAGAGGCGTTACTGTGGGGATCGGGACCCGAATCCATCCCAGCGCACGCCTCGAATCTCCCTGCCTCATTGGAGACAATTGCACGATTGGTGCTCGTGTACGTGTCGGCGCAGGCAGTATTATTGGCAATAGCGTGACACTGGCTCCCGGCGCCCACGTTCATAATACGCTCGTGTGGGATAGGGCAAGCATTGGTAGCGGCGTTGTTTTAGATCATTCGATTGTTGGGAATAACGTTTCTGTGCGTGAAAACGTCTCGATTTTTGAAGCTGTCATACTAGATCCCGCCTAGAGAAAAATGTTATTCTGTACATCTCAAAATCACTAATAAAGGAAGGGTTATGGCGAACCGTTACGTATTTACTTCAGAGTCAGTCACAGAAGGACATCCCGATAAAGTTTGCGATCAAATTTCTGATGGCGTTTTAGATGAAGTCTTGCGCCAGGATCCCACCGGCCGAGTGGCCTGTGAGACGTTTATCACCGTTGGTTTGGTGATTGTCGGCGGCGAAATTACTACCAAAGGGTATGTGGAAGTTCCTGACCTGGTTCGTAAGATTGTCAAAGAAATTGGATACACCGACGCCAAATACGGCTTTAACTATGAAGCCTGCGCCATTTTGAACGCGATTGGGCGTCAGTCCCCGGATATTGCCCAGGGCGTTAACACGGGAGGCGCCGGGGATCAGGGCCTCATGATCGGATATGCCTGCCGCGAAACATCCGAGCTGATGCCGATGCCCATTATGCTCTCGCACGCGATCAGCCGCCGCTTGGCGGAAGTTCGCAAAAAAAATATTCTCAAGTATCTTGGGCCCGATGGAAAGTCCCAGGTCACCGTAGAGTATCGCGAAGGCAAGCCGTATCGCATTGACACGGTGGTTGTGAGCTCTCAGCATACCGAGGAGATTCTTGACCGTACGGGAAAACGCATTACCAAAGCATCGGTTGAAGAAATCATCGATAAAGTTGTGCTCCCTGTTCTTCCAGCCAAAATGCTTGATAAAAATACGAAATATTATGTGAATCCGACCGGTAAGTTTGTGATCGGCGGACCGCAGTCCGACACGGGCGTGACGGGTCGTAAGATTATTGTTGACACCTACGGCGGAATGGCCGCGCATGGCGGCGGTGCTTTCTCGGGTAAGGACCCCACAAAAGTGGACCGCTCGGCGTGTTACATGGCTCGCTATGTCGCAAAGAATATCGTAGCGGCGAACCTTGCCGATCGATGTACCGTTCAATTGGCCTACGCTATCGGTGTAGCAGAACCGGTCAGCATCATGATCGATACGCACGGAACCAGCGATGTCGATGAGGAAGTGCTGGTGAAGGCAGTGCGAAAAGTATTCGCAATGACGCCGGATGGCATTATTGAAAGCCTGAAACTGCGTCGTCCCATCTATCGTTCCACTGCGGCCTATGGTCACTTTGGTCGAACGGAAGACACCTTTACCTGGGAACGCACAGACAAAGCCGCTTCATTGCGTAAGGAATTAGGCTTAGGCAGTGCTGCTTCCACGAATGGTCGTTCTTTAGAGTCGCGAGTCTTAGAACTCTCATCGCGCAGATAATCAATCCAACATGCCCCCCGTTTTCCAGGTGTGTGTTTGGAAAACGGGGGGACTAATTTCCAGGAGACTCCTGTGAGCACTCAAACTCTCTCTCAAATGCCGAAATACAAAGTCGCTGACATGAAGCTGGCTGAATGGGGCCGCAAAGAAATCACCGTGGCAGAAAAAGAAATGCCAGGGTTAATGTCCATTCGCCAGAAATACGCCAAGTCCAAACCCCTTCAGGGTGTTCGGGTTACAGGCTCTCTGCATATGACGATTCAAACAGCCGTGTTGATTGAGACCCTGGTTGACCTTGGCGCGAGTGTCCGCTGGGCCAGCTGTAATATTTTCTCGACGCAGGATCATGCGGCTGCCGCCATCGCGGCTGCAGGGATTCCGGTGTTTGCATGGAAAGGGGAGTCGCTGGAAGATTATTGGTGGTGCACGGACCAGGCGCTTAGTCACCCGGGGGGGCTCGGACCTCAGCTTATCGTCGATGATGGCGGTGATGCGACGCTCTTGATCCATAAAGGCTATGAGCTCGAAAACGGCAGTGATTGGGTGAATACCCCTTCTGGAAACAAAGAAGAGCAAGTGATTAAAAATCTTCTTAAAAAAATTCATACCGAAACCCCCAAACGCTGGCACGAGGTCGTAAAAGACTGGAAAGGCGTCTCTGAAGAAACCACCACGGGTGTCCATCGCCTCTACAAGATGCATGAGGCCGGTACGCTCTTGGTTCCTGCGATCAATGTTAACGATTCTGTTACCAAATCTAAGTTTGACAATCTCTACGGTTGCCGCGAATCGCTCGCGGACGGTATCAAGCGTGCGACAGATGTCATGGTCGCTGGAAAAGTCTGTGTCGTGTGCGGTTACGGCGATGTGGGGAAGGGTTCTGCCCACTCTCTTCGGGGTCTCGGCGCACGCGTCATTGTGACCGAAATTGATCCGATTAACGCGCTGCAGGCTGCCATGGAAGGCTTTGAAGTGACGACGGTTGAAGATACTTTGGGCCGCGGGGATATCTATGTGACCACCACGGGCAATGTCGCGGTCATTACCTTGGAACATATGCTCAAGATGAAAGACCAGGCCATCGTGTGTAATATTGGGCACTTTGACAGTGAAATCCAGGTCGATCGACTGAATGAATCTGACGCCAAGAAAATTGAGATTAAACCGCAGGTGGATATGTATACGTTCCCATCCGGCAACAGTATCTTCGTCCTTGCCGAAGGGCGTCTGGTGAATCTGGGATGTGCCACCGGCCATCCTAGTTTCGTTATGTCGAACAGTTTCTCTAATCAAACACTCGCTCAGTTAGATCTCTGGGCCCATAAGAGCCAATACAAGCCGGGAGTCTTTGTATTGCCCAAAAAACTAGACGAAGAAGTGGCTCGTCTTCATTTGGAAAAAATTGGCGTCAAATTGACGAAGCTCAGCAAGGAACAAGCCGATTATATTGGTGTTCCAGTCGACGGCCCCTATAAACCGGATCACTATCGCTACTGATCGAGAGATTCGCTTGCTCCATCGTCGTAATAAGCCTATACTGATGCCCATGTACCGTTTCCTGTTTAATTTAAATAGTCGGTACGATCCCAACACAATAAAATTTAAGGTAATGCGATGAAACGATTGTTTATCCTTTCATGGGCATTTGTCTTCACCCTCTCCCATCCCGCCTCTGCGGTTATCCACGTTAATCCCGGTAGTTATTCGAACGCTGCTCGTGATTCCATTAACACAGGCAAGCGCACAGGGCGCGGGGGTGTTCGGACGATTACGCCACCTACAGGGACCAAAAACATTGCCGTTATCATTGTTCAATTCCCCGCAGGCAGTGGCGGTCTTATATCTGGGAGCCGACTAATATCCAGTCCCGCCAATATTAATACCCATTTTTCACAGATGGCGGCCTATTACTCCGAAGTGTCTTATGGCAATCTCATCCTTAATTTCAAATTTTTCGGTAACAGCGGCACTGTGGGTGGGGAAAATACGGCACAGTTGGCCGGAGCTTTAACCATGGCGCATAACATGGAATATTACGGCTGTGGCGATGAGGGGGGTAGTTCTTCTTGTAATGGTGTGACGACCCCGTTTCCTGGACTCACACGCGCGAATGGGGATGTTCTTATCAATGATGCCATTACCCTTATCCGAGCCTCTCATGGCAATTCACCGACTCAGGGAAGTGGGGGTGGCTTGTTTGATTCTGTCATGGTCGTTCACGCAGGCAATGGCAATGAAACGACATTGAGTACACCAGGCGATATTTGGTCGATTTACTATTCCGATACCAATCAGCTGACCGCCGGAGGCTTTACGGCAGGTTTGACGGTGCCAGAAACGGAATCCAGCGGCATTACATCACCGCTGGGCGTTATGTGTCATGAATTTGGCCATGATTTGGGCCTTCCCGACCTTTATAACACCCTCACCGGCATCTCGGTGGTAGGCAAATGGGACCTCATGGATTATGGCCCTTACGTGGGAGCAGGCGCTAATCCAACGCACGTTAATGCCTGGGGAAAGACGTATCTGGGTTGGGTGACTCCTCAAGTTGCCTCGACCCGCGGTTCTTACTCTATCGGGCCGGTGGAATCGCCTCCAGCGACACAGGTGGTAAAACTCCCTGTTCA
>CAZDML010000153.1:0-4270 GCA_964506645.1 uncultured Elusimicrobia bacterium | reverse complement strand
CAGTATTTTGTAAACGGCCGACCCCTTCCACCATCACATCCACAACGTCGCCGGCTTTCAGCGCACCGACGCCCTTGGGCGTTCCCGTCGAAATCACATCACCCGGGTTCAGTGTCATCACATGAGAGATAAAGGAGACCAACTTGGGAACAGGAAAAATCATATGGCTCGTGTGCCCGGCCTGCATCTGTTTTTGATTCACATAGGTCTCTACACGCAGCTTGTTGAGCGGCAGACCGTCCGCGACCCAGGGACCGATCGGACAGAACGTGTCATACGACTTCGCGCGCACCCACTGCACGTCCCGGCGTTGAATGGAACGGGCCGTCACGTCGTTCACGCAAGTTACACCCAGAATGTATTCGGAGGCTTCGGCTTCCGAGATACGGCGGGCACACTTCTTAATGACCACGCCCATCTCGCCCTCAAATTCCACGCCGGCATCCGCATGTTTCGGAAGCACAATAGCATCGTGCAAGCCTATAACCGCGCTGGGGGCTTTTAGAAACAAAACGGGTTCTACAGGAGTCTTTCGGTCAGTCGCGCGTCGGTTGTAGTGCGGTGTGGCTGTCGTAGAACCAAATTCATCGATATGGTCCTGGTAATTGAGGCCCACACCAATGATTTTAGACGTCGGAAGGACCGGGGCCAGGAACTGCACATCGCTCATGGGATAGGTTTTTCCCGTCGGCTGAAAATCGGAATAGATATCCGGCGTAATTTCCTGGACTTCGTGACCTTCCACTAATCCCCAGTGTTCACTTCCGTTGTACTTAAAGCGGCAATACAGCATGCGGTTAGAGTCCTAAGACGTCTTTCATGCCGTAGAGGCCTGCTTTTTGCTTCACGGCCCATTTGGCCGCCTGTAGGGAACCTGCGGCAAAGGCATCGCGCGAGCCGGCGTGATGAAAGAGTTCAATGCGTTCGGAAGGTCCTTTGAAAATAATTTTGTGATCCCCCACCACTTCCCCTTCCCGAATCGATTCGTACTTCACTTTTTTTCCAGACACCTTTTCAATCAGCCCACCCGCAAAAAGCGCGGTACCGGATGGGGCATCTTTCTTGTGGATGTGATGGGTTTCAATAATTTCCGCGTCATAACCCAGCGCGCGGGCGGTTTCCTGGGCCAATTTAAAAAAGACATTCACCCCCAGGCTCATGTTGGGCGCTTTCACGATGGCGATCGTCTTGGCTGCGGCAGCAATCTGCGTCTCCTGATCGGCCGTAAAACCCGTCGTTCCAATCACGAGTGCCTTGCCTGCTTGCGCGGCCTTCTGCGCCAACATAAGAGAAGCTTCGGGTACTGAAAAATCGATCAGCACATCCGCCTTCAGGGCCTGCGCCGTGTCATTTCCCGTTGGGATCGCGCTCCCCGCCACGGCATCCCGATCCAGACCATAAACCACCTGGAAGGAGTTGTCCATCTGAGCCAGCGCCAGAATGCGCTGTCCCATACGGCCGCCGATGCCGGCGATCGCGAGTTTAGTCATTGCGGCGTCTCCGCTTAAGCGGTGGGCAGGCATCCATGGCGGCATAAAGGGCTTTGCGTGCGCCTGGGCTCATCGAAACAAGGGGCAAACGCAGTTCATCACGACACATGCCGAGTTTGGCCATGGCCGCCTTGATGGGGATTGGATTGGTTTCAATAAAGAGCGCACGCATCAGCGGAAAAAGCACGCGCTGCAGGTCCTGTGCGCCCTCATAACGGAACGTTTCGCAAAAATGGCAGAGTTCACTGATGGCCTTGGGTAGGATGTTGGCCATCACTGAAATGACCCCTTTGGCCCCAAGCGCCATCAGAGGGACGGTAAGCGAATCATCACCCGAGAACACAACAAACTGCTCCGGATCGAGCGATGCAAAGAGCTGGCTGGTGTAATCCATGGTTCCTGAGGCTTCCTTGATACCGACAATCGTCGGACAGTCTTTGGCCAGACGAATCGTCGTTTCAGGCGTAATGCTCACGGCCGAGCGGCCCGGAATGTTGTAAAGAATGATCGGCAGCGGCGTCGCTTTAGCCACCGTCTTAAAATGACGATACATCCCTTCCGGCGTCGGCTTGTTGTAGTAGGGTGCGACGAGCAGAACGCCATCGGCACCTGCGCGATGCGCATGTTTCACCAAATCCAGCGTTTCTTCCGTGGAGTTGGAACCCGCCCCTGCGATGACAGGAATGCTGCCCTTGGAGGTTTGAATCACGATTTCCGTGACGCGTTTGTGCTCGGCATAGGAAAGTGCGGCGGACTCGCCGGTCGACCCACAGGGGACAAGACCATCGGTACCGTTTTCAATGTGCCACTCGACCAATTCCTTGAGCTTGGCTTCATCGACCTTTCCGTTTTTAAACGGAGTGACCAGTGCGACATAAGAGCCTTTTAACATCGAACGTATATTCATCGGACGATTACCTCTCCTTTAAACGTCACGCGCACAGGGCCTTCCAGCGTCACTTCGGACGCAGGCTGTTTGGCATCGTAAGCACGCGCTAAAAAATGGACTTCCAGGACATCTCCCGCTCGAACCTGACACTTCACGGGCGTCTGAATCAGGCCGCGCAGCCCCATCACAATGGCACTGGCGGCAATGCCGGTACCGCAGGCGAGCGTTTCCCCTTCGACACCACGCTCATAGGTACGGACTTTGAGAAATTTCGAGTTCACGCGCTGAACAAAATTGACGTTGGTGCCTTTGGGACCGAAGGCTTTATGATAACGCAGTGCACGGCCGACATTTGTCACATCAACATCTTCGACATGGCGCACGAGGATCACGGCATGAGGGACACCGGTATTAATCGAAAAAACATGGTAGGTTTCCCCCAGCGCACGCACCGCGAAATTCGGGTGATAGTCATGCGGTTCGCTCAATTGGACGCGCACGCGCGATTCACACACTTCAGCGCCAACCAGGCCCGCATCGGTAACAAATTGAAAGGGAGCCTTGGCCGCACCGACATGCTCAGCAAACCAGGCCATACAGCGCGCTCCGTTACCGCACATGTTCGCGCGCGAGCCATCGGCGTTGTAATACACCATCTGAAAATCAGCTTTTTTACTTTTTTGCAGAAGCAGCAGACCGTCGGCGCCAATGCCTTCCTGGCGATGGCATAATTTTTCTGCCCAGGCGGCGACGTTTGCGGGAAACACACCGCGGCGGTTATCGATCACCACAAAGTCGTTTCCTGAACCGCTCATTTTATAGAAAGGGATTTTCTTCATAGATCCGGAATATGCTCTCCTCGCACTAAGTCTTCCAAGGTTTCCCGATCACGCACGACCGTCCATTTTTTCCCGTGCACTAAGACTTCCGGCGGCCGCGGGCGGGAGTTGTACTGAGAACCCATCACAAATCCGTACGCTCCGGCCGTTGCGACCGCAACGCCTTCGCCAGGTTCCATCAAGCGGATATGACGGTTGCGCGCCAAGTAATCTCCCGACTCACACACGGGACCCACAATATCGGCTGTAACCATCTTGCCGGGCTTGTCTTCAAACGGAAGAACTTCATGATAGGCGTCGTAGAGTGCGGGGCGCGCCAAGTCATTCATGGCAGCATCGACGATGATAAAGTGTTTACTGCCCACATCTTTACGGTAAAGCACTCGGCTGACCAGAAGGCCCGCATCAGCCACCATATAGCGACCTGGCTCCAACAACAACGTTACGTTGCGTCTTTCCAGTAAACGTCCAAGGTCCCTGGCAAGTTCCTTTGGAGGCGGAGGGGTTTCATTCTTATATCGCACACCCAGCCCCCCTCCCAAATCCAGATAGCGCAACGAGATGCCTTCGCTGTCCAAGCTATCCAGCAGGTCAAGCACCTTGCGCAAGGTGGCAATATAGGGTTTGGTCGTGGTGATTTGTGACCCGATATGAGCGTGAATCCCCAACAAATTGATACGAGGAAGTTTCGCAGCCAATCGAAATATCGGCTTGGCTTTATCAATGGGGATACCGAACTTGTTTTCTTTTTTTCCGGTCGTAATATGGTCATGCGTGAGCGCATCGACATCGGGATTTACGCGGATCGCCACCGGGGCGGCTTTGTGCAAAGAGGCCGCCACGCGGTCGATGAGCTGGAGTTCTTCCACCGACTCCACGTTGAACATGAGAATGCCGGCTTCCAATGCCATACGGATTTCTTCGGCTTTCTTACCGACCCCCGAAAATACGATGCGCTCGGCGGGAATACCCGCTTTCCGAGCCCGGTACAGCTCGCCACCGGAAACAATATCGGCCCCGGCACCCGCTTTCCCCAGAATGGACAGAAGGGC
>CAZDML010000152.1:4032-4274 GCA_964506645.1 uncultured Elusimicrobia bacterium | reverse complement strand
TTAAAAGGAGTCCTCGAATGTCTTTGTATCCCGCCAGTACCCCATGAATAATAATGCCCTTCTCTGTTTCGCGATGGACCAAAGTGATCGCAAATGGGACGATCTGCCGTTGCTGTTCAAGATAACCGATGACGTACGCTTCTTTGTTCCGAAAGCTGAGCGGTTTTAGGACAACCATCGCCTCAAAGGAAGAGGTATACGTCAAATTCTGAAGTTCAGCCTCCAGCCATCGTCCGGCCTTT
>CAZDML010000152.1:0-4022 GCA_964506645.1 uncultured Elusimicrobia bacterium | reverse complement strand
TCAAAGGGCGCGTTCAATTCGAATGCCAGAAGCAAGTCATGGATCAGGTCGCTCGTCGAACGGCTTCCTTTTTCATAGCGGTAATAAATGGGTTTTGGCGGCGTTCGGGCATGCACGTCTGCAACCCCATCATCGTCATATTCCACGGGAAACCCGCTACGTCGCATGGCTGAATAAAAAAAGGTGAGAGCCAGGTCTTCGTTGTAATGCTTGTCGACCATGGGCAAATACTGTGCCTTCACCTTCATCCATTCTGCGGGGCTTTGGGGGCCGGCGGTCGCCAGGACTTGAGAAATGCGATCTATGGCTGTTCGATAAAGCACAAGGCGCTCATGGGCATCATCGACCGTTTCTTTCCATTGTCGTTTTTCAAATCGACCTTTAGCGCGTAAGGTAATGATGTTAAACCGATGCATGTACGCATTAAAGGCGGCTTCAATGGTAACTGCAACCTTACGAGCTACAGCATCAGTGAATTCCGGCCGTACCTGACTTTCTGCGGGCTGGGTTGAAACCAAGCGTTCTGGATCGGTGGATTGTAAGCGACGGGAGAGAAGTTGGATCAGCCATTTCGAAAGATGCGGCCCGAAAAAGGGCATAAGCATGAGATAGCCGTGGTGTTTGCGCCATCGTTCATCTTTCACCCAGAACTCATTGCGGTTTACTGAATAGTTATAGAAGAGATTGAAATACTGAGTTGTCCATCCATCGATAGCGCTGAAGATAGACAGAGGGAAGAAAAGGTACATCAGCGCTATACGCAGAATGGAATGCCCGCGGGTCATCCAGAAGACCTCGTCCAAACGAGCCTTTGCGGCAGCGCTGCGCGAAGTGCCGCGGACATGATCCACGACTCGTGCATAAACACGTGCCCGCATAATCACTAGGACCATCGGCCAGATAACTTTGCCGCTCCAGAACAACACAAATGTGAGGACGTGATAGCCAGGCGGGATGAGAGAAAGTAAGGCCAGGCCTTCGTTAAGTAACCACATGCCCGCCCAGGTCATAGCCCCCATGATGGGCCCCGCAAGAGAGGTCGACAGTATGACTTGTTTGGTCCGGATACCTCTTCCAACCATCCATTGACCGAACACGTCCATGACCCCAGTGAAAAACATGAAACTTAATAGTGTGGCGACAAAGGAATGAGAGGGACTATGCGCGCCTGTGAACGCTCCGGTAACAAAAAATACGAGATATCCCAGGACGCTTAAGGCGGTGATACTGAGGAACAGCTTATGAAGCAGCGTCATCTGCGGCGGGCCGCGCTTGCGCGCGGTCATGACCGTCATCTGCGGCTTATTTGGGACGTCCTTAAACTCCAGTGTGTATCCCAATTCTTCTGCAAATGCTTTAAACAGCAGTCCATTAAGCCATGTGTAAAGCGATCCGTCAGTTTTCTGCGGCCCGCGAGAGCGTTTTAAGTAGTAGCTGGGATCTCGTGCGATAATATCCACGACATCGAATTCTCCCCCATCGGCCAGCAGAAGCAAGGAATCAACGAAGCCTCCTAGCGCAGAATTGTTTAAGTGGATGGCAATATCCGGGAAATCGGCGAGTACTTTCTGGATGATTTGGTATGGCTGGCGTGCGGCAGGAAAATTTTTCTTCCACGCCTCAAGACGTTCAGGGGAGAAAGGGGCTAATTGCTCGATGCTGCTCACACGAACCAGCCGTTCTTCCAATTTCAGCCGGTTGGTGCCCTGGATTTGTTCAGCAGGACCGAAATAATCCCAGAGTGCTTTTCGGAATTGGAAGTATTGTTCGGCCCCCAGCATGGCTTCGTATCGGGTGAATACCTCTTCGAGCTCACGTGAACCCAGGGATTCCAGGTCCGCGATGAGTTCTGGAAGCGGAATATGAAATGTATCCGCCAGAGACACGACATCGTTTCGGCTGATATACGCGCGTGCTTCGACGCGATACGTCCTGCCGCTGGCGCGTACGACCTTATCGGTCGGGAGCGTATCATAGACATTGCAAAGATGGACGCCATAAATTTGTCCGCGTAAATCCTCCCCCGTTTCATTTGTGAAGCGTAAGGGATGTGTGGCATTGAGCGGTACCCCGAGAATATGTGCATCGGCAAAATGCTGTTGGACATCCCGGACAGCTGGCTCTATAACTTCAATTTGTCGATCGGCGAGGAGGTAATGGAGCCTGCGGTAGATCGAGTAGGCATTGAATCGATCCATCCCGTTCGCCTCATCCCGTTCCAGAATACGTTCGATAAACATGACGGCGCGATCGGAGCTGGCAACGCCAATTTCCAGGTAATACAAAGGGCCTGTACCGGGGAGGGCAGCGACGCGATCGTAAAATGAATCCGCCTGACTGCGGACAAAATCTCGATCGGTATCGGGTGACAAACCGATGGACGAGCGGTAATCGATATGAAGACCTTCCATCCAGGGGTGGACCTGTTTCCAGAAGAGTGAGTTAAATTGCCATATCACACTTTGCCGTAATGGGCGGAACGGCTCCAGATAGACCGCTTGGGCGTTTTCGGGCTCACCGCGCGCAGCGCGGTGCATGGCCTCGATAAAGTCCAGTTTCCATTGCTCGGAATTCGTAATCTGACCAATATCGATAATGAGTTCGTGATGCCCTTCGTTCGTATGACGAATTCCCAGGGGCGCGATGAACGGGAGGGCGGAGACGCGTTTGGGTTGCTTCGGTTCATCTTCAACCATCAATACTCCGACCCGTTCGAGTGTAATAGAAACACTCTCACGGATGTTCTGTGGAATCTGAGGGAGGGCTTCCTGAATGAGAACAAGCGCCTGGGCAAGATCGGCCGAGTACTTCGACCCGACTTCCTGACCGTAGCGCACCGTAATCCCCTGGTTTTTCAGCTCAGGCACCAGGTCCATAGCAAAGAATTGGCCCAGTTGCTGCCAGCCGAAAATCGGCATAAGGTGGATTCCGGCGATTCCTTCGAATATTCGGAGCCGTTGATCCAGGGTATGAGCCCACTGCAGCCCAAAGGCGGCAACATACTCCTTTCCAGAATCTGTAAACAGGGTCTTGAGCATCTTTCCGAATGCCCGGGGTTTGGAAAGTCCTGAGGCGCGTTGGGACTGATAATTCAATCGCCCAGAGCCGTGAACAAAGGTGATGAGAAGCCCCAGGCCTCCCGAGGTGATCGGATTAAAGCCAACCAATCCAAACGACCACATAATGAGTGTTTTGAAGCTGCTGATGAGAGGAACGCCGATCACAAGATCCGCTTTCGAGGTGAGCCTGCTTTTTATGAGAGCGCTATGCCATCGCGCAAATCGTCGAGCGTGAAACGGCGGCTGGGTGAGAATAGTCGTCGCGCCTGCCTCTGTCTTCTCGGCATAGCGCCGTAACCGGTACGAGAGACTCCCCACGCTGGGATTTTCACTACTCCAAATCTCAACATCGGCGGGAAGTTCCCCTGTTTCTTTCATAGATCGCAAAATCTTTAAAACAGCTACGGAGTCAAACGTAAGACGATGCTTTAGCCACGGTATTTTACGTAGAAGACGAAACCAGGGATGCCCGCCGGAAACCACAAAGAACGCTTTCGCGCCTTGCCGTACTGCGGCTTGAGCTCTTTGGCGAATAACGTCTTCTGATTTGTCATTGGCGGCGAGCGTGAATACCGGTGCCGGGAATTGAGGAAGATATTCCAGGGGGTCTGTCTTGAAAGAAGGTAGTTCTGGATGGGTGAAGAAGTGGACAAGACCCCGATCAAACAGTTTTCGAAAGAATTCGGTTTTGGACTTTGATACGACTGGATTTCCGTCCGGTGGAGCGACAATTTCCACTGTCCGCTTGGCCCAGGAGCGCCGCTCAGAGGAGGCGCGCCGAGGCCCCCAGGAGTGCAGAACTCCGATCAATGGAAGAATAAAGGCCTGTTCTTGAAAGGTCCGCGTTGCGGTGGGTGGGTAGAAAACGGTATGTGCCTGGAGTGGAGTGATCGCTGCCGACAAGGGATCGGCGAGTAAACAGGGGACGAGGGCGACTGCAATAATCCGTCTGAGAATACGAAG
>CAZDML010000151.1:0-4328 GCA_964506645.1 uncultured Elusimicrobia bacterium | reverse complement strand
CACCTTGGTCATTCCCAAACATTCTGTTTGGGCCCATTCTTCCTTGTATGTCCAGCAAAAGGGTAATAGCGCGCGCATATCTTTTGTAGACCCTGGGCATCACTTTGATGCCACCGCTACTTACAGACTTTCTGAGAGCGGCTCTTCAAAACGAATCGTATTGCCAGTTTCGTTTTTTCATAGTAATCAGCGACTTCCCAGGACGCGTGGCGGCTACATCCACTTCGAGCTATTAATGTTTCTCGCTGGTATCGCGGTGCTTGCATTTTCGCTACCCATCGTCTTGCACTTTATTCCTCTGATAAAGTCCCTAATGCCGTATCTCGGCGCGTTGACCGCTGGGATCATGGCTTTACGTAGCCCTCGCCTCTTTGTGCGTTTACGCTCTGCAGCCTGAAGTATAAATCGATACGATTTTTCCGGGGGTATTTACTCGCTCCCTCGATGAATGGTAAACTCCCTCTATATAGATTTAGGAGGACTCAATGATGTCAAAATACTGGAAATTTGCCCCTTTAGCTGTATTAAGCATCGCGCTCACCGGATGTCCCCCGAAAGCCCAGGTCAAAAAGGATGACACGAAAACCGAAGACACCGCCAATAAGCCGGTGGATGAACCCTCGCTGCGCGGTAAAGAGTATCAGGAAATCCCGCAGCTCGTGACGATTCTCTTTGACCTCGATCAGTCCACGCTGCGTTCAGAAGCCCGTGACACCCTGCAGAAGAATTATCAGGTCCTGAAAGCGCACCCGGAATACGAGGTCTTGGTGGAAGGTCACTGCGATGAACGCGGAACGACCGAATACAACCTGGGCCTGGGTCAGAAGCGCGCCTCCTCTGTACGCCAGTACTATATGACGCTCGGAATCAGCGGATCTCGCATTGCCACGATTTCCTACGGGAAAGAAAGTCCCATTTGTATGGATCACAATGAAGACTGCTGGTCCAAAAATCGCCGCGGAGTAACAAAAGTACGCTCCACAAAGTCCAAATAGTGAGCCGATTGTGAATTCCCAAGAACAACAAACAACGTTACAGTGGTTCGCTCTGTTCGGCGCTCTCCTGGTTGTATTGTCGTTGTCTGGCTGTATGCTGGCGACGCAACAGGATCAGATGCGGCTGGACGAGAATATGCGCAAAAGTCAGGCGGATCTTTTGACGAAGATCAATGATTTGAGCGCAACGCTCGAATCGCTGAACAGCCAGCTCGACTCCAGCCAGCAGCGTATGAATTCCTTGGCTCAAAAACTCGATGATCTGCAGGCTGACTTGGCTCGGCGCATGAATGTGCTGACCGGACAAGTCACCGGGACGTCGGCGCCCGCCAGCGCGACGCCGGGCGATCAATACCGGATTGCGTACAACGACTTTCAGGCGGGTAAATTTGATCTGGCGCTGGTGGGACTACGCAATTTCATGGGCCAGTATCCTAAAACGGAGCTTGCTCCGCAGGCGCAGTTCACGATTGGGGAATGCGAGTTTGCCCGCAAGAATTGGACCGATGCGGCTCGAGAATACGACCGTGTATTTAAGGACTATCCCAAGAGTGATTTCGCTCCGAAGGCCCTCTTTAAGCGGGGGGCTGCTCTGCAACAGGCCGGCAAGGCACAGGAAGCACATGATGCGTTTACCCGTTTGATCAAAGACTATCCTCGCCATGAACTGGTGAAATCTGCACGTGACATTCTGAAGTCCGAATAATCTCCCTGCTATGAGACTCTTCAAGTCCTCGTTGTTCCTGTGGATGGGTGTTCTTGCTCTCCTCACACCGCCCGCTTTTTCCGCGGATGTGTATCTTGGACTGCAAGCTTATGGAGGAAATGGAAAGACATTGGGGGTGGGACTTCCTGATTTTAAAGCCGCCACTACAGAGGCCTCGGATATTGCCAAAACTTTGAGGTCTGTCCTGCGTGAAGATCTCTTGTTCGAGCGGATGTTTACGATCGCCGAGAATGGCCCCTTGCCCAGTGATGGAAAGCTAGATGCCCTGGCCTGGTCCGCCTTGGGCGCGCATGTGGTGGTCACGGCAGACGTGTCTTTGCAGGGCGAGGACGTCACGCTCGAGTGCAAGGTCTACGATGTTGGCAGCGGTAAAGTCATTTTCGGTAAGCAGGGATCCGGAACAAAGGCGAGTCTGCGTCGTTTGGCTCATCTCCTGGCCGATGACCTGACATTTAAATTTTCTGGCCAGCCCGGCATCGCACATTCGCGTATTGCCTTTGTGAATGATGGAACCCGGCATAAAGAAGTGTATGTGATGGATTATGATGGGGCCAACGTCCAGCAACTGACGCGTCATCGGTCCATCGCTCTTTTACCGAAGTGGGGCTCGGATGGGAAGTCGATCGTGTTTAATAGTTACCGCGCGCAAAACCCTGATGCGTATGTTCTGGAGTACCCGGGCGGCGGGTTGCGAGAACTCTCCACACGCCAGGGATTAAATACGGCTCCCAACTGGTCGCCGGACATGAGCATGCTGGCACTGACCATTTCCCGCGGGGCAGATCCTGATCTGTTTTTGATCGATGCCAGTGGCAAAGTGATTCGGAGGCTGACCTTCACCCCGGGCGTCGATACGAGCCCGTCCTTTTCGCCGAATGGCCAGCAGATCGTGTTTGTTTCGGACCGTGCAGGCAATCCCGAGCTGTATGTCATGGATATCACAGGGGCCAACGTTCAGCGTCTGACGTACGGACAGTATGTCGATGCGCCGGCCTGGTCGCCGCGCGGCGATTTGATTGCCTATGAGCGTCGGCGCGAGGGCGGGCAGTACGATATCGCGCTCATTGACCCGCAGGGACGTAATGGCCGCACAATAACGGAAGGATCCGGCCGCAACGAGAACCCGACCTGGTCGCCGGATGGGCGTTTTCTCACGTTTACGTCGACTCGAGATGGCAAACGGCAAATTTATATCATGACTGTGGATGGCGATGCCGTGCATGCCGTCAGTAAGATGCCGGGGGATTCTTACTATCCCTCCTGGGGACCTTAGCGTGATAAAGAAACGTGATCTCTTATCGGTGACAGACTTTTCTCCTCGCGAAATCGAGAAGCTGTTTCTTGTCGCGGATAAACTGAAGAAACAGAAACGAGCGCGTCGCGACTTGGAAGGAAAAACGGTGGCTCTGGTTTTTGAAAAGCCCTCGACGCGAACGATGGTCTCGTTTGCCGCAGGGATTCAAGGCTTGGGAGGCTTTCCGCTAGTGCTGCAGTCCGATGCTCTGCAGTGGAAACGCGGGGAAAGCTTGATGGATATGTCGCGCGTGATGGCGCGTTACGTGCATGCCGTCATGATCCGCGCTCGCAAGCACAGTGACGTTGAAGAATTTGCCCGCCATGCCTCGGTTCCTGTCATCAACGGTCTTACGGAATGCGAACACCCCTGTCAGGTGCTCGCGGATGTCTTTACGCTCTGGGAACGCCATGGCCGTAAGATGTCGAATTTACGAAAACTTAAAATTGTCTTCCTGGGAGACAGCAACAACATGTCGAACAGCTGGATATTGATTTCCAGTATGCTCGGATTTCATTTTGTTCTGGCCTGCCCGTCGGGTTATGATCCCGATTCGAACCTCCTTCTGCGCGCTCGCAAGCTGGGGCATGAGTCCGGTGCCAGCATTGAGGTTGTTCACGACCCTCAGGTGGCCGCTTCCGGAGCGGATGTTCTGTATACCGATGTCTGGACCTCCATGGGGCAGGAATCGGAAATGGCAGAGCGACGCAGTGCATTCCGGGCTTTTCAGTTAAACGAAGCTCTCGTAGAAAAGAGTAAGCCGACCAGCGTCGTTCTGCATTGTTTGCCAGCCATCCGGGGGGAAGAAATTACCGACGGGGTGATCGAGGGCCCGCACTCCATTGTGTTTGATCAGGCTGAAAACCGCATGCATGTCCAAAAAGCCATTCTTCTCGAGCTCCTCAAATGATTCGACGCTTCCAGGAAGCGACCCCCCGACTTCATCCTAGCGCGTTTGTACACCCTTCAGCCGAACTGATCGGTCGTGTGATTTTGCATAAAGAGGCTTCGGTCTGGCCGATGGTCGTTATGCGAGGGGATATTGAGCCGATCACCATTGGGGAGCAAAGCAATGTGCAGGACGCGACCGTCATGCATACGAGCAAAGGGCTGCCAGTGATTCTTGGAAAAGGCGTCACTATCGGTCACGGGGCCATTGTGCATGGAGCCCGGATCGGGGCGTATTCACTCGTCGGGATGGGCGCGATCCTGCTCGATGGGTGCCAGATTGGGACGGAATGTCTCATCGGTGCTGGAGCCCTTGTCCCGGAAGGGGTGAAGATCCCGCCTCGCTCGCTTGTTCTTGGACTCC
>CAZDML010000150.1:0-4346 GCA_964506645.1 uncultured Elusimicrobia bacterium | reverse complement strand
TGCACTGAGCAGCCGAGACCATCACACCCTGATCACCATGGATCCCGTATCGGGGAAAGGACGTATTCATGAGAATGAATGATCAGGGGTTTATTCTCCTCGAAGTTATGCTCGCGATGACGGTGTTTGTGGTGGGAGCCGCGATGGTCTTTCAATCGTTTCATACGTCGCTGCAGGTCTTCCGTCAGGCGCGTGAGCTCTACGCCGGCACGCTTCTCATCGAAGGACAAAGCGGCCAGCTGCAAAAAACCGGACGCTGGGCCTCAGCCGTCGCAACAGACCCGCGTCTGGGAACGCTGCGTTGGAATTGGACGGAGCCAGACATCACCCTCGCTTGGGGCGAAGGAAAACATGCGAACGCACTCCACCTGCGGATTCACACTCATTGAGCTTGTCCTCGGCCTGGCGATTGGGCTGACCGCGGCGGTAAGCCTGACGGGCATTTTCCGCAGCGGGCTGCGCGTGTGGAAAGAAACCGCCGACACGGCCCCGCGCCAGCAGGAACTTCGCGCCACACTGGAAGGCATCGCGCGCGATGTCCGCAATGCGATCGATGTTCCCGGCGTGGGCTGGACCGTGGATGAGGAGGGAATTCATTTTGCGACGCTCCAGGAAGTCCGCAGCCCGGCAGGGGACCCGGCTGTTCTTCCAAAGATTTTTAAGGTGCGCTATCAAAGCAACCCACAAGGCTATTGGACCTGTATGAAACAAGAACTTTCTCCGGCTGGGCGCCGGACTCCTGTCCTTATTCCCCTGGGCACAGTTCCACTCGTGCTCGAGTGGGACTACGCCTATGCCTCTACACAGGCCCCGCTCCAGTGGAACAGCCAATGGACGTCGCGGGATTTGCCGGTCGGGGTACGAGTACGCTTACACCGTGGAGACGATGCAAGTGCAACAGACACTTATACCAAAACCATTTTTCTTCCGGCCGGAGGTCCGCTGCCGTGGTTACGGTAACGCCGGGAAGACGACAAAAGGAATCCGGTTCCGTATTAATCCTTTCCTTGTGGGTCCTCACCTTCCTCACGGTGATGGCCGCCAGCCTGGCCTATCGCGCTCGTCTCGAACTGCGTTTAGCTCAATACCCGTGGGAACAGGTGAAGCAAGCGCAAGACGCTCGCGCGGCTCTTGAAACAGCCGCAGCCGCCTGGAAAAAATCTGCTCCCGGAGATCGCCTGCCCACGCTCGAAGACGGAGGAACCGTGGAAGACGAGGCCTCCAAGATCAACATCAACACCGCCTCCCGCTCCGTGCTGGAACGTGTATTCGCCGCAGACCCTGCGGTGGCCCGGGCAATTCTTGCGTGGCGCGGTGAGGGGCCCGACCACGGCCTCTATGAGAACAGCGGATATCTGAGCCGTCATGGTCCTTTTAAACAGAAGGAGGAACTCCTGCTTGTTCAGGGAATGACACCGGAACTCTATGCGGATATACGTGACACCATTACCGTCTATGGGTCCGGGGGAGTCAATCTGAATACCGCCTCTGAACATGTCCTCGCCGCGCTGGGAATGCCCTCGGCGCTCGTGAATAAAATTCTTTCCTACCGAGCGGACCACACAGCAGGGTTTAGACGGGTCGCGGACGTGATTCCACAACTCCAGACGTACACGCGGCTCTCGGAAAAAGAAATTGAAACCCTCACCGCTCTCCTGCAGCTGCAGTTACTCGGTGTGCAATCCGATATTCTCCGGCTTCGTGTCGGACGGTGGACGATGGTAGCCGAAGCACGGTCGACACCGCCCCGCATTCTCGCCTGGCAGGAGGGATACCGGTGACACATTTCCGGGACGACGTCATAGATTTTCTTCGCTCGTCTCTGGGTCTCAGCAAACCCGAAGAACTCGTTCTCTGCATTCCGAGAAAAGAGGTCATTCTCAAAACGGTCACTTTACCGACAACTCATCCCGCCGAAATTCGCGATATGGTGCGTCTGCAAGTGCCTCGTCTGACGCCCCTGGCCGCAGAAGACGTCATTGTGGATTTTCAATTTCTAGAAAAGAAACCGGAAGGGTCCTCGGTGGTGCAGGTCTTTATCGCGAGGAAAGAAGATATCGAGGCGTATTTAAAACCTTTGTTCGAGGCCGGTGTGTATCCAGATCGACTTGCTGTGGAGTCTATCCCTGAAACGTCACAGAGCATTAATCTTCTTCCTCCGGATGAACAAAAGCGCAAGGCGCGGGCACGGATGCGCAAAGACGGAGCCGGCGTGGCGTTCTGCGCGTTTGTCTTTTTATCAGCGCTCGGCATTTTGTTTTGGGTCCAATACCATGCCGCTGAAAAAACACTGAGCGCGCTCACGCAAGCCGAACGCTCTCTCTGGCCCCAAACAGCGGAACTCCGCCGCATGGACAAACGCCTCAGCGTGCTGCGCCACCGCATGGATGAGAAGGGATCGCTTCTTTCGGTCCTCTCGGAACTAAGCCGCCTGGTTCCCAAATCGATATCAATACGTTCTGTGCATTTTGAGGGGGGACAACCGCTGGTTCTGGAAGGAAATGCGATGGCCTTGTCAGAAGCTGTGCGACTGGTGGAAACACTGCAGCAGTCGCCGATGTTTTCATCTGTGGAATTGCGCTCGTCCACCCTCGAACGATCGCACAACCAGGACCTTATCCATTTCTCCATCGAAGGAAGACTCCATGCGTAAGATGACCCCGCGTGAAAAGAAAATTTTATGGGTGACGACAGGGTTCTTCCTGCTTTTTGGGATAGACCGCTTGCTCATCACCCCTTTGTGGAGCGCTTGGCAAGACGTGACCTCCGCCGTTCGTATTAAGGAAGACCAACTGGCCGAAAGCCGCCGCCTCCTGGCAGAAAAAGACAACATCCAACGCGCTTATGCCGCAGCGTTTCCGGCTCGACGTCCGCAGGACCCGGCAGTCCAAGAACACACAGTGACTTCCTTATTAAAGGACGTTGAGGCTTTGGCGCGTCAAAATGGGATTAAAATACGCGATATAAAGCCTCAATCCGCACTCACCCGGTCCAAAAACGGCCCCTCCGTCTTTATTTCTGTGGAATCGTCCTGGGAATCGCTCGCTCCGTTTATTTATCGCCTTCAGCAATCCTCCCAGCTCCTGCACATCCAAAAAGCCGACATTTCCCGCACCGGCGACACCGACAACCGCCTCTCTGCGCAATTCGTTATCTGCGGAGAAGCGGCCAGCGCCGCTCGAGCGGCTTCTGACCGCTTTTAGGTCTCCATCAGGTCGCAAACTCCTCCCTTCGGTCGTCAAACAAAGCTCCCTTGTCGCTGGAGACCCAAAAGCTGAAGCCTAAACTCGCTTGCGCTGGCCATCTTCTCCGCGCGCATTGAGGCCCCCCCCTGACAGCGTCATGGAAACTCAATTGGGAACATATACGACACGCCACTTTTTAACCTTTACTAGTTTAGTGAGGGGAAAATAAAAATGAAAGTGAGGGAGGGAGGAGCATGAAAGCGACTGATGTCGCAGGCCTGTTGATGAGGACGGTCTGGCGTGCATGTTTGACGGGCATCCTATTTTCTCTCAAGAAGCGCCCGGAGTTCACGCCAGGCCGAATCAACAGGCCGATAAGCGACATCCTAGAGCGAACATGCTCCTCACTCCCGAACCCATTTTTTAATTTTTCCCCGAACAACCCCTTGACAGGCCTGCAAACCACTGTTATACAGTTCAGGTTGCTCGCCACGTGGGCGGGCAAGGTTTCGAAAGTTGTTGGTTTTCATAGCAATCCGTACTGTCGTGACAGCGTTGTACACACAGGAGGACGTGCCGATGGATCCACAAGACATTTTGGACCGTACCGATGCCTGTCGCAGGCTCGGCATCTCAAGACAAACCCTCATCAGCTGGATCCGCAAGGGCAAGCTGAAAGTCTGGAAGCGGGTCGGCCACGGCTCCAACGCCGCGCTCCTCTTCACCCGAACCGACATCGACAACCTGCTACAGCTTTCAACCGGCACCACCCCCAGTTCCGCCATTCCACAACCCCAACAAATGAACTCATAAAAAATCACCAATGACCAATTCACAAGCTCCAAATAAATCCCAAAAACAGAAACACCAAACCACAAGCTTTGAATATTGGAGCTTATTTGGATCTTGGAATTTGGTGTTTGGATCTTCAAAAAATCTAGGAGGACACACGCCCATGCTTCGCAAAATCCAAACCCTTCTCGCCGTTGCCCTTACCTTTAATATGACCTCTCAGGCTTTTGCTGTCGGGGGGGCCAACATTGGTAATGAAGCCCCCAGTGCTCGTGCAGCGGGGCAAGGGTATGTAGGGGTTGCCGGCCAGAACGAAGATCCCATCACGGTGTATACCAATCCGGCCGCAATGACTAGCCTGAAAGGAAC
>CAZDML010000149.1:0-4353 GCA_964506645.1 uncultured Elusimicrobia bacterium | reverse complement strand
TACGAACTCGGATTCGCTTTCTTTGTAGCGGCGCTCGAGCTGATTGATCACGCCTTCGAATTCCTGATCGTTTTTCCCCCAATGGACCTTGTATTGCCCGCCGCCGTACAAGATGAGCTTTTGCTGCTCCTTCGAAAGGTCTTTCCAGGGTTTGTTATGAGGGATTTTGTTGCGTTTACAAACGTCTTCCAAAATTTCTTCGTAATAGCCTGCCCAGGACCGTTTCCAGCGGTGCATGCGTGTCGTCACGGGGTTTGACCAGGCTTCGATAGCCCCGTCGCGAATGGATTTAGAAGGATCGAGGATCACCAAATCCGGATCGACCTCCAGTTTCGTGCCGAGCCCATCACAGGTTGCACAGGCCCCGTAAGGGGAGTTAAAGGAAAACATACGCGGTTCGATTTCCGGCAAGCTTGTGCCACAGTGCGCACAGGCGTGATGCTCGCTGTACAGCTGTTCCTGCACCGGATCCTGACGGACAATGAGCACCTGGCCCTTGGTTTCGCGCAGAGCTGTTTCAATGGAGTCAGCCAAACGTTCACGCACATCCGGTCCCATCACCAAGCGGTCTACCACGAGGTCGATCTTGTGTTTCTTATAACGGTCGAGCTTAATCTCTTCTTCCAAGGCCATGACTTGGCCATTCACGCGCACGCGGACAAAGCCGGACTGCTTCAGTCGCGTGAAAAGTTCCTGATACGTTCCGATACGGCCCTGAATCAGTGGAGCCAGCACTTGAATCTTGGTTCCGGCGGGCAGGCGCAAGACATCGTCAATAATCTGTTGGGCCGACTGCGGCTTGATTTCACGGCCGCAGCTGGGGCAGTGCGGTTTTCCGATACGGGCAAAGAGAAGACGCAAGTAATCGTAGATTTCGGTTACCGTGCCAACGGTGGAACGCGGATTATGCGAAGGAGTCCGTTGCTCGATGGCGATCGCTGGGGAGAGACCTTCGATCAAATCAACGTCCGGTTTCTCCATCAATTCGAGAAACTGCCGGGCATAGGCGGACAAGCTTTCCACGTAACGGCGCTGACCTTCTGCGTAGATCGTATCGAACGCCAGTGACGATTTTCCCGAACCGGAAAGGCCCGTAATCACAACCATCTGATTACGCGGAATCTTGAGCGTAATGTTTTTGAGATTATGCTGGCGTGCGCCGCGAATAACGATGTGATTCTGATCAACCATAGGAGACGATCAAAGGAAATGCAGGGTCGGCATGCTGGAGCTGGAGGGCTTTTGAATAATGGAATCCTGCTGCCAATGCGTGTCGTCCAAACCCGGATGATCGATGTTGCAGTGCAGACCGCGGCTTTCTTTGCGCATCATGGCACAGCGAATGACGAGTTCAGCGACCGTCGCAATATTGCGCAGTTCAACCAAGTCGGATGTCACGATAAAGTCCCAATAATATTCCTGAATTTCCTGCTGCAAAAGCTGAATGCGGCGATACGCGCGGTCCAGCCGCTTATCCGAACGCACAATACCGACGTAGTTCCACATGAGCTGACGAATCTCATCCCAATTCTGCGTGACCACGATCTGTTCGTCAGAATCGCGGGCATTCCCCGGGTTCCAGGCTGCAATCCCCATTGCTTTAGGCATCACAGGCCCCGCTTCTTTAAGCCTACGGTATACGCGGTCCGAGAAGACTAGACCTTCTAAGAGTGAATTCGAGGCAAGCCGATTGGCCCCGTGCAGTCCTGTGCAGGCCACTTCGCCAATGGCCCACAACTGATCGAGCGACGTACGGCCGTTTTCGTCCGTCAACACGCCCCCGCAGAAATAATGGGCCGCCGGAACCACCGGAATCATATCCTGGGTCATATCGATACCGTACTTCAAACATTCCTTATTAATCATCGGGAAGCGTTGTTGAATGAACTCTTTGCCTTTGTGACGGATATCCAAATAGACAAACGCATCGCCGCGTTTTTTGAGTTCGGTATCGATCGCACGCGCGACCACATCGCGCGGCGCCAGTTCTTTGGCCGCATGGTACTTTTCCATAAACGGTTCGCCGTTCACGGTTTTGAGAATGCCCCCCTCCCCGCGGACGGCTTCTGAAATTAAAAACGACTTTGCCTCCGGGTGGTACAGACAGGTGGGATGAAACTGTACAAATTCCATATTGGCTAGTTTCGCACCCGCGCGATACGCCATGGCCATCCCATCCCCGGTGGCCACATCCGGGTTCGATGTATAGAGATAGACTTTACCCGCTCCGCCGGTCGCCAAAATCGTCCCGCGCCGGCCCAGGAACGTACGGACTTTGTCCTGTTTAATATCGAGCACGTAGGCGCCCAGACAGATAAACGGCGCCGACCCGCCTGTTTTTTCCGTCGTGATCAAATCGATGGCAATGTGGTTCTCATAAAACTGGATGTTTTTATGCTGCTTGGCCTGCTGCAGAAGTGTTTGAGCGATCGAGGATCCGGTGTAATCGCCGGCATGCAGGATCCGGCGCTTGGAATGCCCGCCTTCGAGGCCCAGTTCGTAGGGATGCTCTTCATCATCGTTATCCCGGGTGAAGGCCATCCCCCACTGCACCAGCTCCTTCACGCGGTCCGGGCCTTCTTCAACCACAAATCGCACCACATCTTCATGACAGAGTCCCGCGCCAGCCTTGAGCGTGTCCTGCACATGCTGATCAAAGGAATCGTCAGGCGACGTGACCGCGGCAATACCACCCTGCGCATAGGTGGTGGACCCTTCCAGCGACCCGCGCTTGGTTATGACAGCGACCGGCCCCAACTCCGCCAGCTTGATCGCCAGGCTTAAGCCTGCGATGCCACTGCCGATAATGAGAAAGTCGTTATGAATGGGAAGGTTGTCTTTGGCCATGAAAAATTAGGAGATGAGAATATTATCGATCAGGCGTGTTTTACCAATCCAGATCGCCGCGGCCAGAAGCACCGGCGTTGTAATCCGTTTCATCGGCTGCAACGTATGGGGATCGACCGCTGCGATATAGTCGACCTTTGACTTTGGAATCGTCGCGAGCACAATTTTGAGTCGCTTTTCCAACTGTGCGGGATTGAGCATGATTTTCTGCTCAATAAGTTCGCGCCCCAAATACAGCATCTGATAGAGCTTCACCGCTTCGTCCCGCTCCACTTTGGACAGATACCGGTTGCGCGAAGAAGCCGCCAGCCCGTCGGCTTCGCGAACGGTTTCACAGCCCACGACTTTGATCGGCATATGCAGGTCTTTGACCAGGCGTTCGATCACGCGCAGTTGCTGGAAATCTTTCTGCCCGAAGTAAGCTCGGGTCGGCTGCACCATCTGGAAAAGCTGCGCCACAACGGTCGCAACCCCTTTAAAATGCCCGGGACGGAAGGGTCCACAGAGTGTCTGCGTCAAACCGCAGACGCTCACGCGCGTCATCGCGCCCTCTGGATACATCTCCTGCGCAGAAGGCACGAAAAGAACATCAACGTCGGCATTCGCGAGTAAGCGCTTATCCGCGGCCAATGTGCGCGGATACTTCTTGAAATCTTCTTTGGGACCGAACTGGGTGGGATTCACGAAGATCGACGCCACCACCTCGTCATTTTCTCTGCGTGCACGACGAACAAGAGACAAGTGTCCTTCATGCAAGGCGCCCATCGTCGGAACGAAACCGACGGAACGGCCTTTCAGCTGTTGACGCAAGGTATAGGCTCTGAGTTCTTTAATGGTTTGAATGGTCTTCATGTGTTATTTCCCCTGAAATGTTTTTTTAAAAAATCCGACCAGCTTTGTTTCGTATTCCTCGCGGTAGAGCAGCCAGGGATCCCCATGATCGGCGTCCTTGGCAATCCAGGACTCTTTGGGCTCCCCTGCGGCTTGCCAGAGCGCATTAAAATCGCTCATCGGCATCCGTTTGTCACGATCTCCGTAAATAATAAATAGGGGTCGAGGGGCAATTTTGCCAATAACTTCAACGGGATTGGCCAGCCCGTAGGGAATACCCAAACGCCAGGCCGTGATTTTCATCGACAAGGGCACGAAGGGCATTTCCGGTAACCCGTAAAACAACCGGGCAAAGTGAGCAATGGTTCCCCGAACGCGCGCAAACGGACTTTCAGCGGCTACGGCTTCTAGCTCTTTAAATTCAGCGGCCCCGAGAATCGCAACGGCACCACCCAGCGAATGGCCGTAAATACCGAGATGTTTCGTTTCTTTGGGTTTATTCTGATGCAGGTATTGGAGCGCTCCTGCGAGATCGCGGATTTCCAGCGCGCCCAGGGAAGTCACATTCCCTTCGCTGCCGGCATGCCCTCTAAAATTGTAATAAAAAAGATTCCAGCCGCCCTGCTTCGACAAACAGAGGGTGTTAAGAAGCGTGTCCCCGTGGTTCGAACCGAC
>CAZDML010000148.1:2835-4428 GCA_964506645.1 uncultured Elusimicrobia bacterium | reverse complement strand
GGTCGGGCTTCTACCCTACGCGCAGACGTTTCTAACCCTGTTTCGCTCAAAACTCTCTCGAAGACCCTTCAAAAAAAGTATGGGCGTTTGGACGCGCTGATTCATATGGCTTCCGTCTATGAGGCAGGATCGGTGGCCGAGCAATGGGCAGACCATATCAATGCCAATTTACAGGGCTCATTTCATTTGGCTACGGCGATGATTCCGTTACTCAAGAAAGCCAGGGAAGGACGGATTGTCATGATTTCGGATTGGACCAGCGCCAGTGGTCGTCCGCGATATTCCGATTACGGCGCCTATTACGTTTCTAAAGCGGGTGTGAAAGCCCTCGTTGAAAGCCTGGCGCTGGAGCTGTCGCCGAGAATTCTGGTGAATGCGATAGCACCGGGGCCGATGATTCCCCCTAAAGGAATGTCGTCTGCAGAGAAAAAGGCCGTTCGTGATGCGACCCCTTTGAAACGTTGGGGGGGGGCCGAAGAAATCGCTAAAGCCGTCCTTTTTTTGATGGAATCCGATTTTGTAACCGGTGAAACGATTCGCGTGGATGGCGGACGCCACCTCGCCTAGGAAAGAAGGAGAATTTCAATGAAACGAAGCAAGGTCTCGTGGTCTAATTCTGTTGATGTGATAGAAGGTCCCTGTGTTGTCTGCGGCAAAGAGGTTCATTTTGTCGTTCCGGATGACCGTCCGAGCCCGGCCCTGCTCTATCATCCGACCTGTGACATGATGCCGGCCATTCGGGAGCATTTGAAAAAGGCTACACCGCCTCCGATGCCTGCGGCGAACGTGATCCCTCGTAAAACAGTGCCTGCAGCCGCTCCAGCAGCCACTCCGACAACACCCGCTTCTTGATTTGTGGCCCCGGAGATTCGTAGTCCGGAGCCCACGTGGATCCCGGCTAACACATTGCCGGGATGACGGCCAAATACAAAAGAAAAACCCTCGTCATTGAATCTATAACGAGGGTTTTTCTTTTTATCATTAATTTTTTTGGCTTAGCAGCCGCAAGGCTTTTTCGGATCCATCCTAATCACCTCCCAGCAATTATCCAAAAACGTATTGTCGAACCGATTACAGCCCAAAACCTACCGGATCATCGATGTGGCGATCCAGCCATTCTGCCACATCTTCTTTCGTGTCAGCGCTGGTTCGTTTCCCGACCATTCTGCCCTTTTCAAAGAGAATGAGTGTCGGAATCGAGCTGATGCAATATTCTTCGGTCATGGTCGGATTTTCATCCACTTTGAGTTGGACGACTTTGACCTTGCCGAAATAATCATCAATCAGCTCCTGGAGGAGGGGCGGAATGGTGTTGCACGGCGCACACCACGGGGCCCAAAATCCCACCAAAACCGGCAGATTGGACTTTAAGACTTCCTGAGAGAAAGTTTGGTCGGTCACTGAAGCAATTTGCGACTTTACTTTTTTCTTTCGTGCCATTCGAATGTCACCTTTCCTACGGGAGTCTCAGGAGAGATAACCCTGAGCCAGGCAAAAAGTTCCCTGCCTGTTGGACAGTTCTAAAAAAACCGATTACAACTCGGAAATGAAGCGGGGGGTTTTCGGGCTACGTAGAATATGATAGCCCGGAGG
>CAZDML010000148.1:0-2825 GCA_964506645.1 uncultured Elusimicrobia bacterium | reverse complement strand
TATCAAATTGGCTTGATTTTTTGTACAGATTTGCAAGGATCGATTTAAGAAGATTTGGGGCCTCAGGGTCTTTGACCATGGTTTCCAGGAAAGCGGTTAAATCCTTAATATTGTGGCTTTTTTGGTAGCCTAAAGCCGCTAAATACTGCTGTAAACGCCATTCTTTGGGATTAAGCAGAATCCCTTCTCTAATAAAACCTTCAGCTTCGTCTAACCGGTTCAAATTCCAGCCTAAAACAGTCGATCCATAGTAAAACGCGTAGGTGAAGTAGGGGTCTAGACGAACGACTCTCTGACAATACTCCAAAAAGAGGGGGTATTCGGCCACGGAGGCATTGAGCAGGTCCTTGTGTGAATGGTCTTCTTCCTCCTCTGTGTCGGCGTGTGTCCCATAGTATTGGAGGGTCTGTATCCATGCCAAATCCGCACTTAAACGGCGAAATCCCAGGCTGATCCCTACAAAGTCTTCCAGAGACGAGAGGGAAGAGGATAAGCTTTCAGTAACAGGAGGGAAACCAGCGCTTTGGGGATGTCGTGAAAAAAATGCCAGACTTGCGAGAAGAATAATGATCCCGAGAGTGGGACGTAGGGACCCTTGCATTAGAATTCCTTTTTGCGGAAAAGAAAAGAGGCCAGCGCCAGACACACAGATGCATACAGTGCCGCATAGCCGAAGCTTCCGGCGAGCATCCGCGGATGACTCAGTGCGGCGTGAAGGGGGAGATCGCGGATGTTGAGACGCTCAAAATTAGGGCTGACCCAGTAGAAGATATTCGTAATAAACAGGACAGCTGGCTTGGCATTTTTCATGGCGAGAAAATGAATTTCCGATGTGAGATGGCCCATGACCCAGAAAAAGAGGGTAAACGTAACAGCCGATGGGGTTGAGGTGGAGAAGAGGGAGAAAAGTATCGCCAGCGCTATCACGAGCACTATTTTTCCCCAGGAGTAGAGGACGCTGAGCAGATAGTGCCCTGTCAGCGGAATATGAAGCACCGCCATCAAGACGGTATGTAGAGCCATCATGATGCCCATCGCGGCAGTCATCACCAGGACCAGGCCTAGAAACCGCCCCAAGAGGAACTGATAGCGGGCAACCGGTCGTGTCAGTATGAGGTAAAGGGTCCGGGATTCCATTTCAGTAACCAGAAGCGTGGTTGCAGCAAAGACGGCGACGATCAAGGAGATAGCTTCCAAGCTGGCCAGCCCCACATCCACGATCATCCGGCTGCGTTGTTCGCCACCCATCGCCCCAAGAAGAAGCGCCGAGCCGATCAGAAGGCCCGAAAACAAAAGTAGAACAAAATAGACCCGGTTCCGCAGGATTTCGATGAAGGTATATCGAGCAATACCGAGAATCTTACGCACGAATGGTCTCCAGAAAGAGTTCTTCGAGATGGCCCGGTCGGCCGTCCCAGTCTTTGCGCTCAAGGATGCGCGCGAGCTTGCCTTGGTGCATGATGCCGACCCGATGGCACAGTTTTTCCGCTTCGGTAATGATGTGAGATGAAAAGAAGATGGTTTTTCCCTGTTGGTTCAGATCGACCAGGAGTTGGCGCATTTCTTTAAGGCCGAGAGGATCCAGCCCGCTGACCGGTTCATCAAGGACGATGAAGTCAGGATTGTGCAGCAATGATTGGGCGAGCCCCGCACGCTGCAACATGCCCTTCGAATATTCACCGAAACGCTTGGTGCGATGCGCTGTCAGTCCAACAAGAGAAATAATCTTCTCGGACCGTTCACGGATGATCGCCGGGGACAGGTTGGACAGGTTGCCGTAGAGATCTAGCAACTCGGAGATCGTTAGATGTTTATAAAAAACGGGGAGTTCAGGAAGATACCCTACCGAGGCCAATGCCTTCAGATCCGGAAGTTGTCGACCAAACAACTGGACCGATCCCGAGGTGGGGAATAAGAGTCCTAATAACAATTTGATCGTGGTGGTTTTTCCTGCGCCGTTGAGGCCCAGAAGGCCAAAGATCTCGCCTTGTTGGATGGAAAATGATACGTCTTCAACCCCGGGCGTCAGGGTCAGCTTGCCGAGGTGGCTGCGCCGATAGACTTTGGTAACGTGATGAAGTTCTGCGGAGGCACTCACGCGAAGATTAAATCAAAGTTTGACGTATTTGACGTTGGTAATCCCGGGGAACGCTTGAATTTCTTCCAGCACTTTCGCAGGGACCGCCGTATCCACGTTGACGACTGTCACCGCTTCACCCCCGGAGGATTTACGACCGACCTGCATGGCTGCAATGTTGATTTTATTTTTGCCTAGGAGCGTACCGATATGACCAATTACCCCGGGTTTGTCCTCGTTGGTGTACACCAAGAGATTGCCTTCCGGCACAACGTCGACCGTCAGGTCGTCCACTTTGACCAGACGCGGGCTGTTCTTAGCAAACAGGGTGCCGGCGAGCGAGAATTTTGTTTTTCCGTTTTTGACTTGCAGAGTGATAAGGCTTGTGTAATCGGCTGATTCGGAGGTTTTGACTTCCTGCCATTTGAAACCGCGCTCTCGCGCCAGGTGAGGTGCGTTTACTTCGTTGACAGAAATATCGAGGATGGGGGATAAGAATCCTTTCAGCGCTGCCAGCGTGAGGGCATTGGTGTTGCGCTGACTGATTTCACCTGCGTAAGTGATTTTCAGCTCTTGGGTGCCGGTTGAAAGCTGAGACGCAAACTTCCCAAGCTTTTCGCTCAGGTTTAAATACGGTTCCATTTCACGGAATTCTTCGGCGTTCATGGCCGGAAGATTAACGGCGTTACGTACCGTGCCGGTGAGGAAATAATCGATTTTCCTCATCGAGGCCGGATTGTGCCGGAGT
>CAZDML010000147.1:0-4484 GCA_964506645.1 uncultured Elusimicrobia bacterium | reverse complement strand
GATGGTGCTCCTGGCCCTGCGCCGCGTGAAACTGGAAGGCCCACTCGCACAGGCTCGCGAGAAAGCGTTCTTGCGTGGCCTCAACTGGTTGCTCTCGATGCAGAGCTTGGATGGCGGTTGGGCCGCATTTGATGTCGACAACACCAAAGTTATTTTCACGAAGATTCCTTTTGCTGACCATAATGCGATGATCGATCCGCCGACTTCAGACGTGACGGCCCGCGTGATGGAATTGCTCGGACTGGTCGGCTATGACGCGTCCTATGCCTGTGTGCAAAAAGCGATTTCGTTTATTCGCCGTGAACAGGAATCCGACGGCACGTGGTACGGCCGTTGGGGTGTGAACTACATTTATGGCACATGGCAGGCGGTTCGCGGACTTACTTGTATCGGAGAAAACCCGGGCGATGCGTCCATACAAAATGCATTGACCTGGTTGCGTAGTGTCCAGCAGCCCGATGGCGGTTGGGGCGAACGCTGTGAAACCTACGATGACCCTTCGAAGAAAGGATCCGGACCGAGCACGCCAAGCCAGACGGCCTGGGCACTCATGGCCTTCTTAACGTGCGGTTATCTCGACGACCCGGCTGTTGAGCGCGGCCTGCGCTACCTGATCAACACGCAGCGTTCCGATGGAACGTGGAACGAAACCGAATTTACCGGCACGGGCTTCCCAAAAGTGTTCTACTTGGAATACACATACTACCGCCACTACTTCCCGCTGATGGCCCTCGGGATGTATCAGCGTCTGCGACGTCTGCAGCGCCCTTCACGTAAAGTCATCACGCCTCAAGCGGTCTAATCACTCATGACATTGGCATTGGTCACCGGCGGCACCGGATTTATCGGCAGCCACGTCGTTCGTCGTTTAATGAAAGAAGGAGTGCGTGTCCGTTGTCTGGCGCGCCTTCATTCCAAGCGATCCAATTTACACGGCCTCGATGTGGAATGGTGGACCGGGGATTTAAACGACAAAGCTTCTATCGAGCGCGCGGTCAAAGGATGCGACCAGCTTTTCCATGTTGCGGCAGATTATCGTCTCTGGGCTCCCAACGCTTTGGAGATGGAGCACACCAACGTCCAGGGGACACGGAATATTCTGGACGCAAGCGCAAATGCCGGGGTGAGTAAAATCGTTTTTACTTCCAGTGTGGCCGCCATAGGACGGCCGATTCTTGCGGACGGAACCTTGGGGATTGGGAATGAAACGATGGACCCTCCCCGCGATCAGCTCATCGGTCCTTACAAACGTTCCAAATTCGCTTCGGATCTGCTGGCCCGTTCTTATGCCGACAAAGGGGTCCCTGTGGTGATAGTAAATCCTGCGGCCCCCATTGGATCCTACGACATCAAGCCGACACCAACCGGGAAAATGATCGTCGATTTTTTAAACGGCAAGATGCCGGCTTTTGTCGACACGGGTATGAACTTTATTGATGTGGAAGATGTGGCTGCTGGCCATTGGCTGGCGGCACAGAAGGGGAAAAAAGGCGAGCGGTATATCCTGGGAAATAAAAATATGACCCTTAAAGATTTTTTGCATAAAGTAGCCGCTGTGGCTGGCAAACCAGCCCCACGAATTCAAATTCCGTATGCGGTGGCCTGGATCGCTGGGGCCCTCAGCACAGGGCTCTCCGCCATTACCGGCAAAGAGCCCGCGATTCCGCTCGATGGGGTGCGCATGGCACATGCCCCGATGTACTATGACCCTTCTAAAGCCGTGCGAGAACTTGGTTTGCCACAGACGTCGATCGATGACGCCATTCGCAAAGCCGTAACCTGGTTTAAGGAGAACGGGTATGCCCGGTAAATCCATTGGTATCGTGGTCGCCACACGGTGGGAGGCGGGTGTCATTTTGCGTTCCTTTCCATTCAAATTTATCGGAAAAAACAATTTTTTTGCACAGATCGGACCACACCCCGTGCAGCTCATCATTTCGGGAGTCGGGATGGAGCCGGCTCGCGAAGCGGCGTATACCCTGTGTGATCAAGGGGTGAAGATGCTGGTCTCCACGGGATTCTGTGGCGCTCTCGTCCCTGAACTCAAGATCGGCGACCTCGTGACGGCACGGTTGGCCACAGCAACGCTTCCCGTACGAACGGTGGAAGAACGCACGGCACTCGCGCAGCGTGCCAGTGCACAGGCCGTCGATATGGAGACACAGGCCATTGTCGAAGCCGGCACCCGTCGCGGCGTGCCGATTCGCATCGTTCGCGTTGTGAGCGATACGATTCACGACGATCTCTCGCCGATTTTTGGACCTCCGGGCCCCTTTTCGCCTTGGAAAATTGCCCTGAGACTTTTAAACCCTGCCGCGTGGCCTACCGCTAATCTTTTACGTAAAAACAGCGCGACGGCCAAACACTGTATGGTCGCTGCACTCAAAGAATTCTTTAAAAACCTTCCGGTTGAATGAATGCACTCCGTCGTTTTCTTGCGAATGCCGCGTTCCCGTGGTTTCCACTTCTCGGCATTGCTGTTGTCTACGCGTTAGCGATTCACGCTTACTATGTTGGTTTCTTTAATGACGATGCGTTTTACATCATCGGCGCGCGGTCGCTTCTCCAGGGTCGCTATGTTGAGCTGAACCAGCCTGGCTTTCCACCGCTGCTGCACCATATGCCTGGGTATGCTGTCTTTCTGGCTCCCGTAGCACTCTTTCATCCTCTAACATTTCTTCCCTATCAACTCCTTTCGGTGGTGATGACGCTGAGCGGCCTGGCCGTGCTGTGGCGTCTCTTGGAGGGGGAATGTTTACCCCCTGCGCGGTGGGCGATCTGGATCTTATCGGCGTTGAATCCACTCACCGTCAGTCTCTCTGGCACGGTGATGTCGGATGTGCCGTTCCTCCTGGTGTCCTTACTCTTTTTCTACGTTTTGAAAACGGGGTGGCCGCTGGAACGCCCCTGGCAGGCGGCCATTGCGGCGGCCTTGGCTGTCCTCTTGTTTTACGTGCGTCCGGCAGGGGTATTAGCGGGGCTTGCTTTAGCAGCGGCTTTGGCTCTTGATCGCCGATGGACGACGCTGCGCATAGTTGTCGGCGTTAGCGCGCTATTGGTCGTTCCGTACTTCCTGAGGAACTGGCTGCTTCGTGGGTATGCCCATCCGCTTTTGGGTGTCTGGTCACATGGGCATTTTGGACAGGCCTTGCTGCACAACGTGCAGTTCTATGCACGGGAAATACTTGTACGAACTTTTTTCCGTTGGCCGGGAGGTCCGTGGCAAAATGCGATCTATACCCTGACAGTGTGCGGAACGTTTTTCTTGATGCTCCGCGGCGCTTTTGAATGGCCTTGGACACAGTGGCGCCGTGTGCTGGCGATTTATGTGTGTGGGTACCTTCTGCTGCATTTAATGTGGGGCGCACAAGCGTCGCGCTATTTCTATCCGCTCTTGCCTTTTTTGCTTTGGACGTTATTTCTTGGGGTGCAAGCATTAACGAAAGTCCGTTCGAAAACAGTCTGGTTGTGCGGCACGATGGTTTTCCTGAGCCTTGCCTTGTCCCTCAAACCGCTCGTAACGATCGTTCAGGCGTCGCTCTATAAGCCCAATCCGCTGAACACTCCTCCAGCCCGAACCTATGCCTGGATACGCAGCCAGACACAGCCTCAGGATATTTTTATGGCAGAAAACGACGGGCGGTTTTACATCCACACCGATCGCCAATGCGTCATTCCTCCCGATGTGAACAGCACGCAGGGGCTGGATGGGTGGATGGCTGAGCGCGGCATCCGGTATGTGTTTATTGAGCCAAACGACTTTTCCTTTGGAGGGGGAACGGTGTATCGTCCGATACCCGCTCTGGTGCTTGCGCGGTGGTTAGCCGAACAGCGTTGGGCGAAGAGGGTGTTTGAAGATCACGGGGAACGAACGCAGATTTTTGAGATCAGCGCGCCACAAAATTTTTCCAGGCCAAAAACGCAATCAGCGTTTTCGAATCGCTGATTTTTCCTGCCTTAATCCATCGCTCGAGTTGTCGGGGCGACACGCGGACCAGTTCAATAAACTCATCCTCATCCGGATTTATTTTTGAAGGGATCAAGTCGGTCGCATAGTAGAGGTGGATCACTTCATCTGAAAAAGCGGCTGTGGGCCAGAAGTCCGTTAGTTTTTTGAAGCGTCGGGGGATAAATCCGGTCTCTTCTTCCAGTTCTCGCCGGATACAGGCTTCCGGTTTCTCTCCTCGGGAGAGTTTTCCCGCGGGGATTTCATAAGTGAACTGCTTCACCGGATACCGGTACTGTTTGACGAGCAGAATTTTATTAGGCGCTTCAAACGCTAGAATGCCGACCGCTCCCGGATGCGTCATGAATTCACGTTGGGCTGTTTTTTTGTTAGGAAGCCGAATCTTATCCGTGCGAAAACCAACGGCTCGCCCTTTGTATTCGTGCATCTTTTTGATAAAACCTTCTCGGTAACGGGAGGTCAATTTCATGAGGCGTATTATAACTTATCCCTTTTTCGTATGGCTCGTGGCCGGTCT
>CAZDML010000146.1:0-4583 GCA_964506645.1 uncultured Elusimicrobia bacterium | reverse complement strand
ACGTGAAAAGAATAATTTCATACAGCCATTCGTGGTTGATCCAGGGGTGATTGCGTAGGGTCCAGGAGAAAACATCGCCGTGAGGAATCACGCTGTGCGTCAGCATGTAGCGACCTGATGCGAGATGCCACCAGACATCAATATTCTGTACGGGCGTCCATAGCCAGAACACCATACCCACCAGCGACACGAGCGACAGGAGGGTCCAGGCGGCGGCGTTCCAACGCGAACGAAGAAGCGAGCGCATGTGTTCTGCCTAGGATTTTGATTTATGCAGGGTTTTTAGTTGCTTACGATACGTCGCAGGCAATAACTTATTAGCGGAAAGGTATTCTTTTTTGCAAACGATGCGCTCTGTATCCCACTTCAGTGTATTCAAGCAGTAATACCAGATATCTTCCTGAAGTTCGATTTGATACAGACTATTCAACATGCCTTGATTCAATTGTGAAGCAGGGATCACCACCACTCCGCCGTCGTCGCAGACAGCTACCCCCCCATCAATTTCTTTACGAATCTTTTTTTCCAGGTCTGATGGAAAGGGATCGGAGGGGTCGTTGAAGCATCCCAAGGGGGTGGCCCCCTGCGCCCACACAGGATAGCGCTCCCGACGCAGGCGGGACGCATCGCGTACAAGGCCATTCACCACCACGGCCTCTGCCCCCCGATACAACACAGCATAACGAACCACCAAGTCACCGAGAACAGCACGCTCCTTACAAGCATGGGCAAAAACCACTGCAATTTCACCCTCTTGCAGCTTTTTCAGCTGTGCGTGAAGCGCACTATTGGATTCATAGGCCGTAAAAAGGGCACGAGCACGCCCGACGCGAAAATGATCGGGCGTCATCGCCCGCACACCGGGCAGTACACCGGATTTCCCTAACGCATCAGCAATTTCCGTAGTCGAAACACGGTTGCGACGAATATACGTAATAATTTTTTGTGCGTAGTTCATAAAAACCTTCCTTATAGTAGCTTTCCCAGCGTTTCAAGAACATAGCGCTGTTCATGGACTGTCATGGAATTATAAAGGGGTAAACGCACCAAGCGTCTGCTCACGATTTCACTCACAGGACAGGCACCCGATCGGTATCCAAACTGCTTGCCCATCGTAGAAGCATGCAGCGGAAAATAGTGAAACACCGCATGAATATTCTTCTTTTGCAAACCTTGAATAACCCGGTCACGCTCTCTTTCACTATTCAGGAGAATATAAAACGCATGGTGACTTGAGTTGCAGTCTGGGGGGATGTAAGGGCGCCGGAGCTTTCCCTGGTGTTCGAAGGGTTCCAAAGCATCGAAATATCGGTCATAAAGCCGCTGACGTACAGCCTTGATCTGTTTCAAATGTTCCAACTGTGAGTAGAGATACGCTGCCTGCAGCTCGGAAGGAACGTAAGACGACCCGATATCCACCCAGGAGTATTTATCCACTTCGCCGCGAAAGTACTGCGCGCGGTTCGTCCCCTTTTGACGCAGAATTTCCGCCCTCTTGCGATAACGTGGGTCCTGAATAAGCAGCGCACCCCCCTCTCCGCACTGACAATTCTTTGTTTCATGAAAGCTAAGCGCGTTTAAGACACCCATGCCGCCCGCGGGGCGTCCACGGAAAGAGGCCCCGAGCGCTTGTGCCGCATCTTCCACAACCGCCAGATTGTGTTTATGGGCAACCCGTTCGATCACATCCATCTGGCAAGGCACACCGGCGTAGTGCACCGGAACAATGGCACGCGTGCGAGAGGTCACGAGCGATTCGAGCAATTGCTCATTCATATTGAGGGTATCTGGACGGATATCAATAAAGACAGGCCGTGCTCCACGCAGTACAAAGGCATTTGACGTGGAAGGAAAAGTAAAAGAAGGAACGATCACTTCATCGCCCGGACGAATATCAAGAAGTAGAAACGCCAACTCTAAAGCATGCGTACACGAAGAGGTAAGAAGCACCTCTTCTGCGCGGACCGTACGACGCAGTATGGCCTGACACTGTCCGGTATAGTATCCATCTCCGGAAAGCTGCCCGCGCCGGACGGCATCAGCAATGTAACGCAGCTCGCTCCCCCACAAGACAGGTTTATTAAAAGGGATTTTCATGCCGTGAGGTTCACTTTACGATGGGAATCCATGGGTCTCCCGGACAATCGAGAGTGGACGGTTTTTTGATTCCATATAAATCCGTGACAAATAAATCCCGAGAATACCTTGAAAGAGAATCCCCAGGCCACCCAAGAACCACACCGAGACAATCAGTGACGGCCAACCGGCAACGGGGATACCATAGCGCAAGTAACGCCCCAGCAGGTAAACAATATAACAGCCAGCACCGAAGCTAATGGTACAGCCTGTCATAAAAATAAATACAAGCGGACGATCACTAAAGGATGTAATTGCATCCACTAGCATTTTAATTTTTCGGTAGAGACTATAGCTGCTGGAAGGTTTGGACAGCTTTTCGACAGGGAAAGGAACCTGCTTGTAGCCAACCAGCTGCATGATCCCGGCCAGAAATATCGCTTTTTCCTGATACTGCAGGAGACTCTCCACATACCGTCGTGTCATGAGTCGGGCCGTCACCGTATTGGGAATCAGCTGAGTCGGAGACAATGCGTTAAACACGGAATAAAATATTTCACCGCTCACGCGTTCAAACCAACCCCCTTTCCGCCGGCTCTGAACACCCACAACCACCTCGCACCCCTGCTCTTTCAGCAGGTCAAAAAAACGTGAAAACCAAGCCGGATCTTCCTCCAAATCGCAATCGATCAGGAACACATAATCCCCTGTCGCATAAGAAAGGCCTGTCATAATCGCGCGGTGATGTCCAAAATTGCGTGACAAATCTACGGCACGGATCTGGGGATAGGTTTGCCTCAGTTTGAGGACTTGCAACAATGCGTCATCCGGAGACCCATCGTTGACAAAAATTATTTCAAAATCGGACATAGCCCCGGTCAGAACCGCCTGCATGCGATGGACAAACTCATTCACATAAGGCGCCGAGTGATACAGGGTGGTCACCACAGACACTTTCATCGTTATTGCACTCTCACATTGATTAGGGATTTTGCTTTTTCCATCACATCTAAAACTTCCTTTCGTTCTTTACCCAGTGTCAGGATAAAAGCCTTGCGAGAACGATCATCTTGAATCGGCCGCAACACATCGCCTTCTTTAAAATCCAGCCACACTTCGGCAACCCCAGGGACCGCACGCGCCCGATCCAAACCCGAAATCGCCTGCACGCGACCTTCCGGAAAATCGATAAACTCCAAGTTTGCGGCACGCTGTAGAGAGGATATCGCCGGCGACCGTGGAGCTTCCGCCAAGCACCATTCTAAGAACAATTTGGGAATATCATACCCGCCCAAGTACGGAACAATGTGTGAAAAAATACGACTCCCCCCACCCCTTGCGGCAATATCGATGGGAAACACGCCCTTAGGCGACAGGATGTATTCGGCATGAGTGACTCCGGTCTGAAGTCCCAGAGCTTTAATAACCGCCTGATTCACCTTAACGATCTCCGATAATCGATTACTCGCAACTGCAGGCGGATACGTGAGTCGAGACGCGACCTGCGGAACATGCTCGAAATGTACTTTATCGGACACCCCCACCGCTGTTATTTTGCCGTCCCAGCAAAAGCTTTCTACGGTGACCTCAGTACCTTGAATCCATTCCTCAACAAGAACCGTATGGCGCACAGAATGTTCAAAGGCCGTTTGTGCTGCCGCTTGCAATCCTTGGGGAGTACGGAGACACATCACACCCCGGCTGGACTGATTATCGACGGGCTTGATCACCAGAGGGTAACCGATGTTCTGCACGGCATTTGAAAGTTCTGAAAGCGATGTCATGATCTGAAATCGGGGGGAAGCCAGCCCTGCGTGATGCGTTTTCTGGCGCATACGGTCTTTATGCGTAAAATTAAGCGCTGTCTCATAACCGATGCTGGGCAGCCCTAACGCATCAGCCACGTACGCCGCTGTGGGAACTCCCACATCCGTCCCATCACAGAGACTTCCATGAATGCCTGTCTGTTTGGCCGCTGCTAGCGTTTTTTTACAATCGCGAATATCAATGACCTGATGATCATCGGCAATCGCATAACCCGGTCGTTCCTTATACATATCCGTCACGAACACCCTATAACCGAGCTCTTTGGCCCGCTCAATGAGCGGCACCTGCCATATTCCAGCCCCGAGGATATGCAACCACTTAGAAGCCGGCATTTATCAACCGGCTTGCTGCTTCGCTAGCGGCATATAGGATTCGTAGACCGTATAGGTTTTATCCACACGAACGTTTTTTGTCACGAACACTGTAAATTCATAGGGCATGTAATCGTTGCGCAGGACGACATGATTGGAATAGCGATAGGCCAGAGCGACCATGTCTGCGGGATTGGCATGGTAGGTATGCGGCAATCGGTACTGCACGCGATCAGAAAGAAAATTCAGTGCAAACCCTTTACGTGACACTGCATCAAATTTCTGGAAGGCATCCTTAATAAAGCGCTTGTTGTTAGTCATCCGATGATTAAAAGCGCCAGAAGAAACGACATAGTCAAAACGGCCTCT
>CAZDML010000145.1:0-4729 GCA_964506645.1 uncultured Elusimicrobia bacterium | reverse complement strand
AGTGATGAAATTCTTCTAGAAACGATTCCGCGGCCTGGGGTGTGGCTGGCACGAGCGGATCCGATAAACCGCGCACATGAATGTGATAGGGGTCCTCTGTTCCCAGCGAAGAGAGAGAAACGACCGAGGCGGGGTCGATATAGAGCGGAAACGGCTGACAGTCCAGAGAGAGCCACGTGACCGCGCGTTGCAAGAGACGTGGCCGTAGCATCTCGAGGTCTTGGGGGTGTTCGATAATGCGCTCGCGATCCCCGTCCACATGGAGCCAGCAACGCTCCTGAGACTGTTTGGTAAATGCCGCGATGGCATTTTCATCCAGCGTGAGGCCGCTGGGCAGGGTCACATACGCGTGTCGGGAGGTCACTGAAGAATATCGAGGAGCTGGGTGAGGCGATGGGCCAGCTGGGCGTTGCCTTGTTCGCTGTACACATTGATGAGATTGACCATCATGCGGGCGAGGATCTGTGGCGGTGGTGTATAGCGAAGAAATTCCTGACGGAACGAAACACCGGATTGACGCACAATGGCTTCGCAGTCTTTGCGCGTGAGCTCGCGGCCTCCGTTGTAAGGGTCGAGGTAGCGAATATTGGGATAGACTTCGTGCGCCACAATGAAATGGCCCGGCAATCCCACTCCATACGCCGGCATATCCAGTCGCTTGGCAATCAAAAGATAAGCGCAGCAGAGCGTGATGGGAATGCCCAGGCGGCGCTCCACCACTTTATTCATATAACTATTGTCGGGGTCGTAGTAGTGCTCGGTATTTCCGCGAAAGCCTTTTTCCTCAAAGAGATAGCGCCGCAGAATATTCACGGATTCGTCCGGTGAGGCGTCATGAAAATCGAGCAGGCTGTCGACTTCTTCGGCCATGCGGTCGAGCGGTTTACTGAGATCCTGTTTCTTGAGCGAGGGATACGCCACGGTCGCCAGACGAAACACGCCTTCTTCCAAATCGAGTTGATTGCGCTGCTCGTGGAATTGCCCGAAGATCTGTTGCAGCTGTTCAAAATGAATTTCATCGACGAACGCCTGGGCCGCATGAAACCAAGAAGCGCCCGGGTGACGGTCGATGAGCGAGAGATATTCGGGATTATCGCGTAGGAGCTGGCGTAGCTGTTTGCGGGCTAGGTCAACGGTGGTGGATTGGTCATCCGTGAGGAAGGAAAAAAGATGGAGCAGATCCTGGTCGGTCAGTTTCTTTTCCATGAAAATAGTCTAACCAAAATTTATTGCCCTGGGAAGGGCGATTCTAACGCGCCCGTCTCAAACGGATTTTCTTCGGGTGCTGGATTTTCCGAAGGCAAGTAGCCAGCAATCTGCATACGTGTAAAAATTTGCGAGCGGCGACGCGCCATATAGGCTTTTTCGCTGAGCGGATTCCACTTGCGAGGACTGGGAAGAATAGAAACCAGTGAAATGGCTTCGTCCGGTGTTAAATCGGCCGAGGATTTTCTGAAATAAAATTGAGCCGCTGCTTCGGCGCCATAAATTCCCTTCCCCCATTCGGCGGTGTTTAAATAGAGTTCCAGAATCCGGTGTTTGCTGAGCACGCGCTCCATCCAGAGGGCGATGAGGGCTTCCTTGGCTTTGCGCAGCAGTGATTTATTCGGTGAGAGGTACAGCGTGCGTGCCAGCTGCTGGGTGATGGTGCTGCCGCCATACGCATAGCGCTTTTCATGCCAGTTCCGCCGCATAGCTTCCACGACCTGGTCCCAATCAATGCCATGGTGCCGATAAAACGTATCGTCTTCCGAGATGATCGCTGCGTGAACGAGATGGGGCGAGAAAAAGCTGAGCGGGCGCCAGCTTTGCACGCTGCGCAGCGAGACATGGGCGCGCTTGGCTTGGGCTTCCCGAATACGCATGAAAGACGTTGTCTTTGGGTTGTGCCGTACGAGCCAGGGCACATAGGGGAGCCACAGGAGATAAAGCACGAGGCTGCCGGCAAATGCAACAAACGCCCAGCGCGTGAGTTTAGGAAACATATTTACAAAGAAGCTCCAATCTCCAAATTCCAAGATCCAATGAAGTCCGTCATTTTTTGGTTATTGAAGTTTGTTTGGTGTTTAGTGTTTGGTGATTGGTTATTAACCTAATGAGCGGCGTAGTAAGGGTTGGTTCCCGCGGCATGATCCGAGGTGTCCAGAATTTCGCTGATTTCCGGGACCTGCTGGCGGATCGCTTTTTCGACCCCATCGCGAAGGGTGACAGAAGCCTGGCCGCAGCCCTGGCATCCCCCACCCATTTTGATAAAGACGCGTGTGCCCTGGACATCCATCAGCGTGATCACGCCTCCGTGAGACGCAACGGCCGGATTAATCTGCTCATCCAGGATGCGCTGTACACGTGCACGGAGCTTGTCTTCCTCCGGAAGCTGGGCCTGGAGCGTTTCGCTCACAGCGGGTTGTCCTGACTGAAGATGCGTTCGGATGGCGGCGCCGATGGCCGGACCCAGCGTGCGCCATTCCTGTGCACTGCTTTTCGTGAGAGCAACGGTATTCTCTCCGATTTCAATGCGGGAGATGCCTTCAATGGCAAAGAGTTTTTCTGCCAGAGGCGAGCCCTGGGCCCGTTCGGCACTGGTGAAACGGGCAAAGCCTGCCGGATAGACCGGTCGGTCTACTGTGAATTTGCAGAGATTGGGGTTGTGCTGCTGGGGTTCGGCCATGATTTTAATGGGTTGATCCATAGAAACATCCTCCTCGAGAGCGTCATTGTACCACGTCTTATGGGACCTCCGGAAAAACAGACGAAAATAAGGCCTTATTTCGGGCCCAAAAGTCCCATTTTACGTCGATGTTACAACCCTTTTTTACAACAAAGATACTTTACTTCCGACGATAGCGGGGATACCCATGACCTATGGAAGTTACCTCGATTGGATCGGTTGCCCTGGCTGCCTGGATGACGGTTTCGCCGTATACGCCGTCGCATTTTCTAGAAATGGCGAAGAATCAGGTCGGCCTCACCGAGAAGGTCGTGCTTCTGCGCCGCATGGTGCAGTCCTTTCCTTTAGATCCTCAAACGCAGAAAGCTCAGCAAGACCTGGTCACCTTACTCTCCGAAAATAACCGCTTCGATGAAGCGCTCCAGGTGTACCAACAGTCGCGCGTGGGCCGCAAGCCCAATACAGTCCCCGATTTCAAATTGCTGGAACTGCTCCTGAAGACGGGGCACTTTAATGACGTGCTGCGTGAAACGTCCTATATGCAGTATCCGGTTCGGGATTTTGATCGAGACTTAAAACTCCTCGAAGCACGCTCCCAGGCCCTTCTGGCCCAAGGGAACTATCGTGGCGCTCGCCAGGCCGTGGGACGCTGGTTGGTTCAGTATAGCGGGGATGGTATCGAAGGCGGACGCTTTGAAGGCGATGTCCGCAGCATTCGCTACCTTTATCAGCACCTGCAGACGCTGGAACGTACGCAGGGTGCGGTAGGCAAGCCGCTCTTTACCTCGTGCGTGCCCGATGCTTTGTTGCGTTGGAGTCATCAGCGCAATGTCCCCATCGTCTTTTTTAAACTAATCCCAGCGCACCCCGTGGGCCAACTGCATGAGCCGGTGCTCCCCGGACGCTATGACATGGATGACTACTTCGCCAACCATGTGGAAGATATGAACCGTGGGTTCCAGTATTTAAGCGGCGGACAGTTCTCTCTCTCCTACGAAGGGCTACATACCTTATATGTGGATGATGGGGATGTAGATCCCGAAGCGGTGGGCGGTCGATTGCTGACCTCTCGCGTTTACGTGCATACGATTTCCCCACTCTATAAGCTTGCCGGTAAGGCTTTTGTTGTTCTGGTCGACTACCGTGCCAAATCGCAGGATGAAGCGGCCTACATGGGCGACGGCATCATTCACATTTCCGCTACAAAATTACGTGATATGGTGATGATGCATGAAGTGCTGCATGGCCTTGGTGCGACGCATCAGGACTTTAACCGTTTAGAACGCGACGGATACCAATTTGATACCGACGATAAAGGGCTCATGACCTTTGAACGCGGCGAACTGCGCCGGTTGGGCCTCGAAGAAAAGAACCGCGCGCTTCTGGGCTGGCCGCGCGTGTCGGTGATTACCCTCTCTCCGCAAATGCCGATGCCCAACACCGCAGAAACTGTTTTTGTCTGGCCGGAAAGCACTTACTCGCCTTCGTAGTTCTCCCCTCGGCAGTCTCACCGTATGGATGACGTCTGGGCCTAATGGTCTTAAGAATAAGACGAAAAGCCTATTTCTAATTTTCGTGAAGTGACGTAGGATATTGCATCGTCTCGGAGGGAAAGGAGTGCAGCATGGCAAAGACGCGGTTTTGTAGCGTGTGTGAAAGTACGATGTCCTCTGTAAAAGTAGAACATCCCTACTGGCATGATAATGAACTGGTCACATTGGTTCAGCAAGTGCCGTCCTGGGTTTGTCAGCTTTGTGGCCACCGGTATTTTGAGCCGGCCGTGATGCGTACTGTAGAGAGCTTGGTTCAGGATTACATCCGCCTCGGGAAAGTGTTCCCTATTCCTTCAACAATCTACCGGGAGACAGGTCCTCATTTGAATTAAGTCCTTTAGGATCAGAAACAAAAAGCGGTCGTCCGAAATCGGACGACCGCTTTTTTTATGGAAGGGTAAGAACGGAATTAGCTTTCGGCTTTGGCGCGCAGCGCGTCCATCACTGAGCTGATAAAGCGCTGGCTCATACCGCGGAGAATCCATTCAGGAACAAATCCTTTCGGGAC
>CAZDML010000144.1:0-4787 GCA_964506645.1 uncultured Elusimicrobia bacterium | reverse complement strand
TTGAGAGATGAGAATGTGTTCTTTATCAGGGGTATTGCGCCAGTGAATATAAACCGCATCTCCGGGTTTTAGCGTGCTGATAGGGACATCGCCAATGTTGGCGTAGGGCTGATTGGGCCCAACATGATAGCTGGTGCCACTGCCGCACCCGGACACACTGCCTCCACCCCCGCCGCCCCCACCTCCACCCCCGCTTCCCGAACGAAAACTTTGAGCAGTTTTGAACAGGCCATTAGAGGTTGCCACATACCCATAACCTAGATCATCGAAAGCGACGCTCATGCTGTTTGTAATGGGGGTCACCAGTCCTGTATTAAAGGCAGACCAGCTCGCCCCGTCATCGGTCGATACGTAGACCCCTTTGGTATAAGTCCCTACAAGCAAGGCGCCTGAAACAGGATCGACAGCCATCGATTTAATGTATTCGTATGCCGGAAAACCTGTGGCGGAGGCTACCCACTGACTCCCGTTCCATAGTTGGATTTCGCTTGCATCCGAAACACGCTGTTTGGCGGCTAGTAGCTGATGGTTCTTGTTGACGATGAGTCCCAGGACATTTCCTGTGAAGCCTGACGTGTTATCCAGGCCAATGTCATTACATGCTGTGCCGTCCTCCGCGCATTCATACACGCCAGAAAGTTCACCGCCCACATACACTTTCTTATGAAAGGTATCCGCCGCAATAGCCCAACCACCCCCAATGGGCGGAGTCGATTGAAGGGTAAAGGAGCGCCCTCCATTGGTGGAGTAAAAGACATAGCCATGCCAGGCGGAAATGGCGAGGACGTTGCCTTGGCTGTTTAGGGTGTAATTGGAAATCTTGTCAGTATCGGCCAAGTTTGTCGAAGCTGTCCAGGGAAGTGCGTTATTGGCGACATAGTAGCCGTAAGCCGGAGCGCTGGCCGATCCTCGGCCGGTTCCTGCCAGTCCTTCCCCGGCCGCATTGTAAGCGAGGGCGCTTATGGGCAGTACGGCGTTTGTACTCGTATTGGTATTAAAGGCGGTCCAGGTGGTGCCGGAATCTGTGGACTGAAAAATACCCAGACTGGCCGATCCTGCCAGAACACGCGTCCCGGATGCGGCAACATAACGGACATTCTGTGTGAGGGGAGTTGCTTGCCATGAATTGGCATGTGTAGAGGGTTGAATGAGAGCGAGTACGCCAAGCGCGAGTGAAAGAACACGGGGAAAACGAAAGCCATCACACGCGGGGTGCTGGGACTCTGCGGCCGAACGGTGCCAAAATCGTGTGAGATTTAGCATCAATGATGCTTACCCTGAAAACGGTCGTTTGTAAAGGAATATTAAGTCCCATCGTGCAGCCTGTATTATGGTCCAAAGAGCCCATGAAAAATTTAAGCCCAATGATGCTGGCCTGGGTCTTGGATCACAAACCCCGTCTCCTTTACCATATAAGGAACAATGACCTTCAAAGTCTTGCATCGGGCGCTCACGCTTGTTCTGGTGGGAATTCTCGGCTTAGGGCAACCTCTCTCACCTGTGGGAGATGCCTTTCGTTTTCACCTTTCGAGGCCCATCGGCCTCTCTTTTTCAACACAGGCTTTTGCTGTGCGCGCTGTGTGGCCGGGGTATCGGTTGCCCCAAAAACCCGCTGTCTTTTCTGCCATCGTTCGACAGGAAAAAACCCTCTCTGAAGAACAAATCATTCGATACATCCGTTGGGAAGCCTTTTGGAAAGAAGAAGGCTTCTACACGGCTCCTGCCGGACTCGGTGTTACGTTGGTGTTGGGTCCCCTCCTATGGGGGATGCCTTCCTTGGCGGACTCCCATCCGCTGCTCTTTTGGGGATCCCTTTTTGGTGTTCGCTTCCTCGGAAAAATGGTGCTGACGTATCTGTTTCAGGAACGACACGCCCGCGGCTATGTCTTATCTACGGACTTTAAGCGTGGGGCAAAACCGTTTGGGTATGTGATTCAGGAACAGCCTCTCAGCGAGATGCAGAAAATGCGTTTAGGGACGGCGCAGGGCATCCGCAGTTTCATCCACCTGATCTTGGCAGTTCTCTCAGATTATTTTTTCTCGCGCCAGGATCTCCCGCTCGCCATCGGCACTCTCGGCGTGTCTATCGGTATTCCGCTGCTCGACCACTGGCTCTGGAATAACAGGCCCTTTCTTTCCCAAAAAGCGGCGAGCGCGTATGCCCGCGAGGGCACACCCTTTATGTCGATTTCGAGTGTTTTGGAGGAGCCGTCCGACGCGGAGTCTGAGGCAGATTGGATTGTCCTATTGGATCGTATTTACGTCAACCAGGCGGGGCTTGCCGATCGAGAAAGACGCAGCCAGAGCCATCAGGTCGTAGCGCAAATTGAAAAGCGTGTCGAAGAATTACGCCCCTCCATTTACAGCGCACTGGCGAATCCAGCGCATTACCATCCAGATACACTGCATTCACTGTCGAGCCTTTTAGAAAGTCCCCGACAAATGTCCCCCGCTGAAATTGGCCGCGCTCTGGAGGCTGTGTATAACGCTTTGGAACAGCGTACAGATACGCAAACGGTTCCATCCGCTCTATTGATTCACCTGAGCGCTCTTCTGTTGGACAGTGATTTATCGGCCATGGATGTTCAATCCATTTGTAAGTACAAAATGCAGACCATTTTAAATCGATGCGATCCAAACGACCCCTGGTTCAAAACATTCCCCAAGGCTGAACACTGGCTGTCGTATCCGCTCCTCGTTTTTGACGGAATCTCTGAGGGAAATGAAATGCGTATTGTTCGGCGAACTCGGCGCTTGGCCCGGGTGGCTCCCGAGGCCAGCGTGTTGCTGCTGTCGGCCATTGGGTCACATCTGAGGATGTTTTATACCGATATGAATGATCGGACGGATATCGATATGGCGGAGATTCTCAGTGAAGCAGTCTCTCATCGTCTTCAGGGCCAGCTGATCAATCTTCGCACTCCCGTTGACAGTGACTACAATCCCACGAGGGATCCGGTGGCACGGAACTCGCTTCAAGAGTCTGCTCACGGGTTCTTTAGCGGTTTGTTGTGTTTTAAACCGGGCCAACGGCCTCCAAGATGGTCAGCGTTGATTCAGCGCTATCGGCTTCTCACGCAACGGCTGGCGGTCTATCTGGATTTTCCCGCCACACTGCCTGAGGCCTATCGGTTCGCCGAAGGAGAGACCGCGCACACAACACTCAAACGGCTCTTGGAATGGAATCGCACCCATTCTCTTTCCGCCTGGGACGTGTTTACAGGGGCCGAAGCGGGGAGCGATTTTCGCCAGGGGCATACCATGTACATCAAAGAGTTAACGCACGACGATCTTCAGGAGGCTTATCACGAACTGACTTCGCCACTCCTGGATGTGCTTGCCCTCGCCACAGAGTTAAGACTTCCGTTGAACAAAACCCATCGGGTGTTGACGGCCCCAGGAGATTGGGAAATTGAACTTTTGGACGGTCTTATTTTTCAGGTCTTGGAAAATGACGAACGACTTTCTACGGAGCACGTCGAGGCTCTTTTTAGCGCTATTCAGACGTATTTGGATTGCTTGAAATCGTACAACCATACGTTTGCTCTGGTCCTAGAAGATATTCATGGGTTGTTGGCGTATCGGGTGGCTCACTATTATGAGAATTTCTCACAGTTCGCCATTCATGTCCGGCGAATGGCGCGACGTTCTCCGCGTGCGGCGGCTATTTTGTTTGGGCTGCAAGGCCCGCATCTTCGAAGAGAATTTCAATTGCTGGATGGGGCGTATGATCTTCCGGCGCTGGCCGACTTGTATGAAGGATTCAAAGAAGATGTGAGGACAAAGTTGCAAGCGCCGAACCGAAACCGTGAGGCCCTGCGATTTTATGCGGGCATCCTCTGCAATGGGTTGTCCTTTTCGTATATCCATTATCGGCGACAGGATGATCACGATGCGTACAATTGGAGCGCTTACAAAAGCACTCCCGATGAGCAATATCAAAAAGCCATTCAGCATCTTTTTGAAAGGACCGATAGCGGAGATGGAAAGGGATTGCGGGAGTTGCTTGTGGCCCTGCAGCCTCTATTCCCGGACCTTTTTTCTGATGAAGAAATCCCGGCGTTTCTCGTGGAGTTTCTGTGCGAGTTGGCCAACAAGGATGCCGAGTATTTTGCAGAAATGCAGCAGAGACTGAAACCCGCCGACATTGTTTCTTTCGCGCGCTATGCCTCCGGCCAATATTCCCGTGCCTTCGTCCCTGAGATGCGTCGCTTCATTAACAAGGTAGATGAAAGGCCGATCCCCCATCCGATGTATGAATTTTATGGGGCCATCAAAGCAAACCGGACGCTCTTGCTTGGAATGCTCCGAGAAGCGCCACCGGAGGCAGGGATGCTCACGCACCCCAGCACCTATGAAACAGGATATGCCTTATTGCAGCGTGCCCGGGCGCTGGAGCGGGGGGAGGTGCAAAAGCCGCTGTCTCCTTGGGAGAAGCGACTGATCCGCCGCTATGAGGCGCTCGCGGAGTCCGATATTCCCGCCATTCCTGCCCCCTACGTCATCAAGGGCGGTCCACTCTCAGCAAAGGACCAATACTGGATTGAAACAGTGTATGCGCCGAGCCATTGGAATGAAATTGGACGATTGGCGATAACACCTCGCGCATGGGCCAAAGCGCATGGGGGGACCGAAGAGGAACAAGCACTGCGTGTCCAGGCCGCTCAATCCATGGCTCTCAACAGCGGGTTGCAAGCAGGGATTGGAACGGTACTTATCGGTATCGCGATGACGGTTTTCGCTGTTGGGGTGCTACACCAAGGCCTGAGCCTGTCGCTGATTGAGGG
>CAZDML010000143.1:0-4859 GCA_964506645.1 uncultured Elusimicrobia bacterium | reverse complement strand
GGCGTTATTGCCGGCGCTGGGCAGCCCAGATGCGATGGGGTGGATACTTGGACTGATGTCGGCCTTGATCTGCGCCATGCTGCCCGGCGGCGGTGGCGAGGAAAGATCGGAACCCCTCAAAGTTCCTTTTCAAGTATTTTTCCCGCAGCCCGAGGTAACCGAAATCGATAAAGGGAAAATCAGAGAAGCACTTGGGTTGATTTTGCAGGCGGATCGGCATGCGCTTAATAAGGTGGATGTTCTAGTGCTGTTCATGAAAATGACACCAGCGCAGGCAGAAAATCTGGCACGCCATATTCATCAAGAGACTGGAAGACCGTTTGAGGAAAGTTCACGCGACGTTTTAATGCGGGTTGCGCCAGGCCCTGAAGGAAAGCCTGCGGCAGGAATTTACATAAAGGAATCGCTATGGAACGACCGTGTGGCTCTTTTACGAGGCTTGGTGGAATGTCTCGTAGATCAGACCCTGTTCCCGGTTCAGAAAGCCTTTGATCAAGTGGATGGCGCGGTCGTGCACTGGACTCCTGCCGAGCATGCCCGCCGCCAGGCCAATTTCTTACGCAAAATCCTTCCCCAGTTGAATGCCGATGAAGCCATGCGGATGCGGGGTCTGATTCAGGAGTGGGAGCGTCAAGCGGACGTGAATGCTGCCGCGGAAGCCATGTTGGGAGGTTCGGAGCCTGGTGTCAGTGAAAGCGATGTAAATCCAGCGTCTTCTGACCGGCCGGTACTCGTGCGGTATGACGAAGACTTTTTAGAGGTTCTCGCGTTGGCTAATCCGGGAATTCAGAAACGTATCGAACATGTATTGTCGACCAACTTCTCAAAGTTGGTTGAAGGTAAAGACTATGATCGACGCTCCGGTGAGCGCAGCGTCATCCTCGTATTGGAGAAACCGGTGGTTTACAAAGGCCTTAAGATCACCGCGCTTAAACTAAAGGGGGTCGCCTTTGATGCAGGACAAGCCAATCGGCCCTTTAATATCCGTCAGCAACATAGGGACCATGGTTTGGAGATGTCGGATGGCGAAGCGGTGGATTGGCGCGTGCTTGATCCCGTTATTACCCCAGAGGGTCTCTTGCGAGAGGTGCCTAAGAAGGCAGCGCCTCATGGGGGAATGAGTTTAGAAAATGCCATGCGTGAGCAGGCCCTTTTAATAGAAACCAATGAAAAAGGCTTGATCGCACCGTTACCATTGGCGATTGCGGAATATCCTAATGAAAAAACCTTGGACCAAGAGCGTGTCGGATGCGTGGTGGAAGGCCTATTATTTGCAGAAGACGATCGCTCTGCGGGTGTATTGTCGACTATTGCTACACAACACGATTCAGTCATTCAGGCGTATGTGGCTGGTGCCATATCTCGTCATGATTTTCAGCCAGTCGCGCGTCAGTTGTTGCAGGTTGTTTTTAGGCAAGGGCGAGCGCTTCGTCATTTGGTCGAACGTCAAATGGTGCATACCAATTTTCATCTGAACAATTCATTGGTCATTAACGATGAGACGACCCTGTATTTTGATGGGGAATCGATGAGGAGCACGTCTTATGACCGGCTGTCACGTCCACAATTTTTCGGATATCTCTGGGTTGCCCTGACACTCGCTCTGAGAAGCGTCCAGCGACTGGAGGAGCATGCGTATTACGGTGCGCTGCGCTTGAATTGGGTGGGAGCGTTTCTTCAGGGCCTTGTGGAGGATATCCCATCCTTTGAAAATGAACCGCGCGACAGGGAAGACTCTTTCGACATCGCAGAGGAACCACTGTACAAGTCTTTTGATGACATTGCCCTCTTGGTCTGGATGGTTTTGCGTGGACATGGCCCTACGGAAGCCGATTATTTGTGGATGAATCGTCCCTCAGTCAGTGAGGCTGTCGCTGATGAGATTCGCTATGTCTTTGTTCGAGCGTATCCCCACGGGGAGCTCTTCCGGAGAGATTGGGCAGCCAAAGAAGATGCGTTTGAGGGCGATGGACAACCGCTTTCCCCTGAACTCCTCTTTGAGCGCGCTTACGATACGGTCACTGGGATGCGTATTCGGCCCGGGGATACCGTTCTTGATATTGGTGCTGGGCCTTTCGGCGGGATGTCTTTGATCGCCGCGCTCCTTGGGGCGCATGTCACGGCGATTGAGCAAAAGCCGGATGTTGCTGCGGCACTTCGGGCACGGTGCGCTATGCTTCAACCCGCGATTGAAGCCGCCGGGGGTCGTTTTGAACTGATCGAAGGAGATTTTACATCCCCGCACGTTCGGGGCCAGCTGGGAACACGCTCGTTCCACCACGTGATCGCTACGGATGTGATCACCCCAAGCCAAATAAATTCACAGCTAACAGCTTTTGCGCCGCCTAGCTGGCAACCGGCAATTATTCAATTGATTTTGAATCAAATCGCTCGCTATAAAAGCGTCGAGAGAGGTTCGATACTGTTTAGTACGCCTGAACTGTATGGTGAGCGTACAGCCCTTGGGACACTGTATACGAGCGATGTCCCATTTTTAAATGAGCTGGGAGAGGCGATGATGGCGCGTCGTACGTTTAAAATTTCTGGTTCGCATTTCGTATCAGTTCCCATGTCTCTAGGAACCAAACGTGGGGTGCTCTTGTGGACCGAGCCGCAGGATCAACACCCCGGCCCTGCCTCTGTGTTGGGTAGCCGCCCGCTGGAAGCACGCTTAGCGCCTTGGTGGGAATGGGTGTATCACGTGCCGATCGTCGGTTGGCTGGTGCATGAAACGCTGGCGGCTTTTCGACGCGATGTGGAACCTGTACGCTTTATGCCGACGCTTCATATCGCGGCTGCCGTGGCCGCGATGGGAATTTACCATCAGGGACTAGAACACCTCTGGCTGCCCGCGGGCGCGGTATGGGCTGTTGTTTCTTCTGGGCTGTTTGCCTATGCACATGAAGAATATCGTGATCAGGCGCGGAAGGTGTTGTGGCTTTTAGGAATGGTCTTTGGCATTGGATTTCTGACGCCGCTTCTGATGTTTGCTTCGGGATGGGAGGTCGGGTTTGCTCACTATCGATTTACTCTCTTCGAAACAGCCGGTGTGGGTATTCTGATCTCTGCACTGTTTCATGCGGTGTATAACGAACTCAAGCTGGCCGATGACCGTTCTGGGATTTATAGCGATCAATATCGATTTCTGCCGTTCTGGTGGCCCATGGCTTCGGTGGCCGCTCGCCCTTCTCATTCCATCCGGTCGGCAGCATAGTCCCCTTCCACAAAGATCTGATTGTATAATCCCTGCATGGGAAAGAACCGCTTAGAAGCATTTAGCGATGGCGTAATTGCCATCATCATCACCATTATGGTGTTGGAGTTTAAGGTGCCTCAAGGTGCCCAATGGAATGTTCTCCGTCCGTTGCTGCCGATCTTTATTGCCTACGTCTTGAGCTTCATTTATATCGCCATTTACTGGAACAATCACCACCATATGCTGCATGCGGCCGAAAAGGTGAACGGGAAGGTGCTGTGGGCCAATATGTATCTCTTATTTTGGCTGTCATTCATGCCTTTTGTGACCGCTTGGTTGGGAGAAAATTACCCTTCTTCTGCGCCCGTAGCGTTGTACGGTTTTGTTCAACTGATGGCGGGCATGGCCTATTTTATTTTGGTGAGAGTGCTTGTGAAGTATCACGGACATCAATCCAAACTAGCTTTGGCCATGGAAGAAGACTACAAAGGCATGATTTCAATCGCGTTGTATGCTCTGGCCGTGGGGTTGGCGTGGGTATGGCCGGTGGTGTCCTGTTTGATTTATGTGTTGGTCGCGGTGGTGTGGTTTGTTCCAGATAGCCGGGTTGAAAAGGTGTTAAATTCGCGATGAACTGGAATGCCGCTGCGATCCGCGCACTCGTTCGTGAAGGGTTAGCTGAAGACGACGTGCGCCACGACATCACGAGCCAAGCCCTAATTCCTTCTTCCCTAAAAATTCATGCTGCGATTCGTGCCAAGCAAACGGGAGTGGTCTGCGGTTTGCCGTTGGCCAAAACATTCTTTCAAACGTTTGATCGTCGTTTGTCGTTTCAATCGCGGGTGCGTGAGGGCGAGCGCGTCTCACCGGGCCAATCCCTGGCGGTGATTCGCGGGGCAGCGCGATCGATCTTGTCTGCGGAACGGCCGGCACTCAATGCGCTGCAGCATCTCTCCGGTATTGCGACCACGACGCGTGCTAATGTGACGCGGTTGGGACGGGGAAAAACAAAACTCTACGATACACGTAAAACGCTGCCCGGCTGGCGCGTCCTGCAGAAATACGCCGTGGCCTGCGGCGGTGGGACGAACCATCGCGCCTCTCTGGGGGATGCGATCCTGGTAAAAGAAAACCATTTGAAGGTGACGCGCCTTGCGGGGAAAGACTGGCTGGATGCGGCGCACCGTCTGAAGAAACGGCACGTGCCGATCGAACAAGAAATTCAAACCGAACGTGACTTGCGAGATGCGCTGTGCCTCAAACCGCAGACAGTTCTGTTGGATAACATGCCGGTTGCGACACTGAAGCGCATGATCCGCGTGCTGCGCAAAGAAATTCCGGATGTGAAGATTGAAATTTCCGGCGGTGTCACGCCCGACCAGTTGCGCGTTCTCGGTCGTTTGGGTGCTGACCGCATTTCGATGGGCCAGCTGACGCATTCGGTGCAGGCCTTTGACTGCAGTCTGGATATTCTGGCTGTCCTCTGATGAGCACCACCCGCGATAAAATTCTATCCGCTTTTGAAAAACACCCCCACTTGTCGCTCTCGGGGGCTGTGCTGGCCAAAAAGCTCGGGCTTTCCCGCGCCGGCGTCTGGAAACCGTTGGGTGCCTAGAAAAATCTCGGCCTTCCGATCGAAGGCACGACCCGCACCGGTAACCGA
>CAZDML010000142.1:4691-4984 GCA_964506645.1 uncultured Elusimicrobia bacterium | reverse complement strand
AATACAAACGATTATCAGGATCCCTCTTCTATGCGTGCACGTCCCTCTCGAACTCCGCGTTCTGCGGCGCCGCCCACGTCCCGTCTGCCAGACGGGCTGATCGGGCGTATCGGCTATTTATTGAACCGGCCGGCGATGCATATCCGTGAAAAAGCTCAGCACATTCTGAAACCCTTTCATCTTATCCCCCCCCATTTTGGTGTGCTGGCCACTTTGCACAGCGAAGGCACGATGACGCAGCGTGCGCTGGGGACGCTGTTAAAAATCGACCCCACCACCATGGTGTGGCTCAT
>CAZDML010000142.1:0-4681 GCA_964506645.1 uncultured Elusimicrobia bacterium | reverse complement strand
TCATTGACCACCTGGAACAAGAGGGATTGGTGAACCGTGGAAAGCATCCCAAAGACCGCCGCTGCTATTTGATTCGCTTAAGTTCGGAAGGAGCGTCGCTGTATCAGCGGGCTTCGCGGCAGATGGATCAGCTGGATAAAGAATTTCTTTCCCCGCTCAATTCCCACGAACAGAAGACGTTAAAAATTCTTCTGGCGAAACTATTTTCACAGCTCACGGAGCAGGGAATTTCCCCCCAGGCTTACAAGGATCCCCATGCGCCCTAACGTCTGGAAGGCTGTTCTATTGTCCCTAGGCATGGTGTCCTCGGCAGTCGTTAGTGCCCAGGAGACTGTTCCATCGTCTCTCACGTTCGAACAGGCACTGCAGTTGGCGAAAACTCGCCATGTGGAGATCCTGGCCGCAGACAAACGCGTGCAGCAGGCGCTCACCCAATTAACCCAGGCACGATCACCTCTTCTTCCACAGCTCGATGGCACACTGCAGCAGAGTCGGCGCACCGTCAATTTAAAAGCGCAAGGAATTCCCTTGCCGGGAAATCCTCGGGTGGGACCCTTTAATACCTTCGATGCCCGGCTTCATCTCACACAAACCCTGTTTGATCCTGCCACGGTACAGCGGCTGCGGGCGGCAGAACGGAGCCGGGATTTGAGCCTGGTGCAGCAACGCAAATCGGAGCAGGATGTGATGGCGTTGGTTGCGACCTTGTATATCCAGGCTGTCCGTGCTGAAGAAGGTCGCGATGCAATGAGAACACTCGTTCAACGTGACACGGTGAATGCCACGCTCGCCCATCTTCAGCTCGATAACGGAACGGGTTCAGAAGTTCAAGCGGAACTCGCCGATGCGGCGCTCTCCCGCAGCCAGGCGTCTTTTACAACGGCCGATACCGAGGCGGTAGAGCGTCGCCAGGATCTATTCACCGCGCTGGGGCTGCCGGCATCGCCGTCCACCGTCTTGGCTTCAAAAGAGACCGAATTTCAGTCCTGGGGGCCGTTTGCTGAAACTGTGATTACGCAAAAGGCCGCAGGTCATCCGGATGTTCAGGTGGCACAGCAGGTGTTCGAGGTGGGGCGAGTCCAGAAGCAAGCGGTGTCTCGCGAGGCGTTGCCACAGGTGAGAGCTGCCGCCGATTATGGTGCCAGCGGAGAGCTGCCAAAAGGGTCTTTAGGCACCTATGGTATTTCAGCTCAGCTGGCCGTGCCCATTTTTTCCGGGGGGTCTCAGGTTGCCCGTGTGAAAGAATCACAAAAGCGCTCTGAAGAAAATGAAGTGCGTTTAAAGGACACTGAATTACGGACAGAGGGCCGGGCCCAAAATGCCAATGCCAGTCTGCGTCAAGCTCTTGTCCAGATGCAGTCCGCCCGCTCCCAATGGAAGGTGGTGGATCGGGAAAGACAATTGGCACAGCAGCGTCTCGATATGGGAACGGGCAGTGAGGCGGAGCTCGTTGAGGCGGAAGCGGACGCCGCTATTGCCCGAGACCAATACCGTGATGCGGTGGCTTTGGCCCAGATCGCGCAGGTCAATTTGGCCCATGCTCTCAGTGAAATGGAACAACTCAGTGCAGAAAGGAAGCCCTTATGAAAAAAAGAATCGCAATTCTTATCGTTCTCCTGATCGCTGCGGCACTCATCCGGCGCTACGGGAGGGTCTTTCACAAACAATCCACATTTTCCGGAACGCTGGAATTGACGGAGCATTCGCTGGGCGCCAGAACTTCGGGCCGCCTGACACAGATGCTTGTCAAAGAAGGCGATCATGTGAAAAAGGGGCAACTCTTGGGAACGCTTGACCGCTATGAGCAGGCACTGCGGGACTTTGAGCGTACCGAAAAACTTTTTCATAAGGGTGGCACCACACGTCAGATGCTGGAGCAGGCCCAACTCACCTTGGAGGATCAAAAAATTGTCGCACCGCTGGATGCTGTGGTCCTCATTAAAGTTCGCGAAATCGGTGAAGTGGTCCCTAGCGGTGGGGCGGTTCTGGATTTAGGCAACAGGCAGGACATGTGGATTCGTGTCTTTGTGCCCGAAGGACAAATTAGCCATCTGCGTTTGGACCAGCCCGCCGTGATCCGTATCGATGGCGTGAAGGAACGTTTTCAGGGGCATGTGAGCTACATTCCACCGAAAGCGGAATTTACCCCCCGCAACGTGCAGAGCCCGGATGAGCGCGTCATGCAGACCTTCGGTGTGAAAGTGGCCGTGGATAATCCCCCTGAGTATCTGCGTCCAGGGGTGTCCGGTGATGTGGAATTCTCACACTAATATGAATGGCGCTGCCATTGAGGCCCAAGCGCTAACCCGCAAGTTCGGCAGTCTGACTGCGGTGGATCAAATGAGTTTTTCCATTCCGTATGGAGAGATCTTCGGATATCTTGGGGCCAATGGCGCCGGAAAAAGCACGACCATCCGGATGCTCTGCGGCATCTTAACCCCGACCTCGGGAACCGCGACCGTGGCAGGCTTTGATGTGAACAAGGATCCGGAAAGCGTGAAGCGTTCCATTGGGTATGTCTCACAGAAGTTCAGTCTGTATACCGATCTGACCGTACGTGAAAATCTGGAATTCTTTGGCCGGATTTACCGATTGGAAGGTGGGGCGCTCAACGATCGCATTGAGAGTGTGATGGCGCTGACCCAACTGAAGTTTTATGAACATTTCCCTGCGGGCGCGCTTTCCGGGGGATGGAAGCAGCGCATGGCCGTTGCCAATGGACTTCTGCATGAACCTAAAATTTTATTTCTGGATGAGCCCACAGCTGGGATCGATCCACTGGCGCGGCGTGATATTTGGGAGCTTCTCTATGAGTTGGCCAGTCGCGGCGTGTCGCTTTTCGTGACGACCCACTATATGGAAGAAGCCGAGCGCTGCAACCAGGTGGCCATCATCAGTCAGGGCAAACTGCTGCGCATGGGAACGCCGAAGCAGTTGCGGCAGGATGTGAGCGGTAAGTTGTTGGAAGTGGAATGCAGCCCGCTGATGAAAGCCTCCCGCTGTTTTGAAAAGCTTCCCGGGGTGATTGGACTGACAGCCTATGGAACGACCATCCACCTGAATGTAAAAAACCCGAATGAGATTATTCCCCTTTTAAAAGAAACCGCGCATCAAGAAGCCATCACGATCGGATCGATTCATCCCATTTCAGCGTCTTTGGAAGATGTGTTTGCCGCTTTGGAAGGGGATATGCATGGGTAGGCTGTTTGCCATTATTCAGAAAGAGATGCGCCATCTCCTGCGGGATAAGCGGACGCTGGGCATGATCACAATCATGCCGCTTCTGCAGGTGCTGATTTATGGATTTGCCATTGATGTGGATGTGAAACATTTACGGATGGCCGTTCAGGATGAAGACCGCACCCCACTGAGTCGTCGACTGATTGCCCAATTCGCACAAACCGGGTATTTTGATATAGCGACCGAAGTCCAGGATCCTAAGACGCTTCAGCAACAATTGGATCGCGGCCACGTCAAAGCCGCGCTTCATATTCCCCCCGACTTTGCCAAAGATCTCTATGCGGGTCGTCATAGCCGTTTACAAATGCTCATTGATGGCACCGATTCCACGCCTGCGAGTGTGGCTTTAAATACCGGGCAAGCCATCGTGACCGCTTTTATGCAGCGTGAAGGGCTAGTGCCGATGACCGTGGTTCCGATCGAATACCATCCTCGACTCTGGTACAACCCCGATTTGAAGAGCGCGTATTTCTTCGTGCCTGGATTGGTCGGTTTTCTATTGATGTTTATTATCCCCATGTTGACCGCAACCTCGATCGTGCGTGAAAAAGAAGGCGGAACGATTGAGCAGCTTCTGGTGACTCCGGTACAGCCCTGGGAGATTATTGTTGGCAAAATGCTCCCGTACTTGGGCATCGGAGTGATTATGGCGACACTCATTTTATCCGCGGCTTATCTGGTGTTTGGTGTTCCTATACGCGGGAATTTATTCACGCTTTATTCGCTGATTCTGGTCTTTTTAATTGCTTACCTAGGCATTGGTCTTCTGGCTTCTGCGGTCGCGCACACACAGCAGCAGGCCACGCAAACGGTCATGCTTTTAATGACGCCGTCGGTTTTGTTGTCGGGATTTATTTTCCCTCGGGAATCTATGCCCTGGAGTATTGCTTGGATCGGAAATCTAATTCCTCTGACTTACTTTTTAAAGATCGTTCGTGGGATTGTCCTGAAGGGATTGGGGTTTGCGGACTTGTGGGACCAGATTCTGCCGCTTGCGGGAATGGCGGTGCTGGTGATCGTCCTGAGTGTGCGTAAATTTCACAAACGCCTGGATTAAGCGGCTTTGGGTGCGGCTGCGGCGGCGGCTGGTGCTGAAACGCGCGGAAGAACAAAGAAGAATTTACTGCCTTTCCCAACTTCGGACGTGACGGTGATGTTGCTTTCGTGCGCTTCGATAATTCCTTTACAAAATGATAGACCGATACCAAATCCGACCACACGGTCTTCTGACTTCACCTGCTGGAATTTTCCAAAGAGTTTGTCGATGGCTTCGGGCGGAATCCCACGACCGTTGTCCTGAACGGCAATCTCGACCCCGGCTTCCACCATCCGTGCTGTTATCTTGACCCATCCCCCTTCCATGGTGTATTTGATGGCATTTCCTGTCAGGTTTTCAATCACACGCTCCATGAGCCCCTGGTCCCCGCTGATCCATAGATCC
>CAZDML010000141.1:0-5016 GCA_964506645.1 uncultured Elusimicrobia bacterium | reverse complement strand
CATTAACCCGAACCTCTTCAAAGATGAAGACCTTCGCTATTTTATCGACCAACAACCTCTGGTTGTCATCTTAGATGCTTCCAGCTCCGTAGGGGGAGGTCGAGGCGTTGACACAGCCCCACACTATCCAGATGCCTATCAAGGCTATCGCAACTTTTTTATAGCGATGAACGATGCCTTGGGGCTGCCTGTCGATGAAAAAGAACACCAGATCGGCCCCAATACTCTTGCAGATCTGAGGTCTACTTCATCCCATGCCCAACTTGTCAAACGCATTCAATCCATCGCTCGGACCTCCAAAACTCGAGCCCCTTACACGATGAAATTTTGGACACCCGGGGCCCCCCTTCAAGTGCGAGAAGATAAAAAGGCTATGGGGTGGTCCTTTGCTCCGCAGGTCGTAGAAGCAACTGCGGTAAACGGACCCACGGTCATATTTGCACAGTCTGCGATCGAACATGAAGCTATTGTCGCCGCTGCCGCGCGTGGCGACTCCTTAGCAAAAAGAACGCTCAAACTCGCCGGTTCCCATACCCATCGCGCCGCCTATTTTGATGATAAAGATCACTTCAGTAATTTTTATATCGAAATCACTGCCTCTGGTCCGCACATCGGAACGGCCTTTGAACGCAAATCTCAACAGCAATTCGATCTACTTACCGATGATAAGATCGCGCTGGATCAACTGTATTCCAAACCCTACGATCTCATTTTAAGCGACTTGGATGAAACACTGGCCGACACCTTAAAAGAGCTTCCCTTGCCCATTATCATCCAATTGGTGGGGCTTTTGTCTGGGGGAATTCATTTTGGAATCGTGTCGGTGCAGAGTATGGATGAATTAGAAAATAATGTGCTTATTCCATTAAGACGTTATATGAAAGAGCATTCGATTGACCCTGAAATCCTCACCCGACTCTTTCTATTTCCAGGCGCTGGGACAAAGGGATATCGCATCGATCGTGAGACACTACGCTCCGTCCCTCTATACGATCTATCAAACACCCTTATCACGAAAGATCAGCTTCAACGTTGGGAGAAGTTGACGCGCTCGATGCTCCCAGAGCGAGCTCAAATGCACATGCGCGATGGGGTCATCACGCTCACCGACATCCATCGCGCTGAACGTGACGTGTTTATCAAAAAACTGAATGAGGCCTATCGAAAGGCTGGGCTTCCTGTGGCTGCCTATCCCAGCGGCACACGAAGTGCTCATATTTTTATTAACGGCGTAAGTAAATCGATTTCGCGAGACTGGATGCTTCGCTATTTACAGCTTGACCCCGTCCAGGACGCATCACGCGTGCTTTCCATCGGTGATACTTTTCACGAAACGCCAGCAAGCGATAAAGGGCTCGGACTGGAGGGCGGAAGAACCGTCTCTGTGGCCCGAACGCACCCCTCAAACAATCTGGGAATTGAAAATGCACCTTCTCCAGGATGGAAAGGAACACATCTGGTTTTGCAGCCCATTTTGGATCAACTAAAGGGAGCAATTTCTCCTGCGCAGGAAGCTGGGTCCGTTGCCGCGCTCTGGAGTCTGTGGCGATGGGTCATGAGCGATACGTTTATCACCCAGCATGCCTCCACGCTGGGGGCTATTGAAACGCTGATCATTCAAACTCTTTATATTGCGGGAATCCCGTGGGTGATGCAACACGTTATCCACGCGCACACGCCCATGTACGGGCTGTCCTTGGTTGGAGCCGCAGCGCTTTTTGCGCTCGGCCACTTCAAAGGCTTTTTCCGATATGTTCCTGCAGCACCCTCGAAATGGACCTTTGTTCCCTATGCAAGCGCCAAAGGGAGCGTGGAATTTATCACGGAATACTTTATTCAAGGGTTGCTCCAGCTGCTTCCCCTCCACCTTGGGGTCCTGCTCCTTGCACCCACATTTCCTGTTATTCCACGCATCCTTCTTCTGGGACTTCTCGGACTCTTAGGAATCATCCGGCACATCCAAATAAACTCGCCCCCCTATTTGGATGTGCAAGATCGGATCCAATTTAGAAAGTCGTATGGCCCCTTGGTTGCAAATTTCGCCCGGGCAAAACTCTACATATGGCCTCTCTCAGAAGGACCCTGGGAACCGAGACCCGCTCTAGTCGATTTAGAACGCGATTTTTGGTTGGCGATTTGGAAGGAGCACTCTCTCTCAGAAACCCTCTGGGACAACATCAAAGCACGTTTAAGTTATCTGTGGGGACCAGGAATAACATTCCACATTACACCGATGAAAGATCTGGGAGAGAAAAAAAGCAGATTTCCTTTCACTCATATTATTCTCCAAGATAAGCTCTATAAAAAGGCTTTCGAGTCGTATGTGTCGGCTCGATATAAAGGGGATGTAGCCGGCGAAAAAATGGCGATACTCAAGGTGGCACTGGTTATAAAACACGAGCTCGACCACTCCAATACCCCGCTCTTTGATGGATTTTTCTATCTTCCACCTTTTCTGAAGGCAATCCAAAATCGACTCGAAAAAATGACGCATCGATTGGATCCTCAAAAGCATAGACTGGTTATTGTCTTACTTCGAGGGATCTCTGTACCTCTGGACATAATCCGAAAGGGGAGCAACGCCATCAGCAGCGAATTTCTTCTTCACGAAGAAGCATTTGTTTCTTGGCGGGAAATTAAAAACTGGCAGGCCAAAGTCATTCGCCCAGGCCTACCGGCGTCGGAGATTCTCGATGACCCAGCCTTTATTCAACTCGCGCAGCGTCTTGATAAGGGCTTACAGAAGATAGAGAAGACATACAATCCTCAAGGATCTTCTCTCAAAAGAGCACTTTATTTCTTACCCAAGCTGGTAATGCGCTGGCGCATCGAAGCACCTCTCAAAAATGAACTTCGAGACATTGTTCGATACCGGTATGAAAAAATCTATGGAAGCGATACCCCAGACAAACCCACCGCACCAAGAACCCAACCGCGTCTCCTCCATTCTGCCGCTTAAGCTATATAAGGAAGGCCTATAGATTATGCGGGACCTTTGGCCCGCTTTTTTTAGCCTTTAGTCATCTATATCCACCGACGGTAAACCCCTAGACTATTGGAGTTATGCGCCGCCTCATAGCCCTCGCACTTGCTGTCTGCATCGTTGCAGAACCCGTATCCGCCTCGGGATTGAGAGCCATCTTTTGGTCAGGCCAAGGAAACGATTTAAATGGGGGCTTTTGGCCTGACCAAAAGCCTGACCTTAGCCGTTTCCAAGAACAAGCCCTTTCGTCGAACATTGTTTTCGAACGTTTAAAAAACTTACTCCACAGCCCTTTTGGCTATCAGTTGGCCACAGCCGAAGGCATCACTTTCCCAGTTCCCACGGACCCCGCTCGCGATACCCGTCCGATGGAGATGTCTGGGCGGAAACATCGCAGACATGGCCATCGCACCCATAATCCCGCACCCCAAATAAGGCACGACCCAAAGCCGTCTCACGAGCCCTCACACAAGCCTGAGCGTCCAATCAATGACAATGATCTGTGGAGCGAATTTTTAGACCTTCCCAAAACCAATATCGTCCCGGTTGTCACACCGCTCTATTTTGACAATGCAGCAAATCAAACACGCGTCGATGTCAAAGCCGTTCGTGATTATTATGCGCACCTCCAGAGTCTCGGCGTCACCGCGATCTTAGTGGGCGGCGTCACCGGCGAATCCCACCTCTTCCATGGCGCCCTTCGTCAAGAAATGATCGAGGTCATGACACGGGAGGCCAAGGGCAAATTTACTGTCTTTACAAACGTCACCGCAGGGCGCAGCACACAGTCGGCGCTGGCCAATGCGCAGTTGGCCAAGGAAATGGGTGCAGACTATGTGGTCGTCGCGCCCTTCATGGTTTTCGAAAATGCACCTCCCGAAGATATGGTTGATTTTATACGGCACCTCTCCAATCAAGGCCTTCCGGTTATCCTCTACAACAACCCAAGTGTGCATCTCCACAAAGGGGAAAATCTTCCCAACGCTCTCATCGCCCGTCTCTGGAACGCACATTCGATCGCTGGAATCAAAGACAGCTCCGGGAATATTAACGTCCTGACGGGCTACATTCGCACAGGAATTCCTGTTTATCAGGGCGATGAGGCCGCTATTGAAGAAGCCATGAATCTCGGCGCGCGCGGGGCCGTGGGATCTTCCGGCAATTTTACCCCGCTACTCCGCGAAATCGTCGAAACCCCAGATGCACAGCGGCGCAGCGAGATCCAAGCCCTAATCCGCCAGGTTCGCCCAGCCCTAACGGTGAATCTCAAAAAAATACCCGGGGCCATTAAATTTATTCTGTCACGTAGCCGCACCAGTGACGGCCACATCATGAAGGAGCGCAGCTATGAGAAAGACATGCGCCTCAGTGATGATGAAAAAGTTGCCGTCGCAGACGCTCTTCCTATTTTAGGAGTCGTTGTTCCCGAAATCCTTCAGTTTGTTAAAACACCGGAATACAAACGTGCTTTAGAAGAAAAAACACACGTCTATGCGCGCGCCATTCTAGAAGGTCGCGAACGCGAAACCGGCCTCATGTGGCTTCGCACCCGGGTGATGACCCTGTCCATGCGACTCCCGCTCATCGGACCCATCGCTCAAGCGCTGACCCTTCACTACCGTGGAGTCCAATTAGGGCTTGGGGTCTCAACAGGGATATATACCCTCATTCCGCCCCACTGGACCGGCCTGATCGTCCTAGCCCTCTGGGCAGGATATGAGATCACGCTGCGCTGGATCGCTCGTCGCTTTATTATTGAGCGGGTTACGGGAGGATATTCCTTCCGTGGCGGAATGACTATGCACGGCGCCCAGCGCCGCTTTAATGCCCATAAACCTCTCCAAGGACTGGTTGACAAAGGCATCAGCTACACCATGGACTTTATCGGTGAAGGGGTGCAAAGCCAGTCCGAAGCCCAAGAGAATTTGCACTACACCTGGGCCATGCAAAACATCTTTGCTGCCAATGAGCACTTAGCCGGCCTCGAGTACCCCGGACGTCCCGACCTTCCGAGAACCCACATTTCCGTTAAG
>CAZDML010000140.1:0-5166 GCA_964506645.1 uncultured Elusimicrobia bacterium | reverse complement strand
ACCGTTACCTACTGTTCTCATGACACCTTTGTCGACCTCTGCCGCGGCCATCATGTCGAATCAACCAAAGACATTCGTCATTTTAAACTTCTGAAAATTGCTGGCTCATACTGGCGTGGGGACGAGAAGCGTGAACAGTTGCAGCGTATCTATGGCACTGTCTGGCCCAGCGACAAGGAACTTAAAGCGTATCTCGTTCGCTTAGAAGAAGCCAAGAAACGGGATCATCGCGATCTGGGGCCCCGCCTGGGTCTCTTCACCGTTCTCCCGGATACGATTGGCCCCGGTCTTATATTTTGGCTTCCCAAAGGCGCTACGATTCGTCGCATCGTGGAAGAATTTATTCGCACCTTGCTGGAAAAAAATGACTATCAATTTGTGGTAACTCCTCATATTGCCCATGTCGACCTCTGGAAAACCTCCGGCCATTGGGGTTTCTATCGTGATGCGATGTTTAGCCCCATGAAGGTCGATGAACAGGAATATCTTCTTAAGCCCATGAACTGCCCGGGCCATATCCAAATTTATAAGAACGATCTCCATTCCTACCGTGAGTTGCCGATCCGTATTACGGAAATGGGGACAGTCTATCGCTATGAGCGCAGCGGTGTTATGCATGGTCTCATGCGCGTACGTGGCTTTACGCAAGATGATGCCCATATCTTCTGTCGGCCAGATCAAATTGAATCTGAAGTTAGCAATATCCTGCAGATTGTCTTTGACGTGTTGGATGTTTTTGGATTCCAATCGTTTTTGGTTCGACTTGCAACACGTCCGAAAGAGTTTGTTGGAACCGTGGAAAATTGGGATCGTGCAACAGCGGCCCTAGAAGCCTCGCTTAAAAGCCGTGGGCTTGCGTATGGTGTTGATGAAGGCGGCGGCGCATTTTATGGCCCCAAGATCGATATTGCGATCCGAGATGCGCTCGGCCGCGAATGGCAGTGCTCGACCGTTCAGGTTGATTTCAACTTGCCCGAACGCTTTGATGTAACTTATCGTGATGATACGGGGAAAGATCAGCGTGCCATTATGGTCCATCGTGCGCTGCTGGGATCCCTGGAACGCTTTTTAGGTGTATTGATAGAGCATTACGGTGGCAATTTTCCTGCGTGGCTCGCACCTGTTCAGGCGACAGTTTTAACAATTACTGAAAAGCACAACACCTATGCGGATCAGGTTGTAGAAGAATTAAAAAAACAGGGTCTGCGCGTTTCCTCTGATCTTCGGAATGAAAAGATCGGACTTAAGATTCGCGAGGCGACCCTACAGAAAGTCCCTTATTTGCTTGTCGTGGGGGATAAAGAACTGCAAGATGGGGTTGTCGCCATTCGCCGGAGAAACGGAGAAAACCTCGGAACACAGAAAATTGCTGATTTCGCCAAAAGCTTGCGTTCAGAGACAGACACCAAGAGCCTTCCGCCAGAGTTGACACCTGGGAAGTAAATTTAATACGATTTCACGTCAGTTTTTACAAATTCGAAGGAGGCATTTCTCACATAGCTAGACCGAACGAACCACGCATCAATCACCAGATTCGGGCACGAGATGTTCGTCTTATTGATGTAGATGGTACACAACTGGGTATTAAGTCAATTGAGGAAGCGAACCGTCTAGCACAGAACCGCAATTTGGATCTTGTTGAGATTGCCCCGCAGAACAATCCTCCTGTTTGTAAGCTGACAGATTTTTCCAAGTTTCGCTACGAACGTGAAAAGAAGCTTAAAGAGGCCCGCAAGAAACATAAAGGCGGAGAACTCAAAGAGCTCCGTATTCGCCCTAAGATTGGCGAACACGACTTAGAAATTAAGATTAACCATATTAGAGAATTTGTTGCAGAACGTGATAAAGTCCGATTTACCGTGGTGTTTCGCGGGCGCGAGATTGAGCATTCTGATTTAGGCCGGGGCCTCATTACTCGTGTGAAGGAAAAGATTGCCGATGTGGCCGTTGTCGAACAAGACGCTTCCATGGAAGGCAATCGACTGAGTGTGTTGTTTGCCCCTAAAAAGTAAAAGGATAATTTATGCCCAAGATTAAGACCCATCGCGGAGCCAATAAACGATTTCTCGTGACCAAAAGCGGGAAGGTAAAGTACAAGAAGCCAGGCATGCGCCATTTGCTTATCGGCATGTCCCGGAAACGTGGACGTCATTTGCGTAAGGCCAACTACCTAAATAAGGTCGACGGCGCGATCATTAAGACGCTTCTGCCCCACGCATAAATCACTCTCAAACAAGGATAGGTCACTACCATGGCACGTGTAAAAAGCGGCGTAACCACACGCCAACGTAAGAAAAAGATCTTCAAGATTGCTAAAGGCTCTTATTATTCGAAGCGCAGCCGCTGGCGCCAAGTCGTCCAGCAGGTTGAAAAGTCGCTTCGCTACGCCTATGTTGGTCGTAAAGATCGCAAAGGCGATTTCCGTGAACTGTGGATACAGCGCATTAATGCCGCGGCCCGATTAAATGGACTCTCCTACAGCAAATTTATTAACGGACTCAAGAAAGCCGGTATCGGTCTAGATCGTAAGATGCTGGCCGAGCTTGCCGTGGTCGACCAGGCCGCTTTCAAGCAGCTTGCGGATACGGCCAAAGCGGCCGTCGGCGCTTAACTTCTTCGGACGAGGGCCATTGCGGCCTTACTCCTCTTTGCTATGACCGACTCCTCTTCGATCGCGTCATTACGCCAGGAAAGTCAATCACGCCTACAATCTATTCAAACCCTTACAGATCTTGAAGCTTTCCAGCAGGAATGGCTGGGTCGTAAGGGAAAACTTACAACTTATCTTAAAAACCTCGGACAGCTCTCCCTCGAACAAAAGAAAACCGTTGGTAAAGAAGCCAACGAACTTAAAGTCCATCTCGAAGCCGGACTGGAAAATAAAACCAGAGAACTAAAGAAAAAAGAACTGGAGTCTAAGCTTCAGGCCGAGTCGTTTGATATTACTCTCCCCGGCGTTCCTCGCGTGTTTGGTCATAAGCATCCGTTATCTCAGGTCATGGAAGAACTCGTCTCGATTTTTAAGGGTCTTGGCTTTGTTTGTGCAGACGGCCCTGAAATCGAAAGCGAATTTTATAATTTTGATGCCCTCAATATTCCAGCCAATCACCCCGCACGCGACATGCAAGATACTTTTTTCCTACAAACCGCGAGCCAGCAGCTGTCATTACCAAAGCTTGATGATTTTCAGAGCAAACTCGAGCCCTCTTTGCTGCGTACACACACCTCTCCCGTCCAGGTGCACATTATGCAGAAGTACCCACCGCCCATTGCCATAGTTGTTCCTGGTCGGGTGTACCGCCATGAAGCGATGGATGCAACTCATTCCTGCATTTTCCATCAGCTCGAAGGCCTGCTTGTCGATGAAGCCGTTTCTTTCTCTGACCTTAAGGGAACTCTCTCTCGGTTTGCTCAATCCTTTTTTGGATCGCAGGTTAAAGTGCGATTTCGTCCATCGTTCTTCCCGTTCACAGAACCTTCTGCCGAAATGGATATTTCCTGCCAGATCTGTCAGGGAAGTGGCTGTCGTGTGTGTAAACATACAGGGTGGCTCGAAATGCTTGGCTCGGGAATGGTGAATCCCAACGTCTTTAGTGCCGTCAAGATAGACGCTCAGAAGTACAGCGGTTTTGCATTCGGTATGGGGATTGAGCGACTGGCGATGTTCAAGTACGGCGTAGACGACCTCCGGCTTTTCTATGAGAATGATATGCGCTTCCTGGAGCAGTTCTAATCATGTTCGTTCTATACAATTGGGTGCGCGAATTTGTTCCGGTCGATATTACGCCGCAGGAAATGGCCGGTGTCTTGTCTCGATTGGGATTTGAAATCGCGTCCATCAAACCCTTGGGCGGATCATTGCGTGGTGTCGTCACGGCCGAAGTCCGGGATGTGCAAAAACATCCCAATGCGGATCGCTTGTCCCTCTGCCAGGTCAACGATGGATTCCAGACCTATTCGGTGGTCTGCGGGGCTCAGAATGTAAAAGCGGGGATTAAAATCCCCTTTGCTCGGATTGGAGCTGTTCTTCCCGATGGACATGCCATTGCCGCCGCCAAGCTGCGTGGGGTCGATTCTCAGGGAATGATTTGCTCGGCCGCGGAGCTGGGGATCGAAGAAAAGTCTGACGGCATCATGATCCTCGACCCTCAAACGCCTCTCGGTAACGACGTTCGTCAGCTTCTTGGGCTCGATGACACCCTCATAGAAATTGAAGTCACTCCCAATCGCCGAGATGCACTCAGCATTCTGGGGATTGCGCGCGAAATTTCAGCCGCCTTAAACGTCCCACTCAAAAACCCAGAGCCGCGCGCCAGAGAGCTTGATCTGATCCCTTCCATTTCGTTTTCCATTGTGAATGAAGCTCCTGAATTATGCGCACGCTATATGGGGCGCCTGATCCGTGAAATGAAAGTCGGTCCTTCGCCAGCATGGATGGCCCAACGCCTCTCCCGCTGCGGCATACGCGCTATCAATAATATTGTCGATATCACGAACTACATCATGCTGGAACTTGGGCAGCCCATGCATGCTTTTGATTTGGCCAAGATTAAAGGCAGAAAACTTCGTATTCGACAGGCCAGCAAAGGCGAGAGTTTGCTCACCTTGGAAGGTAAAACAGCCGACTTACTGGACGGAATGCTCGTTATTGCGGATGATGAAAAACCCGCAGCGCTGGCAGGCATCATGGGGGGCGAAAGCTCGGGTATTACAACAGACACAACCGAAATCCTTTTAGAAAGCGCAGCATTCTCTGCTTCGAGTGTTCGGCAAACCTGCAAACGCCTCGGTGTCTCAAGTGAAAGTTCCTATCGCTTCGAACGCGGCAGTGATTGGAACATGGTGTCGTTTGCCTCTATGCGGGCGGCCCAGTTAATCCAGGAAATCGCCGGTGGCAATGGCTATAAACCGATTGAAGCGACCCCTGCCCCCTATGTGCCGATTACTATCAAATTGCGCGGGGATCAGGTTCGGCAATTCTTAGGGGTCGAAATCAAAGATTCTGCCATGGCCGACATGCTGCGTCGACTGGGGTGCATTATTAACACGGGGACACAGCAACATCTTGTTACTGTCCCGAGCTGGCGTACCGATTTACTTCAAGAGGCTGATTTAATGGAAGAAATAGCACGCCTCTTTGGTTACGAGAACATTCCTGTTCGTTTT
>CAZDML010000139.1:0-5178 GCA_964506645.1 uncultured Elusimicrobia bacterium | reverse complement strand
GGCGCCACGCGTTCGAATGAATGGCGCGGTCCGCGTCCTTCGTCATTTGGCGATCGGAGACCCCGACCCGAAAGCAGTAGCGGAGCGGCGGACCGAAAACCCTTTGGCCGGGGTCCGCGCCACCAGGGGCCCGATGCGCGGCATCACAAATTTGGAAAATTCTTCAAGAAAACATCCGCCCCCTCTTTCGGAGACCGTCCGCCCCGCGAAGGCAACGGACGCGGCCCGTCACGGGGGCCACGCTCCGATGGCCCTTCTCGAGGTCCGCGCCCAGGGGGTCCTCGTCCTGGAGGTCCTCGCCGGCCGTTTAAAGGTCCTCATCGCGCCGGACCGCGTTCATAACACTTTCCCTCGGCGGTTATGAAGTCTCTCAACCGTCTCAAGCGCTCTGAACTCCCGCACCAAACGCTCGCTCTGGCGAAATACCTCATTGGGAAAACACTCGTCCACGACACACCCCGCGGCCGAAAAGTCGGCCGTATTGTTGAAACCGAAGCCTATCTCCCTTACGATGCCAGCAGTCACTCCTTTCGGGGTCGCACCACACGAAACAGCTCCATGTTTCTCAAACACGGGCACGCCTATGTCTATTTCATCTATGGGACATGGTTTGCATTGAATGTAGTGAGCGGAAAGCCCGGTGTGGGCGCTGCTGTTCTCATTCGTGCGTTGGAACCGCTGGAAGGGATCTCTCAGGTTCCACGCGGGCCTGGCCGACTGACAACGATTTTAAAGATTAACCGGCGTTATGATGGCATTGATCTCTGCCGCGATCGGCGGCTGTGGTTGGCGCACGCGGTTCGACCCGTGGGATGCATCGGGCGCAGCGTGCGTATCGGCATTTCTAAAGAAACACACCGAAAGTGGCGTTTTTATGAACGCGGGAATACCTGCGTGAGTGGATCCAAGGAGTTGAACCGGTAAGCTAAACGTTAAAGCGGAAGTAGGTGACGTCGCCGTCTTTCATGATGTAGTCGCGGCCTTCGAGACGGATCAGGCCTTTCTCTTTAAGAGCGGCTTCCGTTCGGTACTTCATAATATCCTCGTAGGTGTAAATTTCAGCACGAATAAAGCCTTTTTCGATATCGGAGTGAATTTTTCCAGCCGCTTTAACAGCGGGGGTGTTTTCCGCAATACTCCAAGCACGCGATTCATCGGGTCCGGAGGTAAAAAAGGTCATGAGCTTAAGCAGTTTCTGCGCGGCGAGCACGAGCTTATCCAACCCGGAGGATTGAAGTCCCAGCGACGCTAAAAACTCTTTGCGTTCGGCCTCATGCAACTGCGCAATTTCGGCTTCGATCTTTGCTGAAAGAACCACCACCGACACGCCCTGCTTCTTCCCGTACTCGACAAGCTCCTGGGCCAGAGGGTTTCCTTCCAACTCATCTTCTCCCACATTGGCGACATAGAGAATTGGTTTGCCGCTTAAAAACTGGTATTTTTCCTGAGACTCTGCAGAAAGCCCCTGCTGGCGTGCGGGAATTCCTTTTCCGAAAGCGTCGATCGCTTTTTCAAGTTCAGCCACCACTTCTTTAGCTTCTGCATTGCCGGAGCGCGCCGACCCCAGCAGTTTTTCCCGCTGTTTCTGTGCCTGATCAAGATCAGCAAGCAACAGTTCAGTAGCGATGACTTCGAGCGACTGCACGGGCCCGGATCCGTTGGTCACATCGACCACATTCTCATCTTTAAAGCAGCGCACGACCTGCGCGATCGCATCGACCTCGCGGATGTGTGACAAAAATTTATTCCCCAGACCTTCGCCTTTACTAGCCCCTTGAACGAGACCCGCAATGTCGACAAAACGGACTCCCGCTGGCGTTATTTTTTTGCTTTGAAACAGGTCCCCCAACGCATACAACCGCGGATCACGCACCGGCACAATGCCAACGTTGGGCTCGATGGTCGTGAACGGAAAGTTGGCAGCGGCAGCCGCCGAGCCAGTCAATGCGTTAAAGAGAGTGGATTTACCGACGTTGGGAAGACCGACGATACCGATTTCCATTTAAATTCCTTTCATCCAGCCGAGGAGATCTGTTTCAAAACTGCCGTGAACCATGTGTACCCCGTGTTCTCCGCCTTTGCCGGAGCGAACCCGCAGCGTAGAATCACCACGCTGACGAGCGAACTGCTGGACAGTGGCAAACGCGTAGGTGTCCTCGGGGCTCGCCGCCATAAACAGAGGCCTCGCTGCGTATTTCTGATAGGCCTTTGGGGTCGGGATACCGGCATATTCCATACCAGGCGATAAGAGCACGAGCCCTTTGATTTCAGGATGTTGAGAAGCATACACGAGAATAATATTGGCGCCGAGACTGGCGCCCCCCAGAGCGATCGGTCCTGTTTGCGGGTTCTGCTTCAACCAGCGGATGGCGCTGTCCACATCCGCAACCATGCGGTTCCACTCCGAACCCGGCCCCCCGGTGTGAAAATCCTGATAAAAAAGAACCTCTTTGCCGCGCCGCGTGCTTTCGCCGTGTCCACGCGCGTCATAGATCAGTACGCCTTGCCCTTGAGTTGCTAATTTTTCCGCCAAAGGCATCCATTCGGCCTTGCTGCTGCCGAGACCATGCAGCAAAACCCAGGTCGTCGCCCCTTTTTGAGATGGCTCACGGTATTTGCCAACCATCTGAACACCATCTGAAGTTTCCCAGGTTGCGGGAATCCACAAGGGGCCGACGGCATAGGCGCGGACCGCCGCCACAGTGAAAACGATCATAAATAATCGAAATTTTCTAAGCACGGCGGTATTGTAGCTTATTGAGGTTATCGGGCTGGAGAGAGCGATTTACTCAGCGCATTTTGGGCCGCACGCTGTACAACCATGGCACTGTCTTTCTGTGCTTTTTGCAGCGCTTTTTCGGCTTCAACATCCGGCATCATCTGCCCCAGCGCCCAGACAATGCGCACGCGGGTCGACTCGGGGGTACCAGAGGATTTTTTCCAAAATGATCCATGATTTTGAAGCAATTTGATAAGTTCCGGGATGGTACGTTTGTCTTTCAGCGTACCGAACGTAATGCAGATTTCTTCCTGAGCCGATGGATAGGCCGTTGGAAGATGCTTGATCAATTCCGGAACAGCGGCGGCGATTTTAAGATCGCCGATCATGCGGATAATTTCGGTCTGTGCTTCAGGATCAGAATCACCCAACATGGCGAAAAGCAGGGCCTGGGCTTTCGTGTCCTGCACACGAGCCAGCAAGCGGGCCACCTGCCGTCGGACAAGGGGTTCGGCATGCTGTGAGAGTGCGGTAAGCGTCGGCAAGAGTGAGGTATCAACGAATTCTTCCAGGATCGGGACCAACTTGACCAGCACATCCGCCGGGGTGTTGAGTGTCATCTGCTTCACCAACGGATCCTTAGCGGCCGTCCCCAGACGCTTCAGCGCCTGCGCCGCTGCTTGTTTGGTACGCGGGTCCATCGATCGCTTCATCGCTTCGATCAAGGAAGGCACGGCGTCTTCACCCAATTCGGCCAGAACTTTATACGACCCTTCCTGACGCTCTTTTACAGACGCATTGATATCGGCGCACAGCGTATCGAGACCCTTCGCAGCAAATTCCTGAAGTGCCCTGGCAGCAAATTGCTTTTTCTTCTGGCTAATCGGGCTTTCCTCCCGACTGTGTCGACGCAGCAATGCCAACAACAACGCACTTTCCTCAAACTTCCATCCCACCAGCATTTCCATTGCGGCTGCCTGCAAAGCGGTCGCCACTTGATGGTAAACCTCGGGGGAACTTTCCTGGTCAGCCATCTGACGGAACGCCGACACGATCGCTAAAAATTGTTTTTCTTTGCGGTTCGAAGCGAAAGTGTCCTGGAAGAGTTTCAGCGTTTTCACCGCCGTTTCACGCATGAGCGGTGCTGTATTCTTCAAATTCTCCATCATTTTGTCGGTGAGCTTCTGGAGGGCTTCGTCCATGCCCATGCCGCACAAGGCTTTCAGTAGCTCGGGGAAATTCTGCCGGACAGGCGGGTCAAGCAGGGAGGCGCTCGGCATCGATAACAGTTGTTCAACCTGTGCATTCAGAGAAGACCGTTCGCCTTTCTGCACCCCCTGCGGAATTTCTTCCAGCAACCCGACGTTCAGCAATTCTTCGTACATCGCGAACGACACATTCTTGCTGGCCGGTGAATGAAGAATCTTTCCTAAAAAACTCTTCAGACCGTTTAATTTTTCAACGGCTTCGAGGTCGGAGGCGGCGCTCTGTTTGATCTGGTCGTACCACTTGTGAACTTCCTCAAGAGTTTCTTCCAGTTTTTCACGGGTCATAGCCTGCACGACATCGTCACGCAAGCCGGCTTTTTCTACATTCTCTGGCAGTTTGTTTTCAAAGAGTTCGCGTAGTTGGTGCGGTGGCAAGGTTGAAAGATGGTGCGCCATGTGTTTGCGTGCTTCCTGCTTGCTCTTATCATCCGGGAGTTGATCCATGAGACGTACGGATTCATCGAGCGAACTAATGAGTGAAGGAACATCGTGTGAATTTTGTTCCAGCAGTTGAGTGATTTGCTGCACAACCACATCACCCTTCTGAAGCGCAACGAACTGCACCTCTTCGACCAGAACGTGTGAAACGTTTTGGCCTTTCAGCCATTCTTTAAAATTGGGCTTGGTATCGTATTGACCTTTTTTTCGGCCAAGGCCCTCTACCAGGGTTGTCATTTCAGCGAGTTCGACGCCTTTGGTAAATCGGAGAGATTGAATTTCGTGGGACACCAGGAAGGGACGAAAATCGCGGGCCTCGGGGGCATCTTTGCCGTCGACCAGGAGCTTTCCCTGGGCATCCGTCACAGTAATTGCAGAGGCACTCTCCAGGGCGGCTTGAAACGCTTCCAAAGCCCCTTTGATTGAGACATCTACCATCTGGCTACCTTTGGGGTAAATGCGCGCGTTCACAATGGCTGAACGCAGCATCGTGAGTGCTTTTGCGGGCGATACGTCAGGCATGGTCGAAGTCTATCCGACCTTTTTTAACAATTCAAGTGGAAATAGAGAGGTTTTTTAAGAGGCGGAAGAGGCGCCGGCGCTGGTCATCGCAAGGAGTTCGCGCGGGAGAGCAAAACTGACGTCTTCCTTGATATGTTCGACTTCAGATACGGTCGCGCCGCGACCCTGGAGGTACTTAATCACGTCCTGAACCAGGTATTCCGGTGCTGATGCACCCGCTGTGAGCCCGAC
>CAZDML010000138.1:0-5269 GCA_964506645.1 uncultured Elusimicrobia bacterium | reverse complement strand
GCGTCGCCTCCGGTGTCTACATCTACCAGATCAAGAACGCCTACGGCGAAAAACGCGGGAAACTGGTCATTGTTAGGTAACAACACCCACGACGGTGACAGTCACAACGAAGACATATAAAGTACTTCTAGTGCCACAGCAAAAAACAGACGTACTTTAGACCCATTTTTGCTCTGGCACAACGGACTGAATATATCGTTCCGTTGTGACAGACACCGCCTTATATGATGGATCCCCAGATAACACCATTCCGGGATGACGTCCTAAATCTGCAGTCGCCTCCCCTCTCGTTCCACTCCCTCCCTAACACCTTCCTTACATTTAACGCAGAGTTAACATTCTCTTCATCGTCCTGTAACACCCATCCAGCATACTGTGGGTGTAGAAGAAAACCCCGATCGGTTGTGGAAAGACGGGGAAAAACCTGGAGGGTTTGTGAAGCACATCGTTGCACATCGGCCATCCGACATCGGCACTCAGAAAAAGGAAACTTCTCTGAAGGTTTCCTCTTTCTGCACGCTGATGTCTGCGCTGTGCGTGCTGACGTCCTCGCTTGCTTTCGCCGGCGGCCCGGGAACAACGACCGCTGAACTTCTCAAAATTCCCGTCGGTTCACGGGCGATCGGCATGGGCGAAGCCTACACCGCGCTCGCCAACGATGCTTCCGCCATGGCGTGGAATCCGGCGGGCCTTGCCCGCGTGCAGCAGCGCGAAGCCAATTTCATGCATTCCTCTTTAATTGAAGGCGTGCACTACGAACACATGGCGTATGTCCATCCGGGCGATGTCGTAGCGCTCGGCGGCTCGTTCTCTTATTTGGGATATGGCAACATCGATGGGTACGACAACAGCGGCAATGCCACTGGCAACGTCAGCGCCTATTCCTATGTATTAAACGGTTCGGTGGCCCGCCAGTTGACCCCGCGCCTTAGCCTGGGCGGAAGCCTTCAGGTGATCCGCCAGACCCTGGCCAGCGACTCGGCCGGGACCGTGGCCGGTAACGTCGGCGCCCTCTACACCCTCCCCAAACACTATTTAAGCGGCAACTACACCCTGGGCCTTTCCGTCCTGAACCTCGGTCCGGGTCTTAAATTTGTTGATGAACGCGACCCTCTGCCGCGCAAGATCAAAATGGGCGCTGCGGCCAGCCGCCTTTATGGTAAACCGGTGACCTTGACCGGCGATATAACGATGCCCAACGACAACTCGACCTTTGTGTCCCTGGGGTCGGAATACTGGTTTAAAGAAGTGCTTGCGCTTCGCCTCGGCTATGCGGGCTCCAACGATGAAGGCCGCGGCATCCGTCTGGGCTTCGGCATTAACTGGCACGATTTCTCCTTTGACTATGCTTACGGCGGGTTTGGCGACTTTGGCGCGACCCACCGCATCGGCTTTACCTACCGCTTTGGCGCACACGTCACACAGCTCAACGATGACGAACGCGCAATCCTGAAAGAAGCTCGCGACTTCCGCAAACAAGGCAACTACGTGCAGGCCATCTTGGGCTACAACGAATTGCTGGAGAAGAACCCGGACAACCAGACTGCCATGAGCGCCATGATCGATACGCATGAACATATGATGAATAAAGAAATGGAAACAGCGATTGCTCAGGCCGCACCCGACATGGTGCCCTCGCCGGAACAGGCTGCACTCGCCGACCTTCTGCCTGGCGGTGATGGAACGGCCATGGCCGCAAACCCCATGGCTCTGCCCATGGCCAACGACGCCCTGGATCCGATGGGCTTGAACGCACTGCCGGATATCAACGGCACCAACAGCTTCCTTCCTCTACAGCAGTCCAAGGGACCGGCGATGGACATTCCGGTCGCCACCTCCAAAACGAATGCAGGCTTCCTCCCGGCGACCATGAAAACGGCGGCCATGGAACCGGCCGATCCGTCTTTAGACACCGCCACGACCAACCCGAACGCCCCGGCACTCTCCGCGCTCGACATCTACGGCAACTAAACCAAAGGGTCATCTCGAAAAGGGAGGGCCTCGGTGCCTTGCAAATTTTTCACGGCCGGCCAGGGCGCTGGCTGGAACTCGTGGAATTTTATGAAAGCCCACTGCGTGGGCTGAATCATGCCAGCCAGTAATCGCCCTTCCCGGCCTAAATCTGCATGCACCTCCACCCTATCCCTTTCCTGGATGATCGGCCTTTGTACAACCAAGACAGCTTATGGTCAGGCCTTATGGGGTTTTCCCGCAACCAGGCCTTTGTCCTCCCATTCTGGAAACACGTCTCTCACTTGATAAATGCCTGGGGATTCAAGGGGGAGGTCGGAGCCGAGAACAAGGCTGCGCTGGCTCGGTCCCCGCAAGGGGACCTTAGGAGTATTCCTCAAGTTTGCAGCCCGTTTGAGGCCCGAGCCTCCCCCTTTGGATCCCCCCCCAAAACTACTCTAGAAAAGAGAGGGTTTCAGGTTTCTGTCGTTAACATGGATTTAACACATTGGCAACTTTGCCGTAACCTTTGTAGGCTAAACTACCCATGTATGAAAAAGATCATCCTCTTCACCGCGCTTCTCACACTCGCTGCTGCTAAGGCACACGCCCTTACCATCTCGGCGTTCTCTCTAAGCAACACCACCATCAACGCGGAAACAACCGGCACGCAAACCGGAACCACCGTTCAATTTACGCTCGATGGCGGCCCATCGAATGTCACCATCAACATCTACCGTACCGTCAACGGCACGGACAATACGCTGGTACATACCATCGAAACAGCAGGACTTTCTGCCGGCGCGAATACGGTCTTCTGGAATGGCCTGTGGCTGATTGATGGAGAAAATGCCCGGATCAACGGCAACTACCGATTTACGATTGACGCGTCGTCGACCGGGGCCACCGCTACTATGGTGACGATTGGCTCGCTCCTGCAGATCAATTCCGTCGACATTCACAACATTTCGATCCAATCCAGCCGTGATTCCAATCAAAATGCAGCGCCGCCTTACACCATCAATTACCGTCTCGCTAAAAACGCACTGGTGACTGCGCGCGTCCGCAATAGCGCGGGAGCCACTATTCGCACACTGGCTCTTAACCAGGCTGGCCTCGGGGAAGATTTTGATTCCAGTTCAGGACCGGTTTCCAACGTGCTCACGTGGAACGGCTTGGGCGATGACGGCCACCCCGTTTCCAACGATGTCTACACGCTGATCCTGGATGCCACCGATACGGGCAACTCAGACCGCGCGACCACGCGCAGCCGAACCATGGCCCTGCAGTCGGTGGCCAGCGCCGGCGCCGACTCGCAAAAACTTTTTGAAGACAACACGTTTCTGTATCCCAACCCCATTCGCGCGGGGTCAGCGACGATTCAAATGCAGGCGGTACGCTCGGGCGCGTCACTGTCGCTCAAAATCTACACGATCGCCGGCGACCTCGTCCGGGATGAACATTTTGACGGCATCGCCGCCGGCAACATCGTGAGCTATGCCTGGGATGTGACCAATCAGTCCGGCCATAAGCTCGGCCGCGGCCTCTATTTCTACGTCGTACGCGAAAAAGATTCGGAAGGAACACTGCAGACGGTGAAGAAAATGGCGGTGATCCAGTGAGACAGAACAGAGAGAAGAAAACAGAGAACAGAAAGACCCCTTTTATGAAAGGGCTGTCCACCCTTTTTCTGATTTCGTTTCTCTGTTCTCGTGTTTCGCCGTTATGGGCCATTTCCGATAACGCCGGAACAACCAACGGCGCGTTCTTGAAAATTGCCACAGACGCCCGCGGCGTGGCGCTGGGTCCTTCCATCGTGTCGATGGCGCAAGGTGTGGAAGGGCTGCGCTGGAATCCCGGAGCGCTGGCCAAGAGCGACTCCAAAGAATTTAACGCCACGCACGTGCAGTACTTTCAGGGCGTGCAACTGGAGAATGCGGCCGCGGCCTATCCCTTAGAAGACGGCGCTCTGGCCGCGGGGGTGACCTATTTAACGGCCGGGACCATCGATGGCCGTGACACCCAGGGGCTGCAGACGGGCAATTTCACTTACACCGATTTGGTGGGGTCGGTGGGCTACGGCCGTAAACTCATGACCCGCGCCGACGGCGCGGAGGTCTCGGTGGGTGCGGCCATTAAAATCGTACAGGAAACGATTGCCTCCTCCCAATTTCAAAACCCGGCCGTCGATATCGGCGTCCTGGTCAGCCCGCGTTCCGAACTTCAGCTTGGGGTTGCGGCCCGCAATCTTTCCAGCAAAAGCGCCAACTTTCCTCGGGAAATCACCGGCGGCGCGTCATACACCTTTATGCGTCTTTTCACCGGCGCGGTCGGCGTCCGCTATACGAACGATGCCCCTATCCGCTTCAGCGTGGGCGGCGAATACAAGGTGGACGACTTGCGCAGCGTCCTACGGGTCGGCTACATGACCCATGATGACCTCGACAATTCGACCGACTCGAGCATCCAATTTTTACGCAATGCCAGCCTCGCCGGACTCACCGCCGGCGCGGGCGGAGAATTTGATATTCCGCAGCTGCCACGCGTGAAGCTGGGCATCGATTACGCCATGGCGCCCTTCGGCGCTCTGGGCATTTCCCACTACGTGACGGTGAAAGTGAAGTGGTAAACTCCTTGCAGTAAGCTCCCTTTTCTGCTATATATAACTAGTCTGACTAGTTATTTTAGGAGAAAATCATGATCCCATTCCAAAAATCCTGGCAATTACAAACCGCAAAAGCCCGTTTTAGTGAGCTTTTTCATCTCGTTCTAACACAAGGCCCCCAATGGGTAACGCGGCATGGCAAAGAAACGATCGTCCTGCTTTCTGCCACCCAATTCGAACAACTCCAAAAACGACAGCAAAGTACATCCCGCCTTGTTGATTTCTTTGCCCAATCTCCGCTCGCCGGGATGGAGCTGCCCCCCCGAACACCTGACTATGGCCGAGATCATCCCTTATGAGCGGCTTCCTCCTGGACACCAACGTCATTTCAGAATTGATTAAGCCTCAAAAAGAATCCAGTGTCGTCGCATGGATTCAAACGATCGACGAGAGTCTGTTCTACTTAAGTGTTTTGACACTGGGAGAGATTCGGCAAGGGATTGCCCAACTTCCTCTTTCTGGGAAGCGCACAATGATTGAAGCCTGGCTTGAGAAAGATTTAAAAAATCGTTTTAGCGGCCAAATCCTTACTATTACGGAGCCGATTGCGGAACGCTGGGGAATCATGGCGGGGGAAGCTGCGCAGCAAAATAAACGTCTCCCTGTGGTGGATGGGTTACTTGCAGCCACGGCCCTGGAGCATCAGCTGACACT
>CAZDML010000137.1:0-5314 GCA_964506645.1 uncultured Elusimicrobia bacterium | reverse complement strand
AGGCGCGCCTGATGTCTCAGGCATTGCGTAAACTGACGGCGACCATTTCCAAATCCAAGACCAGCCTGATCTTCATCAACCAGCTGAGACAAAAGATCGGTGTGATGTTCGGAAACCCGGAAACAACCACGGGGGGGCTTGCTCTCAAGTTCTACTCCTCCGTTCGGCTCGACATCCGCCGCATAGAGCCGATTAAGTCTGCCGAACAAGTGGTCGGAAGTCGTGTGCGTGTGAAAGTCGTTAAGAACAAAGTTGCGCCACCCTTTCGTCAGGCTGAGTTTGAAATGTATTTCGGTGAAGGCATTTCCCGTGAAGGCTGCCTGCTTGATGTGGGTGTCGACGCCGGTATCGTAGAAAAGGCGGGCGCCTGGTATCTGTGGGGAGAAGAACGTCTCGGGCAGGGACGTGACAATGCCCGTGCATTCTTGCGTGAGCATGTTGACATTGCCGCTCGCTTGGAAAAGGAATTACGAGATAAGTATTTCGCTGCAACGCCTGCCAAAGCACCGGAAGTCGCTACTTCGGCTGCGAAAGAGAGCAAGCACCCGGTTGCCGGGAAGCGTTAAAGAGGTCTATGCCTGAGGCCGCGGCATCGACTACGCCTGAACCTCTGACCGTCTTCTTACGTCATTTACGCGCCGAGCGTGGGCTGGCCCCGCGCTCGGTGCGTAGTTATGAGACCGACCTCACTGCTTACCTGCACTATCTTGTCAAGCTGCGTAAAGACCTTCGCAAGGTTGACCACGAAGATTTAACGGATTATTTGTGGCACCGGAAATCAGAAGGCATACAAGCCACGTCGTTAGCCCGCTATATCGCCAGTCTCCGTGCTTTTTACCGTTTTCTAACTTCAGAAGAAATGATTGCTAAGGACCCTGCGGCCTATCTTCAAACTCCGCGTAAACCCGAAAAACTCCCACGGTATCTGTCTGTCGAAGAGGTCTCGAAGCTGATGGCGGCGGTCCGCGATCCCAAAGCCTCTCAGGTTCGCCTGCGAGCCATGTTGGAGTTGATGTATGCGGCAGGCCTGCGCGTAGGGGAGTTGATTCATGTGACATTGGATCAATTGGAACTGGAGGTCGGTTATGTCCGCGTGTTGGGTAAAGGCGGTAAGGAGCGCGTCGTTCCTATCGGAGAGCGCGCTAAACTGGCGGTTCAGGCGTATCTTGCGCAGCGACCGGAAACAGCCGCTTCGGTTAAAACGGTTTTTGTTTCGAACCGTTTGACCCCCATGAGCGCTGTGCAATTCTGGCGTTTGATTCGTCGAGCGGCTCTGGATGCGGGTATTCGCAAGCCTGTGACTCCACATACACTTCGTCATTCCTTCGCTTCTCACCTTGTTCAAAATGGGGCCGATCTGCGGGCCGTGCAGGAGATGTTAGGCCATGCGTCGATTGCGACCACTCAGATTTATACGCATCTTGGGAAGTCTCACCTGCAGGACGCGCATCGGAAGTTCCATCCCCGCGGATAATCCATGGCTTTTTCCTGGCAAGAACGTCGTAACGCTCTGACGTCCCTCTCGGAACGCTCTCCTGAAGTTCTCGTCATCGGTGGAGGGGTTGTCGGCTGTAGTATTGCGGCTCATGCCGCGGCACAGGGGCTCCAAACCGCCCTGGTTGAAGCGGGTGATTTTGCTGTGGGCGCCAGTGGGAATTCGACAGGGCTCGCCCATGCCGGTATCCGTTATTTGGCGCAGGGCCAGCTGAGCTACGTGTTTCAGGAGTGTCGGGAGCGACTACGGCTGGAAGCACTGGCTCCGCATTGGGTGCGGCCGTTTTCATTTATTTACCCCGTATATAAAGGTGACGCCCATGGCCTGCTGGCGCTGCGAGTCGGGACAGCCCTCTATGACGTGTTTTACCGCCTGGCCTCGATCGGGTTGCCCAAGCGCCCTGGGCGACGCTTCCGTGTCCTTTCCAAAGCACTTGTCCTGGAACGTATACGCACGCTCCAGGAGAAAAATCTCAAAGGCGCGACACAGTATTTTGTGGATGCGCGGCTGCTTGACTCTCGCTTTACGCTGGGTTTTGCGCAGGTGGCTGCTGCCAAAGGGGCTCGTGTTGCGACGTATACACGGGTGGAGCGGATTCAGACGGCTAGCGGCAGGGTCACAGACGTCACTTTGCTCGATACACTCACCCACAAAGAGATCACAGTCAAGCCTCAGCTTGTCATTAATGCGACAGGGGCTTGGATTGATCAACTCCGCGCGAAGGTTGAGTTATCAGAGCCCCTACTGCAGAACAGCAAAGGCATTCATCTTTTGGTGGATCAGATTTCCGATACGCCGCTCATCTTATCGAGTTCGGTTCCCGGAAAAGTCTTCTTTGTAATCCCTGTGGGGCGTTATTTATCTTTAGTGGGGACAACCGATACGGCCTATTCGGAGTCTCCAGACGAAACAAAGGCGTCTGTGACAGATGTACAAAGTCTTCTCGATGAGCTCTTTCGATTCTTCCCGGGCTTACAGCAACCCGAAGAAAGTATAAATGACGCCCAGGCGCGCTACCGGAAGGACCATGTGAAGCGAGTCTATTGGGGATTACGACCGCTTGTGCGTTCCGGCGCTCGTACGGTGGACGCCTCGCGCGATTATCGGTTGGTAAAAGAGCTGGGCAATTTTTGGTCCGTTCCTGGCGTAAAATTAACGGCAGGCCGCAAGGCAGGCGATGAAGTCGCTGCCCAAGCGGCACACTTTCTTAAGAAGCCGGCTTTCAAAGCCGGCCCCATCGGTCCGTTGCCCGGGGGGGAGTTTAGTGATTTTGCTGCATTCCTTGGGGAGTTTCAGCACCGTGCCGATGTGCGCAAGTGGTCGGGCGATACGATAGCCTATCTTGTCACGCTCTATGGGACCCATGCCGCTGAAGTATTGGAATACGCACGTGCCGATAAGGCGCTGCAAGCTCCCGTCCATCCGGACGAGCCGTGGATTTTTGCCGAGGCACGCTATGCGGTTGAGCGGGAGATGGTGCTGAGCTTAAATGATTTTGTCTGGCGTCGCACGCGCTGGGCGCGCTTGCGAGATCTTCCCGAGGACTCATTGCATTGCATTGCGGATATTTTAGGAGAGGCCCTGAAATGGTCTCCCGAAGAGCGACAGCGCCAGCTCGCAGCCTATCAGCTCGAGAGGAATAAACATACGCTGGCTTAGGATTATTGGTATTTACGCAGGATCATCGCGCCACCCAGGCCACCTGCGGCACAGGCAGTGGTGAGGGCGTAGCGGATGTTAGAGTTTTGCTTCATCTGGTAGAGGGCGTTAAGCACAATGCGTGTACCGGTCGCTGCCAGAGGATGTCCCAGAGGAATCGAACCGCCGTTGGGATTTAATTTTCCTTCCTTCCACTTGCTTTCCCAATAGTGTCCGTACTTTTCACGCCCCACCTTAAAGATCGACAGGCATGTAGCCGAGAAGGCTTCGTGCAGTTCAATCAAATCTAAATCATCAAAACGGATGCCCGCGCGATCGAGCGCATTGGCTGTCGCAAAAACAGGGGAAACACCCATATGCGCCGGGTTGTTGCCGTAGTAGGCCCAGTCGACGACTTCTGCCAGAATCTCAAGTTTGAGTTCCTTGGCTCGTTTTTCGGAGGCGACAATTACGGCCGCCGCGCCATCCGAGCGTGCGCAGGAATTAAAGAGGGTGACCGACGCTTTGGCTCCGTCATGATAGGTTTTGCCCAGGATGTGCTCGCCGTAACGCTGGTAGAAATCCTTCATGGTGAAACCGGTGGAATCAAAAATAACAGGAGCTTTGGCCATCATTTCTGGTTTCTTTACAAGACTTTCGCGTAAATAAGGATACTCGTCTTTCGTCAGCATGGTCTGGCTGTTTTCAATCACGGGAATAGAATGCGTGGCATAGAAGCCGCGCTCCTCGGCTTCGAACGCGCGGCGATACGTTTCAACGGCATAGGCATCTTGGGACGCACGATCGATCGAATACATTTGTGCACAGACTTCGGCTGTGGCGGCCATGTTCAAATTTTTGACGGGGTCGTTTAATCCTTCTTCAATACAGTCGACGACGGAAATGTCGCCATGATCAAGCAGGGTATGCCAGTTGGCTTTGACCGTGTCTGTTGATCGCAGCTCTTTTTGGCTACGATTCCCACGAATAGCATAAGGCATATTCGACATCGACTCGGTGCCACCGGCAATATAGAGGTCCCCTTCTTCTAAAAGGATATGACGCACGGCAGAGGAAATGGCTTCCAAACCTGAGACGCAGTTGGCCTGTACCGTCACAGCATGGGCTTTTTCGGGAAGATGAGAGTTGAGTACGGAAACGCGGGCGATATTGGGGGCATGGCTGCCTTGCCCGACCCAGCCGACCATGACACCATCAACAGCATGAGGATAAAGAGTTGTTTTTTGCAGGAGGCCGTTAATCGTTGTGGTCATGAGGTGCTCGGGTGACACCGTGGCCAGGCTTTTGGCCAGGTGCCCGATGGGGGTGCGGATTCCGCCACAAAGAACGACTTTGCTATTGCGAACTTTCATCTTGTTCCTCCTTGCACAGGCAGTCTAACCCCTACTGCGCGTAAAATCAAGGTGTTTTGCAAAGTAGTATAATTTTCGCCGATGAGCCAAAAATCATGGGTCGTTGTTGGTGTTTTCCTCTTCGCCTTTGCGTTTTACCTGCATGGGGCAGCCCCCACCGTGACGACGGGGGATTCGGGCGAATTTATGACCGCCGCCCACACGCTTGCCATTCCACACCCGCCCGCTTTTCCAAGCTATACGTGGACGGCACACCTTGTTTCAACGCTGATCCCTTGGGCTACTGTCGCCTATCGAATAAATCTTTTTTCGAGTTTATGCGGAGCCCTTTCGTTGGCTTTGCTTGCGGCCTTCCTTATTGAGGCCGGTCTTTCACTCCTGTGGGTAGCGGTTGTTTGTGCGGTGGCGCTTTTTTCACCGCAGATCGTAACGATTTCTAGTGTGACGGAGGTCTTTGCCATGCACGTGGCGTTGTGTCTGGCGGTCCTTTGGTGTGCGCCGCAAAGGCCCTGGCTGTCCTGCTTCTTATTAGGGGTCGGTTTTGCCAATCATCAGACCATCCTCTTGCTCGCCCCCGCGGTCGTGTGTCTTTCTTGGCAGCGGTGGACATCGCCGATGGCGGTCTTTCGTGGTGTGCTGATCGTGGCTTTAGGCGCCTCTTTCTATTTTGTTCTCCCTTTGCGCGCGATGAAGCAGCCGATGATGAATTGGGATGATGCGCGGACGCTGCCGCATTTTATTCGGCTCGTCACCCGTGCGGATTATGGGGCGCTCACGCTATCTTTGGGGGCGGCTCCCGCACGCACGT
>CAZDML010000136.1:0-5368 GCA_964506645.1 uncultured Elusimicrobia bacterium | reverse complement strand
GGTCGAAAAGCTCGAACAAGCCAAGGCGCAGCTCCTTCAGCAAAGCAACGTCATCCAAAGTCTAGAAAGCGAACGTCTTCGTTATCCTATTTTTATGGACGATTTCCTTAAACTGATTCCCAGCAATATCTGGCTCACCAATCTCACAACAAACATTCAAACGGCTGATTCGATGATTATTAACATGGATGTTATTGCCACCGACAACTACACCATTGCGGATTTCATATCGAATCTGGAAACTTCCGGCACTTTCAGTGATGTCGAATTAGGAGCCATCTCACTGGTCCAAGCTGCCAATGGAACTTCCACACTATCGTTTCATGTTACAACCATCTATAAAAGAGGAGGTGCAGCGGACAATGCTAAAAAATCGTAATTTAGTCATTTCCGTTGTCGCCACACTGATCCTCTGGGCTGCTATCGGTTATGGTTTTTCGTCTATTTTAATCAGCCCCGTGAATGCCGAAATTTCAAAATTTAAAAAGGAAAAGGCTGACTTAGAACAGAAAATTGCCGCAGCCGAAGCGCGCGCGCAACAACTAAATAAAATTCAAAAAGAAATGGCTGATCTCCAAATTGAAGTGGCTGAATTTGAAAAACAATTACCACGCAATCGCGATCTTCCTCCGTTGCTGCGCACTCTAACGCGTAAAGCAGAAACATTTGGCATCTTAATTTCCAACTTAAATCCTGGACGCCCAGTGTCCAAGGGACTGTATGACGAAATTGCCTATACGATCTCTGCGACAACATCCTTTCACGCGCTGGGACGCTTTCTAACCTCAATTGGCAAGGGAGACAGGCTGTTCGCCGTTCGAAACATCAGTTTTGCACCCTTCCAAAACAAGAGTGATCCGTCGAAAACGATTACCACAAGCTTCACTTTGGTTGCTTTTAAATATCATGGATAAGAAATTGACATCTTCTGCGGTGTTTTTACTCCTCTGCGCTACAGCAGCACATGCTGCAGGGCCTACAACGGGGGGAACTTCCAGCTCTTCGTCGCTAGCTAAACAGCCTGTTGCAGCCACTTCTAAAAAGAACCCTGTCCTACCGCAGACGAAGCCTGCCGTAGCCGCGGCTTCCAGCGCCTCCTCAGAGTCCAGTAGCTCTAAACCAGAACCACTCCGAAAGACCTATTCTTATCAAGCCGACCGTTATCGAGACCCTTTCATTCCTTTAATAGGAGCAGAATCCAAGTCAGATACGGGTGAACGCACCCCGCAAATTACCTCTCTGACCCTGAAAGGTATTCTCCAAGATGCCAACGGACGCATGGCCGTTTTAACGACAGGTATAAACAGCTACATCCTCAAGGGCGGACGACTTTATGATGCACACAACAGGGCTGTCAAAGGGATCTCTGGCGTTGTAAAAACAAACAGTGTCATGTTGATCGGTTCAGATCGCACAGTGAAGGAATTGCGTATTACGAAGCCTGTAGCTCCTTAAAAAGGCCTTGAATTTAGAGGATTTCTCTTATATGAAACAATGTGGGGGTCGTTTCTATGGACATTGTTAAAAAAGCTTTCTCGATAGCGATTGTTTCCATACTGGTAACGAACCAGGGTGTGGAAGCGATGTCGCCTATTCAGACAACGGGCCAGATATCGAATACGCAAGCCAATCTTCTGTTAGGTTCCATAAAACTTCCTGCGACTCCTGTATCCCTCGATTTTCAGGAAGCGGACATCCGTGATGTTCTGCGCTTACTCTCTGTCAAATCAGGGATTAATATGGTGTACGGTGTGGACGTATTAGGCCCTGTTACAGTTCATTTAGACCAAGTTCCTTTTGATCAAGCCTTTCAAACCATTTTGACACTCAAGGGGCTGGTAGCGCTCAATGCCGGAAGCAACATCATCCGCATTATTTCTTCTCCCGCTTTATCTACAGAACAATCCCAAGCCACTACATTTACGCAGGTTTTTAGACTCAATTATCTCAATGCGTCTGATGTGAAAGGAACCATTGACGCCATTCGCTCGACAGCTGGACGCAAGGGCGTCACCAATGTCGACTCGAAGTCAAACTCGATTATCGTCACAGACACCCGTGAAGGGCTGGTCCAAATTGAAAATTTACTCCCCGCAATGGACCGCAAGCCACAACAGGTCGATATCGAAGCCAAAATTGTCGAAGTCACATTGGATGATGATACCAAGTTGGGAATTTCATGGGACTACACGGGGACCAAGAACCAAAACACTGTTAGTACAGCTGGAGATTTAACCCAAGCTGGAACAACCATGTCCCTAAGCTTCCTCCACTCGGAGGCCGCTTATTTACTCTCAGCACAAATAAGCGCCTTGGCTAGCAAAAATAAATTAAAAGTATTATCCACTCCTCACATCGTCACACTCAACAATGAATCCGCAAGCATCAATGTCATCGATCAAATTCCCTATTCTGTTAGCTCCGTCAATCAAGGCATTGTAACGACCAGCTTCCAATTCGTAACTCCTGGTGTTAAGTTAAGCGTCAAGCCGACGATCAACGCTGATCAGCGCATCACTCTAAAAGTAGTTCCCGAAATTAGCAATGCGGGGTCTACGAGCTCTCCAAACGCTCCTCCCACTGTCCAAACGCGTAATGCCGATACAACTGTCTTATTGCGCGACGGAGAAACTATCGCTATCGGTGGACTTATCAAGGAAACAACACAAAAAATCGTATCGGGAATTCCAATATTGATGTCCATTCCCATCTTGGGCTATCTCTTCAAGAACTATTCCGATCGCAAAGTACGCACGGAGCTCATCGTTTTCCTAACTCCGCGTGTCGTAGCAGAGTAAGACCTCCTCTACATTCCCCGTATTTGTTATCTTAAAATCGCATGATAGCGATCCTTCTTGGTTTTGCTCTGATTTTTACCAGCCTCTACAGCGCATCCGTAGATCTGTGGACACAAGTGGCTCTTCATTTTGGGCTTCTACTTGGATTCGTCTGGATGCTTTTCTCTCACACTGAACTGCCCCTCCCGCACTACTTGTGTAAGCCTCGCCCCTTCGCCTTACTCCTTCTCATCAGCGTCGCGCTGGCGGGAAGCCTAGTAGCGTCGGGGACGCCCTGGAAGAGTTTGGAGTCTCTCTGGCTCTGGTGCGACGTCCTTTTCCTGCTCATCCTAACGCCTCAACTGTCACGTTCTTCAGCAGAGTCGATACTGAAGGGAATCCCTCAGTATGGCCTACTCCTCTCCCTATGGGCGTTGTATCAGACCTTTGTGCTCCACACCGCACCTGTCGCAGGCCTTTGGAACCGTAACGAATTGGGAAGTTATTTATTAGTTCCTTTTTTCTTGAGTTTGCCAGGGACACTGGCTCGCAAACCTCTGAGTGTCCTCTGTACCACTTTAATCACAGTCGCGCTGCTGTGTACACGATCTGTGGGTGTTTGGGTGGCGCTCGGAGTGGGGGGATTCTACCTCTCAGAGCACGCATCTCTGCCTAGGAAGTCGATCTGGAGAGCCCTCTCGGCGCTGACGTGCGTCGTTCCACTGGCGTACCGCATTCTGAATCAGGGGGATCCGCACCGTTTTCAGCTCTGGGGAGAAACGCTGCGAATGATTCGATGGGCGCCCTGGTTTGGTTTAGGCCCTGGCAGCTTCGCCGTGGCCTTGCCGCATCCTCCCGGGATGGACCAATTCAGCCTCTATGCCCATAACGCGTACCTGCAATGGGCCGTCGAATACGGGCTTGTCTTCACAGTGGCATTAATGACGTTCATAGCGTTGCTCTGGAAGGAACAGAAAAATCGGTATATCCAAGCCGCCATCATCGCGTTGCTCTTCCATAACCTTCTGGATTATTCACTGCTCCTGCCCGCCCATCTTCTTCTGCTCTTTGTGCTGCTTTCCATCCGCACCACAGAAGCTCCCTCCGACTCTTACGCTTTTTCCCTTACTTTTCCTGAAAAGGCCCTCGGAGTCACCCTGGCCCTTAGCCTGGGAATGCTTATTCAGACTCACTTTATGAGTGATCGACTCCGTACCCAGGGAGAATACGCCTTCTCACAGAATAAAATAGAAGATTCGGCATCCTATGCGAATCGATCGATTCATATCGCGCCGGAGCATACACCGGCCTTTACACTGCTGTCATCGATCCGCCTGCAACAGGCTTCAATTCACCCCACACCCGCTGCTCTCGCAGAAGCAGTGTCTTACCTTGTTATTGCAACGGATATGGAACCTTTGAACCAGGGGACCTGGTATCGCCTTTTCCAAGTGGCTCCTTCATGGAACCCGACATTGGCTGTCGACTTAAAATCGCAACTTTTTCTGCAATACCCGCATCTGCGAAGGGATCGCCACTTTATGGAGTCCCAATGACAATTCCCTCTTGCTTTCTACTCCTTTGGGTCCTTATCGGCTCTTTTCTTCAGGGCGCCAAGAACGATGGGTCTTTTACTCTTTGGAGCCTTTTGGGCGGCGTGTTCATGATTCATGCTTTGTGGACAAAGCGTAAATCGCTCACCCTCAGCACCTGGGCATTTTTCATCCTTGCCTGGGTACTGATGAGTCTTCTCGGATCGCTCGATGTTCAACAAAGTTTATTTCCAACCTTACAAATTCTTTTCTACGTCTTTGTTTGGCTCTATTTGACACATGGGGGCCTTGAAGGATTTTCAAAAGAGTCCTGGGAAGCTGGCATTATCCTGTTTTCATTCCCTGCGGTTGCTCTCAGTGCCTGGCAATACTTCCACCACCTACCAATGGTCGGCTTCCTGCCCAATAACGTCAATTTTAACGCCGTCCTGCTATCCACGCTTGCGATTCTTTTGCTGTACCAACGCCCCATTCTGGCCAAAGGACTAGCAGGCGTCGCGATCCTTCTTGTCGTTGCTGGTTCATCCAGAAGCGCACTCGCAGCACTCGTCATAGGCGGAGAATATGCCGCCCTGAAGTATCTTCCTAAACGGCGATTCATACAGGCCAATTTTCTTCTTTGTGGACTTCTGCTTCTGGTTCCCTATTCTTATTGGGATTCACGCCTTCGGCTCCCAGGAGGACATCCTATTGAATGGTATCGTACGCAGATATGGTCATCTGCGCTTCAGGGAATGCGCGACCATCCGGTGCTCGGATATGGCCTTCGTAATTTTGAGTTGGCTTATCTTCGCCACCCCTTCGCAGTCATGGAAGATGCCGTTCACTACAACCGCACCACGTCGTTTGCACATAACGAATTCCTTCAAATTGGCGTAGAACTCGGCTTTCCTGCACTCATGTTTATCGTTCTGGGTTTTCTCTCGGTTCTCCTGGGCACGACCCGACGAGGGGGGATCCCAGCGGACACGATCAAATCAGCCTTACTCGCCCTTGGGGTCGGGGACGGAAAGGTCACCCCAGGAGGAGGCGCCGGCG
>CAZDML010000135.1:0-5371 GCA_964506645.1 uncultured Elusimicrobia bacterium | reverse complement strand
ACAAAATCGACAAACACATCACAAATCCCGTGCTGTGAAGCGCCAGATGACGCTTCCAATGGGCCCCAGGCTCATGATCCTTGAGCCAATGTTTCACCATGCCGAGTTCGCTCAAGGTAAACGTCAAGAACACGTTGATCGAGTACATGACCACCAGCATAGAGATGTTGCCCCGCGTGTAAAGCAGCGTCGCAATGGCTGCGCCCCCCATGAGGTAAATCCCATTCTTGGTCACGAGGCGGTTGGAAAGTTGTGAAAAACGGTGTGGCATCCAGGAGTCGAGCGCCATATTGGAAAGCACGCGCGGACCGTCTAAAAAGCCCGTCTGCGCCGCCACGAATAAGAGCACGGCTTCTGAGATCAGCATCAGCACCACAAAACTCGGCCCGTATGTCCAGGTTCCAAATAAATTTCCCAACAGTACGGCGTTCATGGTTTTTCCTTCTGCTGGGACCGATGCCGTAAGCATATAGCTCAGCAAAATCCCACCGGCCGTAAAAGCCAAAGAGGTCGCCATGAGGAACATGGTTTTCTGAGCCGTCTTGACGCGCGGTTCACGAAGCATAGTGACACCGTTCGACACGGCTTCGATGCCCGTGTACGTACCGCCGCCCATGGAATACGCTCGAAGCAGAATAAAAGCCACCGGCCAGAATCCCATCGCACCCACCGAGTTGTGCACTTCCATAGAACTGTCATGAAACACTTGCGGCAGCATGGTAAACCGGCTGCCGATGGCATAGAGAATGGCAAACACATGGGTGGTGACGAATAAAAGGAATATGGGGACAAGCACCGTGACCGATTCCTTAATGCCACGCAAGTTGAGAACCATGAGTGCAATGAGCACACAGACTTCGGCCGTCAACTTATACGGCGCCCACTGCGGTGGAAGGAACGACCACAAAGCGTCGCAGCCCGACGCAATGGACACTGAAATGGTCAGCACATAATCGACCAGGAGCGCACAACCGGATACGACCCCGACGTTTTTCCCGAGTAGTTTGGTGGCCACGAGGTATCCGCCGCCCCCTCCCGGGAAGCTGCGGATCAAATCGGAATACGCCAAGGAAATAACAAAAATCGTAACTGCCGTCATTAAAACGAGCAGCGGTGAAAGATGGGTATGCGCGCCCAATGCGCGGAACGCTTCGTCCGGACCGTACGCAGAAGACGATAAGCCGTCCGCCCCTAAGCCGACCCAGGCCAGGAAGGCGGCCAGCGACACATGCTGATAGATGTGCGGATCTTTAATATCGTGTGGCTTTCCGAATAGTAACTCTTTAATTTTCTCAACCATGACGTTCTCCAATAAAAAAACCCAGAGCATAGGCCGTGGGCTTGCTCAGGTGTTATAGGCTTACGAGGTTAGCTGTCGGGCTCGGGTTCATCACCCTACTCTTGCGAGATTCGCCCCAAGATCGATGATCTGACCGATTTGGATCCCCCGTCCTGGCTTGTCACCCCTTCAGCAGGGAATAGCCAGATTCAGCAACAGTTTGATGATACCACATTGGTAGAGTGCCGACGTTTAGCCCATTTCAAGAGTTTTCTTAAGCAGTTGCATGTCCGCTTCCACGTCTTTGCGCAGTGGCGGGTTATGACAGAGGGCAGCGGGATGAAAGGTCGGCATCACGCGGACGCTGTCCCAAGGGATTAGCTTGCCGCGCAGCGCCGTAATCTTTTCTTTGGTTGCAAGAACGGTTTGTGTGGCGTGGGTACCGAGCGTCACGATGACTTCCGGCTGGATGATGGCGATTTCCTCTTTGAGGATGGGCCGGCAGACTTCAATTTCCTGCGGGGTCGGGGGGCGGTCGTTACCGCGGACATCCGGGGTCGCGGGATTTTTCATCGGGTGATACTTCACGGTGTTGCTGATGAAGACGTCTTCGCGTTTTAAGCCAGCCAACTCAATAAACTGAGTGAGCAATTTTCCGGCCCTGCCAACAAAGGGTTTTCCCTCTCGGTCTTCATTGAGGCCGGGCGCTTCGCCGATAAACATCACTCGGGCATTCACGCTTCCGTCCCCGCGAACGAATTTGGCAGCCCCGACGTTAAGGGCACGACGCGTCCGCTTCTCGTTGGTTCGGTAGAGGACGTCTAATTGCGCGGCTTTGTCCATGGCCGTAAGCGTACCATACCCCCCTAGCATCCGGAAACAACTCCTGATAGACTCATTCGGTTCAAACTAACTCTGGGACCAGCGGCGGATGAGTTTATCGCCGCGGGTCCCGTCGAAAATGAAATAACGAACGGGAGGAATTGACCCATGGCATCGAAGGCAAACTTTGTAGTGAAGTCGATGGTGAAAGGCGCGATCTCAAAAGGCAAGATGCACAGCTCATCCGACGTAGTGGATGCGCTTAATGACTATATCGGCTGGGTGCTCGATCAGGCCTGCAAGCGTGCGAAAGCCAACGGCCGCAAAACCGTTCGCGCCCACGACATCCTGATCTGTAAATAAGTTCTCTGGCTTTTTCTGGAAGCCCCCTTTCTCTAAATGAGGAAGGGGGTTTTCTTTTATCCCACCAAAAGGAGATGCGGGAAAAACGACAGAAGGGGCACAAGGATGTCCTCCCATAAGCGGGTTTTCTTTCTCACCGCTGGGCGTGAGCGCATGGGAGGAGCCGGCGGCATCACAACGGGGGCTGGAAGGGGAGCCAGTACGAGATTGGGAGCAGAGACAGCCGATGAGGATGCGCTAGAAAGGGATGGCGCGCTGGAAGCGGTATTAGAAGCATAGGTTTTTGCAGTCCCCTCCTGCCGGGTCGCCGCCGGACTCACCAAGAGCGGCGTGGAACGAAAGGAGAAGATGAGCGCTTCAATGCCCAGCGTAATCAGTCCAATAAAACTGGCCAGCAGCAAAATGCGTCGATAGGACATGACATCAGTATACAATCCCAGCTACAATGTGACCTTCCAATGAGCTTCGGAAATCTTACCGCAGGCGAAATCGCCCAGAAAGTCCGTACAAAGGAAATGACAGCGCAGGCTGTCACTACCGCGTACCTGGACCGCATTCGTGTTCTCGACCCCAAGGTCAAAGCCTTTAACGAGGTCTTTGTCGACCATGCGCTGGCCCAGGCCAAAGCGGTCGATGCGCTGCTGGCAGACGGCAAGCCGGTGGGTCCGCTGGCCGGCGTCCCTATCGCCATCAAAGACAACATGCTCATTAAAGGAGAGCGCTGCACCTGCTCATCCAAAATTCTGGAAGGTTTTGTGGGTGCTTATGACGCCACGGTGATCCAGAAACTGCGCGCCGCCGGCGCTATTTTCCTGGGTCGCACCAATTTAGATGAATTCGCCATGGGGTCATCCACCGAAAACTCCGCCTTTCACACGACCCGCAATCCCTGGAATCTGGAATGTGTCCCCGGCGGATCCTCCGGCGGCAGCGCGGCAGCCGTCGCTGCGCGTATGGCACCACTCTCCCTGGGGTCAGACACCGGGGGATCGATTCGCCAACCCGCGGCCTTCTGCGGCATTCTCGGATTTAAACCGACTTATGGCCGTGTCTCGCGTTTTGGACTGATTGCCTTTGCCTCTTCGCTCGATCAGATCGGGCCATTCGCGACGAGTGCCAAGGATACGGCGCTCCTCCTGCAAACGATTGCGGGCTACGATGAGCACGACTCGACCAGCGTTAACAAACCCGTTCCCGACTATGTGGCGAGCCTCAAACGCGATATCAAAGGCCTTCGCATCGGTCTCCCCAAAGAATATTTTGTCGACGGCATGGACCCGGAAATCGAGAAAGCGGTTCGCGATGCGATTAAAGCACTCGAAGGCCGCGGTGCCACGGTGAAGCAAATCTCGCTGCCCAACACCCAACACTGCCTGGCGGTCTATTACATCCTCGCTCCTTCCGAAGCGAGCTCGAACCTCTCTCGTTTTGACGGCATTCGTTACGGCCACCGCACGAAAAACGCGACGAACCTGCTTGAGCTCTACGAAAACAGCCGCGGCGAAGGCTTTGGCCCGGAAGTGAAACGCCGCATCATGCTCGGAACCTACGCCTTATCCTCCGGCTACTACGACGCGTACTATGCAAAGGCACAGAAGGTCCGTACGCTCATCAAACAGGATTTTGATAAAGCGTTTCTCGACGTGGATGTGATTGCCACGCCAACGACGCCCTCCGCTGCATTTAAGCCGGGAGAGAAAGTGAACGACCCGCTACAGATGTATCTCTCAGACATCTTTACGATTTCTTGTAACCTGGCCGGGTTGCCGGGCCTGAGCATCCCCTGCGGGATGACCTCCAAGAAACTGCCGATCGGTCTGCAGCTCCTGGGCCGGCCGTTTGAAGAAGAAATTTTATTACGTGTCGCCGATCACTATGAGCAGCTCAACGATGCCAGCAAGCAAGTCCCCAAGCTCTGAAAAACCGCGGTTTGAGTATTCCGCTGGAGGTATTGTCTGCGACGGCGACAATCTCCTGATGGTGAAGGTGCAGAACCTGGAAGGACGCGTGGTGTGGACGTTTCCGAAAGGGCATACGGAGAAGGGCGAGAAGATCGAGCAAACGGCTCTGCGTGAAGTCGAAGAAGAAACCGGCTACGCCTGCGAAATCGTAAAACCCTTTGAGCGCGTGCAGTACTGGTTTAAGCAGAACGGAGCGCTCATCAAGAAAACCGTGACTTGGTTTCTCATGAAGCCACTGAAGAAAACAGGCACTCACGATCCCGACGAAATTATGGAGACCGAATGGGTGTCGCTGGCGGAAGCCACGACACGCTCCACGTATAAATCGGACAAAAAACTTTTAGCGAAACTGAAATCTCAATGACCTTCGAACCTGTCATCGGATTGGAAGTCCACGTTCAGCTCAAAACAGCCTCTAAGCTGTTTTGCCGCTGCTCGACCACCTTCGGCGCCGAGCCCAACAGCCAGATCTGCCCGATCTGCTGCGGTCATCCGGGCGTTCTGCCCGTGCTCAACCAGAAAGCCGTTGAGCTGATCATCCGCGCGGGACTGGGAGTTGGCGGCGAAATCACCCGTCAGTCCGTTTTCTCGCGAAAACAGTATTTCTATCCCGACCTTCCCAAGGGCTACCAGATTTCGCAGTTCGACCTCCCGGTCGTCAAAGGCGGCACGGTTCAGATCACGGACGCTAAGGGCCATAAGCGCGCCGTTCGCGTCCACCGCATCCATCTGGAAGAAGATGCCGGTAAGCTCGTCCACACCATCGGCTCCAAAGAACTGCCGCATTCCCTGGTCGACTTAAACCGCGCCGGTGTGCCGCTGGCCGAGTGCGTCTCGGAACCCGAAATTTATTCACCGGAAGAAGCCTATGCCTATCTCATACAGCTCAAAACCCTCTTCCAATACCTGGAAATTTCCGACTGCGACATGGAAAAAGGCTCGCTGC
>CAZDML010000134.1:367-5405 GCA_964506645.1 uncultured Elusimicrobia bacterium | reverse complement strand
CTTCGGTCACTTTGACTGTTTTGACAGCGCGGCGGAACTCGCGCTCATTGCTGGAACGTCTCCCGATGCCTTCGGCCCCCGGAGCGCCGACCCCTCCAGCCCCGTAAGTATTTCGGTTATAATGCACTTTCACGGTGCGGTACCCAAGTGGCTAAGGGAGCGGTCTGCAAAACCGCGATGCGCGGGTTCGAGTCCCGCCCGCACCTAATGATTTAAGCCCAGGTGGCGAAATTGGCAGACGCACTACCTTGAGGTGGTAGCGCCGCGAGGCTAGCAGGTCCAACGCCTGTCCTGGGCAGTTCTTGTATCATCTAGTGAGTGGTGAGCACCGAGCGGGCGTGGTTCAATGGTAGAACGGCTCGTTGCCAACGAGCAGACGTGGGTTCGATTCCCATCGCCCGCTCTCGACCCATACTTTTTTAAATTCGTGAACGCATTATTTATTTTTTTTACTCTTCTTGCTTCCCTTTGCACAGTGACGTGCGCCAAAGAGACTCCCTCGGTGGCTTCGTCTTCCTTGACGGCTTCTGCTCCTTCTGTTCTTGCCTCCGTGCCCTCCGTCGCTTCCAGTCCCGTGCCTGTTTCTTCAGAACGCCCCATACGAGCCATTCATTTAACCGCCTGGGTTGCCGGCAGTAAAAAACAGCGGGCGCAAATCGAGGACTTAATCGCCAAAACAGATATCAATGCAGTGGTTATAGCTATTAAGGAATTCGAAGGAGAGGTTTATATCCCGGGTTTCCCTGCCGTTGAGAAAGCGAAGGCATATACGGCTGCGATGCCGGATATCGCCGAGTGGGTGAAACAACTTAAAGAAAAAAATATTTATACGATTGCGCGGATTGTTGTATTTAAAGACAACATTATGCCGCGCAGGGATCATTCCCTGGGTGTCCATAACAAACAAGGCGAACTCTGGTTTGATCGTCATCGCAACACGTGGCTCGATCCATACAATCCTGGCGCATGGCGCTACAATTTACTCATTGCCTTACAGGCTTCTAAGCTAGGGTTTGATGAAGTCCAGTTCGATTACATCCGTTTTCCAACCGATGGGGTGTTGAGTCAGATGAAATTTGCCAAGCCCTATTCGAGAGAAGAGGCCTCGCAGGCTCTGGTTGATTTCCTTAAACAAGCCAGACAGCTCTTGGCGCCTCTGGGAACAAAAATTTCAATCGATGTCTTCGGTTTAACGACCTCTGTCAGTACCGGCATGGGAATTGGTCAACAGATGGGCCCTATGGCGCGTGAAGTCGACTATGTCTGTCCGATGGTTTATCCCTCGCATTATGCGAAGGGAGAGTATGGTATTGCTAACCCAAATTCAGAACCCTATAAAATCATTCATTATGCCGTGCGCGATGCCATCAAGATGTTGGGGAGCGATGCGTACAAATTACGCCCCTATCTCCAAGATTTCTCACTGGGTGTCCGTTATGGCCAAAAAGAAGTGCGAGCCCAACTCCAAGCATCTGCCGATCTGGGTGTCTACAGTTGGAGTTTATGGAATGCTCGTAGCCGATATACGGAGGGTGCCCTAAAAGATGTGCCCAAACCGCAAGCAACATCCGATTTCTCCTCTTCGACGACAATCCAACGCCAAATATCCGAACCAGCGCACTAAAACAGTTCTAAAAATAGAGCTAATCTTAGAATCTTCTGATATACATTGACACCTCTGTCTACTCCTGTTAGGAAAAAGCTAACGAATTCAATTCTTTTGGGAGGGCGTATGGCAGATCAGGACAGTACATCCATGGAACATACAGTGGTCACAAACACGAAAGAGTCTAAAGAAAAAGGGGCTCAAGAACGACCACGTGTTCTCATTGTGGACGATGATCCCGTTGTCCGCAGGATTGTTCTTGAACTTCTCAATAATCGATATACCATTATCTCGGCATCAACCGGAGTACAACTGCCAGAACTCCTTCAGAAGCACAAACCTGATCTCGTCATTTTGGATGTGATGCTGCCTTGGGTAAATGGCTTTGAGCTCTGTCGTATCATCAAAACACACCCGCAAAATGAGTCCTTGCCTGTACTCTTTCTGACAAGCTGCAAAGAAAAAGAAGACCTCCTCACAGGCAAAGAAGTGGGCGCTTCAGGCTATCTGACAAAACCTTTCCATGCCAAAGACCTCTACCGTGAAGTGGAGCGTCTACTCGCCGCCTAACAATGAATCTGCTCACCTGGAATCTATGTCTGATCGGGTCGGGAGTCCTGATCGGAGCTCTCTCTTTGAGTGCGTGGCTTATTTGGAAAAAGAACTCAGACAAAAGTGTCCACGCTCTTAAGACGACCGTCGACTTCCTGGACTATCTGAATCAATCCGGCTTAGAAAAACCCTGGGAGGCTCTCCAGGAAGAACTGGCGCGCCATCTTAGTGAAGTTTTAAGGCCGTTTCATACGTATGGGCGTTTGTGGATCTATAATGATTCCTGGAAAACATTGCATGGCGTCGGTGAGCATCCTTCGCTCAGACCCGGAGGATCACGGAACATGCCAGCAACAGCTTGCCCTGTATACACCCTTAAGAAAAGCTTCCACTATCGCCAAGGAGATACAAACCCCTGCTCAACAGAGCAATTTAATTATCGGGCTCATCTTTGCCTGCCCGTGAGCAGCGACCATCACATGTATGGAGTGCTCTTTTTGGGAAGTTATGAAAAGAAGTCCTGGAGTGCTGAAGAAACACATTTTTTTGAAACACTGGCCCACTCCATTGCGCAAACGATGCAGCGCAAGGCACTTTTCGAAAATCTTCAAATTAAAATTAAAGAACTGGACGTTTCATCAGAACTTGGGAGCTCGGCCTTAGCGTCGTTTCTGGGGTCGACCCTGGGGCTTGATGAAACAACGATTCGTATTCTGGATAGTATCCGATCAATGCTGAAAGTGGACCGCACGACATTTATGATCTGGGACAAAAATGAGCAATGCCTGCGTACGCAATGGATGCGGGGTGGGGAATTTCAGATTCAAAGTCCGATGAAGCTCGCTATGGGGGAAGGAATGGCGGGCTGGGCTTTGGAGACGGGGCACCCCTACTGGGCGGAATATGCCATGTCTGATCCGCATTACTCCGGTGGGGGGCGTAGCATTCAATCGTTATTGTGCGTTCCCGTCTATGCGATGGATCATCGCCCTCTGGGTGTCATCAATGCGGTGACCGTCGAGCAGCCGCGCACCTTCGGAGATCGAGAAATCTATTTCTTAAAGCTTTTTGGTCAACAGGCAGCTCTGGCTATCGAGAATGCACAGCTGCACCAGGAAAGCCGGGCGCATATAGAGCAACTCAAAGAAATCGATAAAATGAAGTCAGAGTTTCTTTCTCTCGTTAGTCACGACTTGCGGGGTCCTCTGACGGGCATTCGTGGTTTCTGCGAAGTGCTTCTCGAAAAAGGTGCGGGTCCGCTCAATGGCGCACAAATTGAGCTCCTAAACCAATTGCAGAAGCAAGTCGACCTGCAGGAGCGTATGGTCGAAGATCTCCTGGATTTGGCGCGTATGGAGCGCGGTCAACTCTCGATGCACAAAAAGCCGGGATCGCTGACGACGTTGGTTCTTGAAGAGGTTGAGAAGTCACAGAGCGAAGCGCGTGAACATCAGGTCGAGATAATTGCCAATTTATGCAAAACCTCGGACGCGCCTCTCGTTCTTATGGATGAAAGTCGTATACGCCAGGTGATATGGAATTTGATATTTAATGCGCTCAAATTTACTCCAGAGGGAGGGAAAATTCACATTAACATGATTCCCAAGTCCACTGAAGTAATGATTGAGGTAAACGACACAGGAATAGGACTTTCGAATGAACTGCAGGAACGTGTATTTGATAAGTTCTTCCAGGTCTCTCCGGGTGGGTCGACCAGCTCTCAAGGATTAGGATTGGGCTTGACGATCTGCCGGCAGATTGTCCAGGCACATCAAGGACACATCTGGGCAAAATCTTCTGGATTAGGAAAAGGAACGACCTTTAGCTTTACCTTGCCAATAGCTAAGACTGTCCTAACGCAAACCAACCCCTCTTCTCTCGCCGCCTAATTGTTTATAATTCACATATGAAATCATGGGATGTTTGTGTGTTAGTTTTTGTTTCAGCCATTGTATTAACTGGTTGCGAAACTGACCCTGTTCCTTTAGGGTCGGCGATGAAAAACCCGCTTGTTTCTCATACCGTGCTCCCAAATGAGATCTCATTAGACATCTTGCGTTCCGTCTCAATCTACGAGCATAATCGCATCTAATTTGATAGGATATTAATGTTTTTAACCTCAACGGGGAGGCCCGAATGAACGATAAACTGCGTCCTGCGCTGGCAGAATTAGTAGGCACATTCGCTTTCTTTTTTATAGGGGCAGGAGCGATCATTACGGATCGCTACACCAACGGAGCGCTAGGTCTTATCGGCATCGCATTAGCGCATGGTTTGGCCTTGTCTGTTATGGTTTCAATTTTCGGTGCCATTTCCGGTGCTCATTTTAATCCTGCGGTCACAATCGGGCTGTGGTCGGTGAATAAAATCGATAAAGAGCAGGCGTTGATGTATATCGGAGCCCAACTGCTTGGCGGAACATTGGCGGGGTTAACTCTCCGCGGTATATTTGATTCGGCTATCTGGTTACCCGTTCATTTGGGGACACCCTCTCTTTCCATGGGGGTAACCCCTCTCTCGGGACTCATCATTGAAGCAATTTTGACATTCTTCTTACTTCTTTCGGTGCTCGGAACAGCCGTTGATTCGATGGCGCCAAAAATTGGCGGCTTCGGGATTGGATTAACCGTTGCTGTCGATATCTTAATCGGGGGTCCGATTACAGGAGCCGCAATGAATCCGGCGCGCGTCTTTGGTCCTGGACTGGCCGCGGGGTTTTGGGAGTATCACTGGTTGTATTGGGTGGGACCCATACTCGGGGCAGTCGCTGCTGCAAAGCTGTATACCCGCGTTCTTTCGAAAACCGTCTAATTTTTGCCCAGTTAGCTCAGTTGGCTAGAGTACTTCCTTGACATGGAAGGGGTCACAGGTTCGAGTCCT
>CAZDML010000134.1:0-357 GCA_964506645.1 uncultured Elusimicrobia bacterium | reverse complement strand
GGCACCACTATAACACATGAAATCCGCTCCAGAAATCAATAAAGAAGAATACTTATACAAGCTTCGCCATTCAACGACGCACGTCATGGCGCAGGCCGTCCAGGATCTCTTTCCCGGTACGAAGTTGACCATCGGTCCACCTGTTGATGACGGTTTCTATTACGATTTTGATAGCAACCATCGATTTACCCCTGAAGATCTCGAAAAAGTAGAAAAACGAATGCGTCAGATTGTGGAAGGCAACCATGCTTTCACAATGAGCACGCATTCCAGCGAAGAGGCTCGTGCGTTCTGGGGAAAACGCGGGGAAAAATACAAAGTAGAGATTATCAATGATCTCAATGAGCCGACCGTTAC
>CAZDML010000133.1:0-5445 GCA_964506645.1 uncultured Elusimicrobia bacterium | reverse complement strand
AGAATCCGGGCTGGAAACGTTGACAGTCATGAAGCCGCCGTTGGTTCCATCGGCATCTTCGCTGATCTGTCCGAGCGACACATTGAACTGCGTGCCGGAGGCTGAGCCGCTGGCCACCGAACCATCCCCTTTGATGTACATTTCGAGGTACAGTTTCTTTGACAGGTCTACACCCGAGGGACTGAGGACCGTCACGATGGAGGTTTCCGTTGATGTGGTCAAATCGTAAGGCAAGACGAGAACTTGCTGTTGATCTCCTGGCAGTGCGGAAGCATTCGGATTGATATCGAGCACTTTCACTGTTTCATTGCCCAGGTTCCTTGCCAAGCTCGCCAAATAGCCCACAGCTCCGGAGGGATTGCGCGCCACCTGCCAATTAGCGACATTCAGACCTGTAGAAGTCTCATCCTTGGTTCCTTCCATATTGTCAATCAAGGCCTGACCAAAGGTATTCACGTTGCGTGCGCTGCGCGCGCCTTCGGCTTTAAAACTGGATTTTAAAAGCGGCAGGGGCGAGAAAATGAGATCTTTGAAATTAACATCCGCTTCGGAAACGAGAAAGCTGCCAGAAGTCTGACGGATATTCGGCGCAGAGGTTTGTTTGGGAGCAAAATCATAAAGCACAGTGGAACCGATATAGCTTTGGCTGAGAATATTCCCGAACGGATACATGGAGGCTTCCGCTCGCGCACCGACCAAGGTGTCCTGCTGCGCGCCGGCGATCCCAAAGGGCGAAAAGTCGTAGGTCGCTGTGATCGTCGTGTTTTCAGTGATCTGGTCCTCATTAAAAAATGTAATGAAGCCGGATTCATAATCGATAAAGTAATCCACATCTCGCGTCAACTGACGACCGTTCAAGAGGATACGTTCGCTGTTCAGAACGATATTGGGTCGGAGTGTGTATGTTTTAACCCGTGCACGATATTCCACAAAGAAAGTCACGTGGTGATTCGGGCTTGTGTTGTAAATATCTGAAAAAGACGTATTGACCGCATCGAGACGTCGAGTCAGGACAAAAGTGCCAGCTTCAAAGTCGACAATAATCTGGCTTGCATTGGTGCTTGGCAAGTACTGCACACCGATTTGAGACCCCACATCATTGCGGTTTAAATCGAATACACGCAGAGCAAAATTGCCCTGGTTGTTATCACGCACGATTTTGTTGGCTCCGATGTTGTAGTGTGTCAGCTCTTCTGTCGTCGGAATACCGGTAACAGCGCTCTCGTCATACTTCAATATCTTCAGTTGGCCAGGGTTGTTCCCAAGGCTACTGATACGGCCGTTAACGGGATCGGTAAAATCAATGGCAATAACATGATTTACGCCAATATTAAGTGATGGGCTAAAGGTAATAACGCCTGACGAGGTATCGATGGTATAGTCGCGTCCTCGTGCAAGGCGATTAAAGCCCTGAGGGGCGGGATCCGTGAACGTATAGGTGCCCAATCCGATCAAGGAACCATCAACCGTAATCCCAGGAGAAGAGACATTGACACGGGAAGGATCACGGTTGTCTAGAAATATCGATTCCGACCCCTGCACGATGCCAGTCACACCAGTCATTCGCTTGACGTTGTAGAAACGCCTCCGCACATAGGCGGTATCTGACACATCAATACGATTTAAGATGACGTTGCCTACAAATTGCTTTGTTTCCGTCTGACCTTTTGTTCGGCTGCCGATGATATAGCCTTTAACGGCTTTGTACTTCAATTCCGCAGAAGCCCCGAAAAGCTGCTTGCTGTATCCCGCAAATTCAGTCTGAGGCAATGATAACGTAATATCCCCGAACGCTGCCCTTTGCACCACTTCATCCGGGTCACCCTTATAAACGATCGATATATCTTTCTTGTCTTCTTTGGTGTCATCAAAGTCGACATTGACCGTTACTTTTCTCCCCACCTGGCCGTTTATCCGCACCTGCAACTGCTGCTGGAGCTGGAAAGCATTTTGGGATGTTGGCAAACCCTGTTGAGCTGTCAAATTACCGTAATGGGTCGACTGAAAGCTCATCCCAATGACTTTGCGTCCTGAAACCGTCAGACGCGACTCGTAAGGCAATTGAACGGTGAATCCTGGAGGCGGAGGAACCGCCGGCGCTAAACGTCCTGTGGGTGATGTTGAAATGACGATTTCAGAAGGCAGTGGGGTATAAATCGGACGACCGGATTCGATAATGCGGCGCATTTCATTCCAGCGTTCACGACTATTACGAAGTTCTTGATAGGGATCGAGATCTAATTCGGCGAGATTAATGTCTTCGGAAGAGAAATTGGTTGACTGATCCAGATCCGGCAGGAGATCTTCGATCGGTCGCTTGAGCAGAGACAGCCCTTCGAGAATCCGATCGGGTATCCGGCTGTCTGCGTAAATGGCGAAAAAGGAAAACGTTAGAAGCCCGGCCAAAAGCCCCCAACGCCATAACTGTTTTTTCACTGACCCCTCATCTGTTGTGGCGTGTACCGCTCCTTCACAACAGAGTCTAACAGTGGGCCATTATAGCTTTGTAACGAGGGTGTAAATAAGTTGTAAAAATAGCTATTATTTGCGAGTGAAAATCCTCTCCCGTTACATCTCCCTACAATTTGCAACCAACCTGGTTCTCGGCCTCACCATTTTCACCTTTGTTCTTCTGCTGGATAAACTCTTTGAACTGGTCGACCTCTTAATCAATAAGGGGGTCGGACTGGACCTGACCCTGGAGCTCTTGTTCCTGATGCTGTCGGCGACCCTGACGTTGACCCTCCCCATGTCCAATTTATTGGGGTCCCTCCTCACGTTTGGCCACCTTTCTGAAACCCAGGAAATTACAGCAGTTCGGGCCAGCGGCATTTCCTCCTGGAGCTTCTTAACCCCCGCGATCGGGGTTGCCCTGGCGAGCACCCTCTTTCTATTGCCCTTTAATCACTACATTGCCCCGCACACCCATTCCAAATTTCGCTCGCTCTACATCCGTGTCCTGCAACGCAATCCACTGTTGCAAATTGAACCTAAAACGTTTTCCATGATTGGGGACTATCATCTGTATGTCGACAGAAAAACAAAGTCTAAACCGACACTCCACCAAATCACAATTTACAAAACCTCAGCGAACACGACCCCTCTACGCATCTTTGCCGAAAGCGGTGATGCACAGGTCGATTCCGCTAAAGGCATGACCCTCACGCTCCAGCAAGGCCACATCCAGCAAATTGATGCCAGCAATCCAGATCGTTGGACGCACACAGTTTTCGATCGCTACATTATTTTCATTCCGTTCGAGAGCAAACAAAAGACTGAGAATCGCGCAATCCAGGAGATGGACAGCTTCGAGCTTTTACGTGAGTCTCGAGCGAAGTCTGCACAATCGCTTCCCCATCCGCTTCTTTTGTGCGAACTCCACCTGCGGTCTGTGCTTGCGACCGCCCCACTGTTGTTTGTTTTTCTTGCCGTTCCTCTCGCTGTACGCGTTAAGCGCGGAGGCAAGTCCGTCGGCTTTATACTCAGCATCGGCATCGTGGCGTTCTATTATGTATTCCTTATGAGCGGCGTTAGCCTAGGACAGCGTGGTCAGCTTCCCCCTGTTATCGCTGTATGGATGGGGCACGGAATTCTTTTTATTATTAGCGTCATCCTCTGCCGCCATTTTTTACGCCAATGAAAATTATCGACAAATATCTGCTTAAAGAATTTCTTAAACCCTTTGGCGGGAATATTCTCATCTTCAGCATTCTGGTCATCATCGGTCGTTTTTTTGACAAGATGCAGATTTTTAACAACTTCCAAGCCCATACGAGAGACGTTGTTTTTTTTATTGTTCTCGGGCTCCCCTATTTGCTCAACCTTTTCCTTACTGTGGCAACACTCATTGCCGTCATGCTGTCTCTTGGGAAGCTTCAACAACAGGGTGAAATCACTGCCATGAAAGGCGCCGGCATAGCCACGCTCCGCCTCTACCGTCCTCTTCTGTATTGCGGTGTCGTTATCTCCATGTTTTCCCTGATAGGCGGATTAAGCTTTTTGCCCAAGATCAACGACATGTCTCGGCGCATTTATCGTGTCAACATCAAACAGGAAGTCATCGATAGCGCAGTGCGCGACCATATTGTCGCGATTGGGCGTGAAGGACGGCGTTTTACAATTGGCTGGCTCGACGTCGACAAGAATGAAATGAAAGACATCGTGATCGACCGCTTTGATAAAAGCGGAAAGCCGATTGAGACATTAACCGCTAAGCACGGCCGCTACGTCAAAAACGAGTGGGTCTTTACCGATGCAGTTCTCATTCATTACAGCACAGCCGATGAGGACGGATACCGCCAGAAGAAGTTTGATGAACTCTCTCTTCACATTCCCGAGCGCCCTGGCGATTTTATTTTTGAAGACAAAATCCCGGAAGATATGACGGGAGGAGAACTGGTCCGGCGTATTCGACGCCTTAAAGCGCTAGGCGCCAGCACCAACATGGAGCGCATGGCACTGCACATGAAAATTGCGCTGCCCTTTGCCCACATTATCGTCATTCTCCTGGGCATTCCATTCGCTATTAAGAGCGGCCAAAAGGCCCGTGTTCAATCGTTTGCCTGGGCACTGGGACTTACTTTTTTTTATTGGGGAACGACATCGATTTGTCAGTCTTTAGGGGAGCAGGGTCGGTTGCCGCCAGCGATTGCCGCATGGCTGGCCAACATCGGATTTGGTGGAATGGCGCTTTGGAAGCTTATCGAATAATAACGACTTTATTGGCTTTGCTGTCTCCATCCACGCGAAGCATGTAAAGATAGACACCGGGCGCCACTAGTTTTCCATCCCCGTTAGAGAAATCCCATACATATTCATACACCCATTTCTCATCACTCGAGCGGTCGTTAAGATGGAGCGTGATGTCCTCCTGTGAAATCTTCTTTACGAGATCGCCGCTAAGCGTATAAATATTGATCGAATAGGTCTGCGCCGCCTTCGCGACCTGAAACTGGAGAGTGACATGCCCTTCGCCATTGGGATGTGTATACCCTTTGCCTGCGGGATTTGGATAGGCCGTTAGTTTAATGATGTTCTGAGAACTTGCACTGCGTATGTTGGAAACATCAAAACTTGCCGTTGCCGTTCCAATTCCACGAATATTGGCCACACTGATCCCAGATTCCTGACCGCTAAAGGTGTTTGACTTCCCTGACGAAAACGTTCCCCCTGTACCAAACAAATTGTCTGAAGTCCCCAGATTGGTCCCTTGGTCCAAACGCGCACCATCGGAAGTAACAACAGTCACCCCATAATGCGGGCTTCCGGTATTGACCGTATTTGCCAGACTCGAATTCGTGACCGTAACACCCCGGGCACTCGTGATATCGTCGTCGATATGCCAGATCAATAGACCATCGCCTGGAATTTGTTGATCGTAGCTCCCCGCGCTACGGAGCTTGTACTCCACCATAAAATACTCGTTCGCTCCGCCATTTTGAACAG
>CAZDML010000132.1:0-5456 GCA_964506645.1 uncultured Elusimicrobia bacterium | reverse complement strand
GTGCTGAGCCGTATGGCCAAGTGTGAAGTCGTTTGTGCGTCGGAAGGTCCACAGGGCTGGGCCATGGCACAGCAGCACAAACCCGACCTGATGCTCCTGGATCTTATGCTGCCGGGTATGGACGGTTTTGAAATCTGTCAGAAGTCCAAGGCCGATCCGAGCACGCGGCATATCCCCATCATTTTCTTGACGGCGCAACCGCAACCTTCCGCGATTGCCAAGGCTATGGCGCTGGGTGCTGCTGGCTATATCATTAAACCCTTTGATCCGGTGAAACTGATTTCCCAAATTAATGAGGCGCTGGACCGTGTCCAGTCGCCAAGGATTGGATAACATGGGCGAACCCGTACTGGACATGAGCGAAATTATGGAGCTCTACAAAGAAGACGCCCGAGTGATGGTCGTTCGGATGCAGGCCGCACTCAAAAATTGGCCGGAGGTCCAGGCCGCCGGCACAGCCCGTCAGGATCTGCGGCGTATTTCCCATCAGTTGCGGGGCTCGGGCCGAACGTATGGTTTTCGCAATGTCACGCGCATCAGCAAGGCGATCGAAAAGATTATGATACGTATGGAAGCGCAGAAGCTCTCTGCGGATGATGTTGTACGGGCGTCGTTACAGAAAAAGGTTCAGATGCTTGAGAGTGCGTTTAAGGCTTAGGGGGTCCGATGGCGGGTTTGGTTTATAAGCGTCGTGTGCTGGTTTGCGAGGATGATCCTGCGATGCTTCGGATTTTCCGTTTTCTCCTGCAACAGCAGGGTATCGGCAATATTGTGACGACCCCGAAAGGCGAGGTTGTTCCTGAACTCGCCGCCCGTGAAAAGCCGGACCTCATCTTGCTCGATCTGATGCTCCCCGATACAGACGGTCTTTCAGTTTTAAAAAAGCTCAAAGGCAATCCGGCCACTTGCGATATGCCTGTGGTCGTGGTGTCTGGCAAAGAATCGGAAACCCAAATTTCACAGGCGCTCGATGCCGGGGCGCTCGATTACGTGATTAAACCGTTTGACCCGGCTGAAATGGGAATCCGCATACGCAATTTTCTAAGTTCCTTGGATGCGTCGGCATCAGGAGAGACTCCCCCTCCTGAGGTCTCCAGCGGAGGAACCCCGGCATGACCCCCCAGAAAGCAACCTCAAGTCATTCCCGTGTTCAATCACTCGGCGATATTCTGATCGAAGTCGGCGTCATTACGCCCCAGCAATATCAGCAGGCGTTGGCGGCCAGTGGGGGGCAGGAACGGGATTTGTCGAAGTGTCTGGTTGAGCTGGGATGTACGACCGAAGAAAAGATTATGAAAGGGATCGGGATCAAGGCTAAGGTTCCTTACTTCACCAGCCTGGAAGGCTTATTTACCTCCGACTCCTCTTCCATTATTTCGGAAGAACTCGCGCGACGGCTGCAAGTTGTTCCCCTTTTCCGTATCGATAACGTTGCGACCGTCGCGATGGTCAACCCGCTGGATGTCTTTACCATCGATTCCCTGGTCAAAACCACGGGCTACCGGATCGACCCGGTCGTCTGCATGAGAACCACTATTTTCGACGCTATCAGCAAGCTCTACGGCGGCTGGGAAGGCCAGGACTTGTCTGCGACAGATCCTAACAGCTCGATGCAATCGGTACAAATCAAACAGGCCGTGGATGAACTCAAAGGCGGAACCGAGTCCATGATACCGCCTCCCCCTCATAAGAAGGCGACCTCCGATGAAATGGAGATGAGCCGGCTTTTGCAGGATTTGAAAGCCAAGATGCCCGATTCCAAGCCCCTGCAGATCGACGTGATTCAAAAAGAACTGCAGAAATCCAGCGAAGACATGCCGATCGTCCAACTGGTCGATGCCATTTTCAAACAAGCCATTGTGAAGAAAGCCAGCGATATTCACATTGAGCCGGGCGAACACCAGATGGAAGTCCGTTTCCGCATCGACGGCGTGCTGCGTCCCATCATGACGGTCCCTAAAGAATTTGAAAGTTCGCTGACCGCGCGTATTAAGGTTATGGCCAATCTCGATATTACCGAAAGCCGCCAACCCCAGGACGGCCGTGTCATGACCGAGGCGGGCGGCCGTCCTGTCGATCTCCGTATTTCGACGCTTCCCATTATTTATGGCGAGAAGACGGTTATTCGTATCTTGGACAAGGGCAGCACTGAATTTAAGATGTCGACTCTGGGTTTTAACAGCGATCAGGAGGCTCTATTTAAGGAAGCGCTGGGCAGACCCAACGGCATTATTCTGGTCACCGGCCCGACCGGAAGCGGTAAATCAACGACGCTGTATACCGCGCTCAGCATCATGAATGACCCGGAAACCAACATTATTACGCTGGAAGATCCTGTCGAATACAAACTGCAGCGCATTAATCAGGTTCAGGTCAATGCCAAAGTCGGCCTGACTTTTGCCAAGGGACTGCGATCCGTACTCCGTCAGGATCCGGATGTTATTATGGTCGGCGAAATGCGCGACCAGGAAACGGCTGAAATCGCGATTCAATCTGCACTCACCGGACATCTGGTGTTGTCTACCCTGCACACCAATGATGCCCCGACCAGTATTACTCGCTTAATCAATATGGGTGTGGAACCGTTTTTAATCAGTGCTTCGGTCAATTTGATCATCGCCCAGCGTCTTGTTCGCCTCTTGTGTAAGAACTGCAAAGAGATGATGGAACCCCCCCAAACCATTGCAGAAAAACTTATTCAGGCGGCTGGAAAGCCCGATTTGCCCGTCACCTTCTTTAAAGCCAAAGGATGCGACGCATGTCATGAGACCGGCTACAAGGGCCGCCGTGGGGTATATGAAATTTTACGAGTCACCTCCAAAATTCGTGAAGCCACTGTGAACAACGCGACGATTGATTCCATTAAAGCCGTTGCGCTAGAAGAAGGGATGCGCACGTTATACCAGGAAGGCGCGACCATGGCTCTCTCCGGGCTCACAACCGTGGAAGAAATGATGCGGGTCTGTAATCAGGGAGAATAAGCGTGACCTTCCAGTATGTCGCGACCAACGCCAAAGGCGACAATATCCGCGGAACACTCACTGTCACGGACCGTAACGACCTTAATCGCAAATTAAAGGAAAAAGGGCTCTTTCTGGTTTCCTGTCGCCAGGAGGCCGATGCTCCGGTCGCAACAGCGGACAAACCTGCTCCCGCAGCGACCGCTGCCGTGGCGCATTCGTATGCGCCCAGCAAAACAGGTGCGGCGCCCGTCGAAGAAGAGTCTGCCCCATCTTGGTTTTCTTCGCTTTTTGCGCCGAAGTCAGATAAGCTCGACCTTTCAAAAAAACCCAAAGGCAGCGTCAATCTTAAAGAGCTCGTTATTTTGACTCGGCAAATTTCCATCAGTATCAATGCCGGGATGTCGATCGTAGATGCGATTCAAGGCATCCAGCAGTTTTCGAAGAATCCGCTGATGGCCTATACCCTGAAGCATATTCTGGATGATGTGCTTTCTGGTAAAAAGCTTTCGGAAGGATTAGCGGCTAATCCGGATGTCTTTAAGCCCGTTTTTGTGAACATGGTGGCTGCAGGTGAAGCCGGTGGATTTGTTCCCCAGGCCCTCAATCGCGTTGCGGAATTCCTTGAAAAGGAAATGGAATTGCGTTCGCGTGTACGTTCTGCCATGGTCTACCCGATCGTGATCGCCGTTGTGGCCTTTACCGTTGTCATTTTTATGATGGTATTTATCGTCCCCATCTTTATTCAAGTGTTTAAGGATATGAATGCGCCCCTGCCGGGCCCGACGCGCGCGCTTTTAGCGTGCAGTAGTTTCGTGACGCATGGCGGCTTTATGACGCCGTTTGTTCTTTTGGGAATTTTTTATGTGGCTTACAAATACCGAGAAAAGAATGAGCGGTTTCACGATTGGTGGGATGAGAAGGCGCTGTCCCTCCCACTGTTTGGCCACTTGTTGACGCTGACAGTGATTACGCGTTTCATTCGCACCTTGGCGACCCTCGTCGACAACGGCGTGATGGCGTTGCAGGCCATCAGCATGTCACGGCAGGTTGTAGAAAACAGAACGATTGAAAAAGTCGCCGATGAAATTTATAACAGCGTCCAGCAGGGCAACGGTATTTCTGTCGTGCTGTACAAAAGTAAACATTTTCCTGTTTTGGTGGCCAACATGGTATCAACCGGAGAACGGACCGGTGAACTTCCGACGGTGTTGATTAAAATGGCCGAGTACTACGAATCGGAAGTTTCCTCCGCCGTACGTGATTTGCTGACAATGATGGAGCCGCTCCTGATTGTCATCATGGCCGTCATTGTCGGTTTCATCATTGCGGGTCTCATGCTTCCCACCTTCCAGATGGCCAGCTTGGTCGGATAAACCCTGGCTCATTCTCAAAAATATTCCATAATTTTCCAGTGAAACGAATCCCTCTTCAAGTGTGGTGTGTTTTAGCAGGATGGCTTTGCTTGGCAGGCTTATACGTTGCATGCACTCCCCCCGATTCCTTTACGCATGATTTTGGCGGACATCTAGAATACACGCGTCATTTATATACCCATCACGCCTTTCCAAGCCCTCGCCAAGGCTGGGAAACGTATCATCCCCCTCTGTACTACATGATGAATACCTTGCTTGAACCCGCTTCAGCCCACCATGTGCCTTTTGTCCGCGGTATGTCCGTTCTGTATGGGGCGCTTTTTCTTCTGATCATGGCTATTTTCATGAATGACTTTAAAACGGCCATTGGAATCCAGGCTCTTGTTCTCCTTTTCACTCTGACGACCCCTGCATTCATTTTTTTATTCTCCACGTATAACAACGATAGCCTGGCAACATTGCTTGCGGGCGCTATCTTCTTATTGGTTTGGCGTCTGCTTCATGAGGAGAGTCGGAAGAATTCATTTTTATTATTGGGCTGTGTTGGCGCAGGGCTTTATGTGAAGTATTCCGTAGCGTTTGTCGTGTTTTCCATGCTGACGGTCGCCTGTTGGGGTGCTTGGTCCGGGCGATGGGCATGGAAACGGGTAGGGCATATCGCTCTTCTCTTCGGAGGCGGTCTTCTTCTGCTCCTTCCCTGGCTTTTGTTTCACAATTATCCGACGACGCATCGCCTGCTTCCTCACAATTCGGATAGCGGAAATAACCCCCGATTGGCACTACCGCAGTCCCCCCTACTTACGCTCATAACGCCGCCCGGTTTCCACAATCAAGAATGGAGCGATCCATACACCCATCAGTGGGAGCGTTCTGGAACAAAGAAAACGAGTTATTGGGCCTATCAGTTATCCTCATCAATTTTTGGTGAGTTTACGTTTACGTTTTACCCAGAATATTTGATTTGGAGCCTCCTCTGGATTCATGGGCTCCTGTATCTCCTGGGCTTGTTTTATATTTCAGGGGAGTCTGCAGTTGCGGTGTCAAAAGGAGCGATTGCTGCGGCCTTCCTGAGCGCCATGTATTTTGTCTTTCGTTGTCCTGAAGGGCCAGCCATGGACTT
>CAZDML010000131.1:0-5526 GCA_964506645.1 uncultured Elusimicrobia bacterium | reverse complement strand
CAGTGGGCCGCCGCGTCTTTCGGAGGTGGGCAATCCTGGAATAGAGATAGGAGAGGGGGAATCGCTTCGTGGCGTGACGGTTAAAAATTCCTGGATACGATCGGTATGTCCGGAAAGCGCGGTGAGGGGTGAATTGGATTTGAGCTCTTCTTCAGAGGTTTTTTCCTGAAAAACGGATTTGGATTCTGGACTGGTTCCCTGCCAGTCGGCAATCCAGCGTTGAGGTGCGTTGAAAAAGCTGAGTTGAACGGGTGTGGGTGTATGTTCTCCCAAAATGTGGAGGTCCGGTTCTTTTTCCAGGACATGCTCTTCCCAGGTGTTGGGGTCTTTGGTCGTGCTTCGGAAAAGACCGATTTTGGGACGCAGCGGATTTTGTGAGCTTCCGATCGTAAATCCTGCCAGGCCGTTGTTGAGTCGCACAAAACTTCCCAGGGGATATGCCGATAACGTGTGCAGGAGAAGATGAACGCCTGGACGGTGCAGTGGGTTTTCATCCATGAGAACATCGAGCACTTTGACGGGCGTCAAAAGAGAGGCCGGACTTTCATCCACGCCTGTTCCATACGTCAGTGCGAGGTAACGCGCACACGTGGACAGCAAATGATTGGGCGATGGATCTTTTGAGGGGGTGTGGTGATTTAAGATGAGCGATTCCACCAGAGGGGTAAACCAAGGGAATCCCAGCTGTTTGACGCGTGTGGAGGAGACTTCGCTGTGATCGAGCTTATGTCCGAGCCAAGCGGCTCGAAACCCGAGGTCAGCTAAAAATGCCGCAGTTGCCAGATCTTCGGGATTGGTCGATTTTAAAACGCCCGAACGCTCGCTGGTGTGCAGGGTGAGGCACAGCAAACGGATGAGCTGTAGGGGGTAATGGGCATGAATGGCTGTGGTGCCCAAAAGATAAGCCAGAAAACGCTCGAAGGCCGGGTTTTTAATTTCGGCCGCGAGTTCGACAGCCAGGGAACGCAGCTGATCGATATTGCGCCGGTCATAATCCGGACTCTGGTCTTGTACGGCAAAAAATTTGGTGGTCCCTTCGAGGAGGCGTGAGAACGTCGACTGAATGGAGGCAGCGTTAGCCATGAATGTTCGTATCCTCGACCGTGAGTTTACAACATTTCGTTCTCGTCAGTAAGCGCGCAGAGAAATGCCCTGTGGGATCTTGCAGTAATCGGCGAAGAAAGGTAGCAGGCTTTTAATTTTTGGGACGGCTTCTTCCGCGGCAGCCTCTCCCACTTTAAGAATTTCTTCCGAACGATGGAATTCCGTCCACAGGAAGTCGCGCATGTCGGGGGCGATCACCACGTGCGCAATTTCGGTGCGCGCCTGGGCGATTTCATACTGCATCGTATAGATCATTTTGAAAAAGACTTCGGCCATGTTGGGCGTGACCATGCCGAGCGGGAACGGCCGGCTCTTGCGGCCGATGCCGCGGCGAATCGAAGGCTTGGCGGTGAGATTGACAGAAATAAGGATGTCAGCCCCCATGTTGGCGATGATGGAGGTCGGCACCGGGTTCACAAGACCGCCGTCCACGAGAAAGCGGCCTTTATGCAGAAAAGGGGAAAAGACAATCGGCAACGAGGTCGACGCGCGAACGGCATCGACGACGCGGCCTTCTTTAAGTACGACTTCCTGGCCGAAGCGGATGTCGGTGGCCACGGCGGCGAATGGAATCATAAGCTGATGAAATTCTATGGGGCCCAGCACGCTCAGTAAGAAAGCGCTGAGCGTTTGCCCGGCTAAAAAGCCGGAGTAGGGCGGTGTAAGATCGGCGAGCATGTTTTTGCGCAGCCACTGTTTGGTAATCGTAGCGGAGACCTGACGAATTTTTTCTGGACTCAAACCGGCACAAAAAAAACTCCCCAGCAAGGCCCCCATGCTCGTGCCTGCCAGAAGGTCGATGGGAATGCCTTCGCGCTCAAATACTTTGAGAATCCCTACAAGACTGTATCCGTAGGCGGCGCCCGATCCCATGGCCAAGCCGACTTGGAGTTTTCCGACGGCACGTGACACGCGGTCGATGGCCTGTACGGTGGCCGGGTGGGTGCTGGCCAGATAGGGGGTGCCTGTTTCGCGAAAGGCCTGGTGACACGTATCGTCCCAGGGAATTCGAAACTCCGCTGCAGTCACGGCAACTACATGGGGCGCCTGCAAATGGAGAGTGGCTACCGGAGTTGCGGACGAGCCAATGACATGTTCCAACGTAGCAGAGCCGCTCGCGGCCAGGTCGGGGGCTTGATCCCAGGTTACGAAAAGTGCCTTGTCGGTTTCTTTCATCAGGAGATTGCAAAGCGCATCGTGATCGGATGGCACGAGGACGAGAGTGAAATCGTACTGGTCTTTTAAGAGGCTGAAGAGTGCCGGCACATGGGGTGTTGCCGCTTCACGGAACGCGCGGGTGTTGATGGAAATAATTTCCAGGCCGGAGGGGTGGATGGTGAGCAGCCGCTGCCAGGTTCGAATATCCTGCATGTCCGATCCGGTGAGCACCATTTCGGCCGTCGTGGGGGGATTAAGCCCCAGCGTGCGTGCAATATCCCCGCTGCGCGGACTTAGATCCAGGAGTAGAACCTTGCGGCGCGTCTGTTCAACAAGCGAAATGGCCAAATTGACTGTAAAGAGCAGCGTCGTTTCATGCGGCAGCGCGGGGACCAGCGCTAAAAGCTGGGGCGGTTTTTGTTTTTCTTGGCGCGGATAGAACGACACTGAAAGCCTTCGGGATAACGCGCGTGATAAATGTACGCCGACCAGGGGGTGGGTTTCTAAGATCGCATCAAAATTGGTTTTGGTCAGAAGAAGAAGCTCACATTCAGACTCAGCAATCGCCGAATAAGGGTAGGGTTCTCCTGTGAGCAGCGAGAGTTCGCCCACCGCGTCACCGCGCCCGACATAGGCGACGGTCTGCTCAGCGCCTTGGGAACTCTTGGAATGCAGACGCATGTGGCCGCTTTTAATGAGATAAAGCCCGCCCCCCGGCTCTTCTTCGCGGACGACAATGACGTCTTTTTGAACGGTAATCAGTTTTAGGCTGCCGATAATTTCCTGCAGAATTTCTTCGCCGAGCCCGCCAAAGAGCGAACTGCGTTTGAGTAGAAAAAGCGCATCGATTCTTGCTTGGGGATCAATCGCCATAGTGATATAATTCCGGCCCATGGGCAGTGCTAAATTTCAGGCTATTCGCGGTACGCACGATATCCTTCCCGGAGAATCGGAGCTGTTCCAGAAATTGGAACACGATGCGCGCGCGCTGTTTCATCGTTTTGGCTTTCAAGAAATCCGAACCCCCACCTTTGAGTCGCTCGATCTCTTTCACCGCTCCATTGGCGAAACGACCGATATCGTAGAAAAAGAAATGTACGTTTTTGAGGACCGGGGCGGCCGCCGCTTGGCGCTAAGACCCGAAGGAACCGCCGGGGTCGTACGAGCCTTTGTTGAACATCATTTAGATCAAACACGTCCATTTTGCAAGCTGTTTTATATAGGGTCCATGTTTCGAGCCGAGCGTCCCCAGGCGGGCCGGTACCGTGAATTCTGGCAGATCGGGGCGGAGTATTTCGGCAACCCCTCCCCGGCCGCTGATGCCGAGCTCCTTTTGATGGTGCAGAGCCTCTATGAAAAGTTGGGGCTGCCCGACGTAACGCTGAAAGTGAACAGTTTGGGCGACGCCGAATGCCGCCCCGTCTATCGTCAGGCACTCCTGGCTGCGGTGGAGAAGGAAAAAGACACGCTCTGTGAGGACTGCCAGCGGCGTATTGCCAAAAACCCGCTGCGCGTACTCGACTGTAAGATCGATGGTCCTCGCATGCAGCACCTTCCGACCGTCGACCAGTACTGGTGCGGTCCTTGTCGTGAGCACTTTGAGACGGTTCAAACCCTTTTAAAAAAATCTGGCGGGGTGTTTACCGTTGTCCCGCGTTTGGTGCGTGGCCTCGATTACTATTCGCGGACCGTTTTTGAAGTAACGACCACGGCTTTGGGGGCTCAGGACGCACTGGCGGCCGGAGGGCGTTACGATAAACTTGTTAAAGAGATCGGTGGCCCGGATATGCCGGCCCTGGGGTTTGCTCTGGGGATGGAGCGAACGGTCCTGGCTCTCAAAGCGCATGCCGAGAAAAAAGGTGCTACGGTACTTCCCGCCGCGCCGCGGCTCTTTGTGGCGGCGATGGGAGCGTCTCCGTCGCAAGAAGCGTTTCAGCTTTTGCAGGAACTTCGTATGTCTGGTGACCTCGCACAGCGCGGGGTTGTGGTTGAAGGTGGATTTTTTGACAAGAAATTGGGAACGCAGCTGACCATGGCCGACCGGCTAGGGTCCGTGTGCTGCCTGATTTTAGGAGAGGAAGAACTGCAGCGAGGGGAAGTTACCTTGAAGCTGCTCAAAGCCAGTACGCAGGAACGTGTACCGCGTAAAGATTTGGTGGCGCGGCTCCTGCGGCTTGTGAATGGGCATGCGTAAGTCCCGCTGGATCAGCTGCCTTATCGCTTTTGTCGTTGCCGGTGCTTTTGCCTTCCTGGAATTTCAACGCGAGACCTACTTCTTAAAGAAAAACTCCAATCCCTCTTTGGCCAACAGTTCGGCACGTCTCATGCAGCGGATGGAATGGGCCACATACGATCTTTTATTTAAGATCCGAGGTCCCCGAAAGCCTCACCCCGATATCGCCATCATTGGAATTGATGAACTTTCCCTTCGCATATTGCATCAATGGCCCTGGCCGCGCAGCATTCATGCCCGATTGATAGAGACTCTGCAGAAAACGCCTCCCAAAGCCCTGCTCTTCGACGTGCTTTTCATGGAACCGTTTACATCCGATCCAGCGGGGGATCGCGCGCTGGTGCGTGCGACAGAAAAGTATCCCTGGGTCATTCATTCCTTCTTTTTTCAAATTGAAAACGATGTCGTGAAAGAAATTACATTGCCTTTTAAAGACTTATTTAATGCTGTAGGTGATCGAGTAGGGTATGTCAATGCGTTTGCCGATCAAGATGGAGTGTTGCGACAGGTGCCGCTGACGCTGGAGATCCAGGGACAGGCCGTACCGATTCTCTCACTGGTCGCAGCCAGTCAGTACCTCGGGAAACCGTTTGGGGAAGTCATTGCCCAAGTGCCGAAAGACGCCAAAGGCCGTATGTATGTCGAATTTGCCGGTCAGGAATACACCTTTTCAAATCCTGAGACGGGCAAATACTATTCCTATGCCAATATTTTGGACGGGACAATACCCGCCTCAACCTTTAAAGACAAAGTCGTACTGGTGGGCGCCAGTGCAACAGGGACATATGATCACTACCCTACGCCGACATCCGGGTCGATGCCAGGCGTGGAATTTCATGCCAATGTCATTGATAACTTGTTGGGGTATAACGATCGTCCGCTGAAGTTTATCGGCGTGCAGTGGACTTACTTTTTAATCGGCCTATTTGGGGTATTTTGCGGTGTTATCCTAGTTCGATTTTCTGCAGGCGCGGGGGCGTTGTGGACGCTGGCTCTTGCGATTGTTTTCAGTGGGACGTCCTACCTGCTTT
>CAZDML010000130.1:2382-5614 GCA_964506645.1 uncultured Elusimicrobia bacterium | reverse complement strand
GCACGGGGACCTGGGGCTTCGCGTAATGAAGAAGGAAGAAGTGACATCAACGCTCGAACGCGCGCTCAAGGAAGTAAAACACCGTACGGTCGTGCTGGATGTCTGCATTGACCCGGAAGAAAAGGTGTTTCCGATGGTGCCGGCCGGAGCCGGCTTGGACGAAATTATCGTGGATATGGCCTAAGAGGACTGTATGGAAACTCCAACACCCGCACCGCGACCGACACCTCCCGCACGCAAGCCGAAACCGATCGCGCTTGTCTATAAAGATTACTGCACGGGATGCGAAGCCTGCATTCAAATGTGTCCGATTAAAGAATGCATTAAACGTAATCCGGCGGGGGAATCGCCGGATGCTTCCTGGGTCTATGTCGTGCCTCAGAAATGCATCGGTTGTACCCTGTGCGTACAGATTTGTCCTTGGGACTGTATTGAGATGATCCCGCGCGAGAATTATCCGCAGGGAACTCCCGGCACCTACACCGGTGCACCGGGAAGCGTCTCAACCACTGCGGCCTAAGAGATCAAGGAGATTAAAATGAAGGACATTGTTGTTCGTATCGGAGGCGAGGGAGGAGAAGGCGTCATCAGCTGCGGCGAACTTCTCACCACTGCTCTGGCCCGTTCTAACTATGAAGTCTATACGTTCCGTACCTACCCGGCGGAAATTAAAGGCGGACCCGCGATGTTTCAGGTTCGCACGAGCGATGAAAACGTTCTCTCACAAGGTAATCTTGCCGATATCCTCGTCACTTTCAATGAAGAAGCGTTCCAACTCCATGGCCACACCATTCGCCCTGATGGACTCCTGATTTACGATCCCAGTCACTATCAGCCCAAAGGGTCCTTTGAAGCTTACGCCGTTCCGCTCGATGAAATCACACAAAATGTCACCAAATCCAAGCTCGGGAAAAACGTCGTTGCGTTGGGCGTGCTCGCCGGCGTTCTCAAGCTCACCGCCGAACAACTTGACCAACTTTTGAAAGACCGTTTCGGCAAGAAAGGCGAGGTCGTTGTAAACAAAAACAAAGAAGCATTGCGCGCCGGGATGGACTACGTCAACACCCATCCTTTTAAGAAAGCCATCCCAAGCTTTGAAGCACGTAAATCGGCCCTTCAGCGCGTGGTGATGTCGGGCAATGAATCGCTGTCCATTGGCGCAATCTCGGCCGGCTGCCGCTACTATGCCGGATATCCGATCACTCCTGCGTCCGATATTCTCGAATTCATGGAACGCGATTTGCCAAAATTCGGTGGCGCCGTTGTTCAAACCGAAGACGAAATCGCGGCCATTGCGTCCGTGGCAGGCGCGTCGTACGCCGGCAAGAAAGCATTTACAGCAACCTCTGGCCCCGGACTGGCGCTCATGATTGAAATTTTAGGATTGGCGAGCATGTCAGAAATTCCGTTGATCGTGGTGGACGCCCAGCGCGGGGGGCCGTCAACCGGCCTTCCGACAAAGATGGAGCAAAGCGACCTCAACTTGGCCGTCTATGGCTCACACGGGGATGCCCCACGTATTGTGATCGCGCCGGGAGATGTAGAAGAATGCATGTACTACATGATGCAAGCCTTCAACATGGCAGAAAAATACCAGACACCGGTCGTATTCCTGACCGACCAGTCTCTGGCGCACCGCACCCAAACCTTCCCGTGGCCGGACTTCAAGAAAATCTCCGTCATCAACCGGGAAATACCGACGGCCGAAGAATTGAAAGATTACAAACGCTTCAAACTAAATCCCAACGGGGTTTCGCCCATGGCCATTCCGGGCACCGAAGGCGGCTGTTACGCCGCCACGGGTCTAGAGCACAACGAAAAGGGCAGCCCGAATTTCACTCCCAAGATGCATACCACCATGTCGACCAAACGCCACACGAAAATTGTGGAAGCCTCTAAAGAACCCGGTTATACCGCTCGTTTTGGCGATGCCAAAGCCAAAATTGGCATTATCGGTTGGGGCTCCACCCAAGGCGCCATTCGCGAAGGAATGGAGTTGGCCCGCAAAGAAGGCATTAAGGCCGCCCAACTCCAACTCAAAATGGTCGCTCCGCTTCCGGAAAAAGAAATCCGTGAGTTCCTGAGTTCGGTAGAAACGGTCATCGTCGCTGAACTGAACTTTGGGGGACAACTCAACCAGATGCTTCGTTCCAAATTCCTGATTCCAACGATCTCTTTAACGAAGTGCGAAGGGCTGCCGTTTTATGCCGAAGAGATCCTCAGCAAAATTAAGGCGGTTGCCAGTGGCGCAGACAAAGTGAGCGACCAGCCTGCCGCCTTGGCGAGATAAAGGAGCTTTTTATGGCGACCCCTGACACGCATACGCATCAACATACAACAGCCGACTACAAGTCCGATGTCAAAATCACCTGGTGCCCGGGCTGCGGCGACTTCGCCGTTTTAAATGCCATCTATCAGGCACTGGCCACGCTCAATCTCGACCCCAAAGATGTCGTGGTCGTTTCCGGCATCGGCTGTTCGGGTCGTCTTCCCATTTTCGTAAATTCATACGGATTCCACGGCGTGCATGGCCGCGTGCTGCCGACGGCCATGGGTGTCAAGATTGGCAATCCGAAGCTGACTGTGATCGCGGTCGGCGGTGACGGCGATGGACTGGCCATCGGGGGCGGCCATTTCCCGCATGCCGCACGGCGTAACATCGACATTACCTATATCATGCTCGACAACAACATCTACGGCCTGACCAAAGGCCAGGCTTCTCCCACCACGCTGCAGACCTTTCAGGGCAAATCGAGCCCCTACGGTGTGGCTGAAGAAAACTTGAATCCGATCGCCCTTTCTCTGGCCTACGACGTCTCGTTTGTGGCCCGCGGCTTCTCTGGACAACTCAAACACCTGTCTGACCTGATCGTGGAAGGCGTCAATCACAAAGGCTTTTCCTTCATCCATGCGCTCTCACCCTGCGTGGTTTTCAACGACACCTACAAATACTACGGCAAGAAGGTGACGCCGATCGCGCCCTATGAAAACGCCACCAACAAGATGCGCGCACTGGAAATGTGGCAGGACAAGGAACACATTTTTCTCGGCAAGTTCTACAAAGACGAAACCCGGCAGACGTTCAACGAACGCATTCGCGACATCATCGGCCAATTCCCGCGCGATGATGAGAAATACTTCCGCGAACTCATTAATCGCTATGCCTAGAACCATGCTCAAAAAATCAGCCGTTCTTTTCCTCACCCTCCTCGGCCTTCTACGTGTCACAGCC
>CAZDML010000130.1:0-2372 GCA_964506645.1 uncultured Elusimicrobia bacterium | reverse complement strand
CCCAAGCGGAAAAAGCCGAGGTCGGCATTCTCATCATGGCCCATGGCGGCTCTTCTCAATGGAACAAGACCGTAAAACGCACCGTTAAGAAAGCTCAGATTCAATATCCCATGAAACTGTATTTCGGGATGGGGAACTCTCAGGAAGAAGTAGACGATCTCGCTGATGCCATTCAATCCCTGGATAATAAAGGGGTGCGCACGATCATTGTCGTTCCCTTAGCGATTTCGTCTTACTCGGAAGTCCTGCGGCAGTGGCGCTATCTGCTCGGCGTTGACAACAAACCCGGATTCATTAATAACGCGTTCTTTCCGATCCGCCATCGTGCTGAAATTCGCTTCACCGGCGCACTGGATGATGATCCGATCGTCTCGGAAATTTTACTCGACCATGCCTCCACCGTGAGTCAGGACCCAGAACAGGAATCGTTGGTCATTATCGCGCACGGACCGAACAGTGATGGCGACAATGAGCGATGGCTCGAAATTATGGGGCATATTTCCGACCGCATTATGAAACAAGGGCCCTTTGCTTCTGTCGAAGTCGCAACCCTACGGGACGACGCCTCTGCCGAAGTCCGCAGTCAGGCCATTCAAGCCCTACGCGATAAAGTCGAAGCGATCAGCCGCCAGAAACGGCGCGCCGTGGTCGTACCTTTGTTACTGGCTCAGGGTGGGATTGAAAGCAAGATCCGCATTGCCCTCAAAGGGTTGGACTATATTCTGACGACAAAAACACTTTTACCGGACCCGCATATGACGCAGTGGCTCAGAGACAAAGCCACTCCGTAATAGGTATCATTAAATTCAAGGAAACGTTATGGACTACTTTAAAACTATCTGGACCAACTCCGCCGCACTGCTCAAAGGCATGGGAATGACCTTTAAGTACATGTTCCAGCCCAAGGTCACGGTGTACTATCCGATGGAAAAAGCCAAAATCTCGGACCGTTTCCGCGGGATGTTGACGTTCCACATTGAGGAATGTATTGCCTGCGATATGTGCGTCCGCGCCTGCCCCTCGACCTGTATCGACCTCACCAGCGAACGCAACGCGCAGGGGAAAAAGGTGATTCAGAACTACACCATCGATTTCGGCAAGTGCAACTGGTGCCGACTCTGCGAAGAAGCCTGCCCGACCAATCCCAAATCGGTGCACCATACGAACGAATATGAACTCATGTTCATGTCGCGCGACGATTTCAAGATCACCTGGACGAAAGCGGCGGACGGAACCCCGCTCTCTCCAGTCAATGCCGCTGGGAACGTCGTGACTCCCTGGGCAGACGTGAAAGAAAAACATCTCTCCGTGGGCATCGGCGCCCACAAAGCTCCGCCCGCCGGAGCCGCCGCTGCGCCAACTCATTAGCTTCTCCCACTCATGAAAACCCGCAAACTTGGATCGACCGGACTCGTGGTGTCCGAAGTCGGCTTTGGGGCTTGGGCCATTGGCGGCGACCGCCACGGCAATAGCTACGGACCCACCGAAGATGAAGAATCGTTACGCGCCATTCGCGCCGCACTCGATCTCGGATGTACGTTTTTCGATACCTCCGATTGCTACGGCCACGGCCACAGCGAAGAACTCCTCGGGCAGGCGCTCAAAGGGGATCGTTCAAAAGTTATCCTGGCCACCAAAGGCGGCAGCGACTTCTATCAAACCCCAACCGGTGTCAATTTTTCAGAATCCTATCTGATGAAAGCACTGGAAAAGAGCCTCGAGCGGCTACAGACCGACTACATCGATGTGTATCAGCTGCACAACCCGCCGTTCAGTCTCCTGGAACACGGACATGTGTTTGAGCCACTTGAAAAAATGAAAGCCCAGGGGAAAATTCGATTTTATGGCGTGTCCATCCACGACCCCCAGGAAGGCTTGCTGGCGCTAAAGAATGGGAAGCCATCGACCCTGCAAGTGGTCTATAACTATCTTCGCCGTAACGCTGCTGAAGAGCTTTTTCCCAAGGCCATCGCAGAGGGCGTCGGAATTATTGCACGAGAACCGTTATCGAACGGCTTTTTAACAGGGAAGTATTCCAAGGATTCCATCTTTCCGGTTGGTGATATCCGCCATCAATGGCCGACCAAGTACCAGACACAGCTGATTAATATGGTGCAGGATTATTTGAAGCTCTTGAAGGACAGTCCGTTTACGCCCGCTCAAAACGCGCTGCGCTTTGCTCTGGCACAACCGGCTGTGTCTGTCGTCATTCCTGGATGTAAGACCGTCGCTCAGGTGGAAGAAAACCTAAAAGCCTCTGACTTGGCCTTAGCCGTTTAACACCCGCCGTATCTTTTCCACCGCCGTCTTTAGCTGTTCTTCCCGCGACACAAAACTCATCACCCACGCAGACTCTTCCATACCGTAGAAAT
>CAZDML010000129.1:0-5655 GCA_964506645.1 uncultured Elusimicrobia bacterium | reverse complement strand
CGCACTGGGTGTTCTCGGGTGGGTGTGGGGTTGCCGCCACGACAGAAAAACTTGGGGATGGGGACTGGCTTTTGTCATGGTCGGTCCCTTCTTTTTTGTTCTGGGGAATTTACCTTTTGATGGGCAATCGCAGGGCTTGCTGGGCCGTTTTTACACGGTGCCGGTCTTTCTCTGGCTGTTGTTTATGGCGTATGGGTTGTTCGCGCTCGCACGATTTTCTTCGGCGCTTCCCTGGGCGGTCGGTCTCTTGCCGCTTTTGGTGTTGTTGAAAGATCATCCCGCCGAGGCGTTTGTCTGGCGTCACGAAATTCGCGCCTACACCTACGGTCTGAATAATTTGCGCTCGCTTTCGCCCAACGCGCTTTTGGTGATGGACGGGGGCGATGATACGTTCTACACCCTGGCTTATTTAACACAAGTGGAACGCAGGCGTCCGGACGTCGAGTTGCATGACCGCGGCGGGTTGGTGTTTCCAAACCCCTATGGGCCCGATTTTCGGCAGCTCACGCGTGACCAAAAGCAGGAACGACGTCAGCAGGTGGAGCGTATTTGGGCGACTTCGGGACGTCTCTTCTATTCCACCATGAATCCGGGACTTTTACCGGGCGTCTCGCTATATGCGCGCGGCATTCTCTATGCGACGCGGCCACAGCCTGCCGAACCTTGGGCGACCTATGACCTGCGTGGCGTGCGTCCCTGGCAGAGCGCGAGACCGGATCCCGATTACCGCACAAGGGCGTTACTTCCGTACTATGCGTACCAACGGGCGGCACAAGCGATCGAACAATCGCAATGGACGGAGGCACGGGGATATCTCGACACCGCACAGGCCGTGGGCCCGGATGTCTTGTGGCTTCAACCCAATCTTGCTTACCAGCGCTCGCGCCTGAAACAGCCATGAAGAAAGCCGCTCTTCTCTTTTTTGCAACGTTTGCACTCTATCTCTCCTGCACTGGCCCGAGCCTCGTTCCGTTTCGTGACGCGGGGGAAATGGCGACGACCGTGCATATGCTGGGTATTCTGCATCCGCCCAGTTATCCGCTCTATACGTTAGCAGGAGCTTGCTTCGATAAACTCCCACTGGGGACCCCTGCCTACCGGATGAATGTGTTCTCGGGCCTCGTGCTGAGTCTGGCATGGGGCATTCTTTTTTTAACATTGGCTGCAGTGTGGGGGGAATGGCCCGCTTGTGCGGCCATTTTAATGGGGGCTTGTTCCTACCAGTTCTGGATCCATGCGCTGGTGTCCGAAATGTATACCTTCAATCTGCTCATGATCGCGCTCGTGTTGTGGGCGCTGGTGAAAGAGCGACTCCTCTTGGCGATGGCGCTGTTCGGGTTGGGCTTGGCGAACCGTCCTGATCTGCTGTTGTGTGCACCCGCCTTTGGGGCTCTCTATTTCTCGAACGCCAAAGCCGCTCGCCCCTCGGCTTCTCAGATCGTATGGAGCTTGGGTGTGGCTGGGCTGGGTCTTGGTTTGTATCTCTACTTGCCTTTTCGGGCATGGCAGCATCCCGTGTTTAGCTGGAATAACCCCTCGACCCTGGATGCATTCTGGGGATCGCTCACGCGCAGGGGGTATGGGGGGACGCTCGACCTCCTGTCGCAGTCGTACGAGCGAGGGGAGAATTTTGCCGCGCAGATGCAGTTGTATGGACGACATCTTCTGGGAGATTTTTCTGGGATTGGGCCAGTTCTTGCTCTGTTGGGATTGTTTGAATTGTGGCAGACGCGTCGCCCCTGGTTTTCTGCCGTTCTGGTCGGTTTTGGGATTACGGGTCCGCTCTTTATTTTCTTAGGAAACCTTCCTCCCAATCCACATGCCGTGGCGATTATGGAGTCCGGGTATTTGATGCCGGATCTTTTTATGCTCGTGGCACTGGCCGCTGGCCTCTCATTGATTTTGAGAAAGCCGCGCGGTGCAATCGCTCTTGGAATAGTTGTGCTTGCCGCAGGAGCGCAGGCGGTCATTGTCTGGCCCCAGGTGAATCATCGTCAGAATTATGTCGCCGTCGATTTTGCCCGCAACGTTCGCCGCACGGTCCCTCCGCAATCCGTAGTCATTGCGCGCTCGGATGTTCCGATTTTTGGTTTGTTTTATGAACGTTGGGTTGCTGGCCCGCGCAAGGATTGGATTCCGCTCGCACAGGCGCTCGCTGGAAGCGGCTGGTATCAAGACCAGGTGCGTCGCCAGGCGCCGGACCTCTGGCTGGGACCGCTACGTACGGCACAGGACTGGTCGACGTTTGTCCGTATGAACGGCGGACGACCTCTGTATGGAACATTGGATTGCGAATGGCAAAAAAATAGCGGGGAGCTTTTTAGTCGTGGATTGTTGCTGGGGTGGCGTCCTTCCGAATCTTTACCGTTTTTGGAGGCCCTTTATGTCTACCGTGGCCGCTACCGGTACGAGGGATACCGCGATTACTTTACTCCCGAGTTGATTGAAGAATACGCCAAGGCCTGGTTTGAAGCCGGCCGCGCCGAAGAAGTGAAAAAGAATATGGAAGCGGCCAAGGACGCCTACCGCATGGCGCTTTCTATAAAACCCACGCTGCCGTATGCTTCGTTGCAGCTGGGGTATCTCGAGGCGAGCCAGCAGCATTGGATAGAAGCCGACGCCTGGTACCGCTGGGCGATTGTCTCGTACACCCTCACGCGAGAACAATCGATGGCCTGGAAGTCTCTGCCCGAAGTGCGCCGGAGCGTCGATGCCGACTATGCCCAAGCGCTTGTCCATCGCGGTGTCGCCCAGGAACGGCTTGGGCACCGGGACGTTGCAGAACAACTCTACACACAAGCCCTTGGGCTGAATCCTCAGAATGCCGATGCACTCTATAACCGTGCGGTGTTATACTGGGGTAAGGAGTGGTCTCTGGTGGTGCGAGATTTGGAAGCGATGACTCAAGCAGCACCCAGCGATCCTCGATGGCAGCACTACCTGCCTGTGGCCAAACAACGATTAAGGATATCCCAATGAGCGCCTTTAACGATATTGATGTGACCTGTTCGGACTGTGGCGAAGAGTTTCGTGGCACGGTGTGGACGGCGATTCATGCCAAAGAGGACCCGGAACTTAAAGAACTTCTGCAGGGCGGGGAAATTAATCTTTTAGCTTGTCCGGAATGTGGTGATGTCTTCTTCTACGAACACTTTCTGCTCTACCAAGATCCTTCCAATGAGCTCTTGGCCTACGTGTATCCCGAAAAAGAAAAGGAAAACCATGAATCGCTGGAGCGCATGATGCTTCAGGCCGTTGCGGAGGCGCAGGCCGCCTTGCCTCCCGAAGATCGTATTCGCTATAAGCCCATGATCTTTTTTGGACTGGAGTCGTTGGTCGAATTTTTACACCTGGAAGATGAGGCGGTTGAACAAAGTGACATTGCGGAAGCGGTCTGTACAGAATCCAATATCGCGTTTTATCGCTTACCGGCTGACGAGGCGCGGCGCCGACAGGTTCCCCGCATTTTGCCGCGGCTGAATGTTCATGTCGAAGCACCCGTGCGCGGCGAAGTCTTAGAAGGTTTAAAGAAGCTGCTCGACGCCAACCCTATGCTGACACACTATCAGGACCTGCAGAAGTTTATTCAAGACACCCCCGCCTGGTCGCTCTAGAACCCGCCTCGAAAACCTGTTGCAAGCATCCTTTTCACAGGATAGTCTTACCCCATGAGTACGGACGCCGATTTGGCAATCAAAGCAGTTTTTGGCATGGGATTTGGCGGCTATCTCTTGTTTAACGGGGTCAAATCCTGGCGCAAGAAGCGGTCCATTGAGGATGTTCCTTTATCCAAAATACGATCTGTTGCTATGGGGCCTGCTGAAGTCTGTGGCGAGGTGCGGATGATCGCGTCCGTGCGCGCTCCTTTTTCAAACCGTGAATGTGTGTATTGCTCTTATCGCGTGGAGGTTCCGCAGAAAAACGGCTGGCGAACGGTTGATTCCGGTATTTTGACCTCCGTTTTCTATGTCAATGATGGGACGGGCGATATTCTTGTGAATCCTGAAGGCGGAGAATTTTACGGAGATCAGACGTATCAAACAACGGTGGGGACGTTTCAGTCGATCGCTGATCCGGGACCTGCGGCCTGGATCCAAGCCAAATCACAGGGTATCCTGGGCTCGCTTCAGGCGATGGGGCAGCATCGTTTTACTGAATCCATTGTGATCCATCAACAGCAGGTCTTTGTCAAAGGGGAAGTCAGCCGTGTGAAAAATTCAGTTCAGGGACGGGTGCATGAGGAGAACATTTTGTCACGCAAACAGCCGGATGGGACACTCGTCTTGAGCACGTATTCGGAAGAACGTTTGTTGCAGCGATGGGCATGGATGGTCCCGCTACAGATTGTAGGTGGATTTGCATTGTTCATGGGTTGTTTGTCTTATATTGTGCATGCGTATTATGGGTTCTTTTCGTGAAGGTGTGACAAAGGAGGGTCTATGGCACTTGTTTGGATGATGGGGATCGGGGTCGTCGTGGTGTTAGGGATGATCTATGGGATTGGCCTCTATAACGGGCTGATTGAAGTGAGCAATAATGTCGATAAGGCCTGGGCCAATATCGATGTCCTGCTCAAACAGCGCCACGATGAGCTGCCGAAACTGATCGCGGTGTGCGAAGGGTATAAGAATTTTGAGCGGTCGACTCTGGAAGCAGTGATGAAAGCGCGGAGTCAGTATGCGGCGGCTTCTTCGGAAGGGGAAAAAGTTGCTGCAGCGGGGGCTCTGTCGGGAGCCGTGCGCGGACTTCTCGCTGTTGCTGAAGCCTACCCTGATTTAAAATCGAGCCAGAATTTTCTGCAGCTACAACAGCGCGTCAGCGGGCTGGAGGAAAATATTTCTGATCGACGGGAATTTTACAACAACAGTGTGAATGTTTTAAACATTCGCATCCAGCAAATTCCGGATTGTTTCCTAGCGCCCGTGTTGGGATTGAAAGCGCGGACGATGTATCAAATTTCGGAGTCTGACAAGCAGGATGTGGCTATAAAGTTTTCGTAGGGGGGGGCTAGCTTTTCTTGGATTCAGAGATGTTTCGCAAGACTTTGAAAAAAAAGACAAGAAGGACATAGGTTGCAATTAGTCCCAGTAAACAGAAGAGGACTGTGTGGATAATGGGTGGCCAGTGAATACGGCGCGGAGAGATACGGATCGCCAGCTCGAGACCCAAGAGCGTAAAAAAAGATAACAAGACCGGTCGGCAAGCTTCGTAAAACAACTCGTTGTAAGTAAAGGATGCGCGATTATCCATTGCGTGATCCAAGCTGTTGCGGATTAAATACCCCAAGCCGATTACCGCTAACATCACAAACATGGATCCTGCCCAAATAAACGGTTCCCCAGGATTGTAGAGCACCATACGCTATACCTTTTAAGAATGTGTTAACTTTTTATAGTGGACGCGGTGGGGTTGTGCTGCTGCCTCGCCAACACGTTGTTTATAAGCTGCTTCGTAATCTTGATAGTTGCCTTCGGTCCAGGTGACCTGACTCTCCCCTTCAAAAGCAATAATGTGTGTGGCGATGCGGTCTAGGAACCAACGGTCATGACTGATGACCATCGCGCATCCAGCAAATTCAAGCAAAGCATCTTCCAGGGCGCGGAGTGTATTGACGTCGAGGTCGTTGGTTGGTTCATCCAGAAGAAGAACGTTCCC
>CAZDML010000128.1:0-5840 GCA_964506645.1 uncultured Elusimicrobia bacterium | reverse complement strand
GCCATCATCTTATCGAGCAACTGTCCCGCCGGTCCGACAAACGGTTCGCCTTGGCGATCTTCTTGAAATCCGGGCCCCTCTCCTACGAAGAGGACTTTGGAATCGGCACTCCCCACCCCAAAAACAAACTTGATTCGAGTCTGGCCCAGAGAACAGCGAACACAGTCCTTGTATTTGAGATAAAGCGCCTGAAGGGCAAAAGCTTTAGCGGACGTCTGTTTTTTATCATGCCCCGCGATCACTGAAGGGGAATCCATGGATCCCCGACTACGAATCTCGGGGATGACAGCAACGGCCGGTTTCACAGCCTCCGGCGCCGATGCATAGACTTGAGAATCCCAGACTTTTTCCTGTTCCAGCCACTGGCGGGCCTCCGCGAGGACCTGTCGACGCTCATCGCTCATCAAGAACCGCCTTCCAGATTTTCTTAGCCAGCTGTGGTTTGGTCATCATCGGTAGATCAATCCGGCCGGCCCACCGATTCAAGAGAACCGCAGAACCCACCGGCTTGCCCATATTGGTTTCACGATTGGCCACAATCCAGTCCATCCGCTTGCGCAAAAGTTTCAGCGCCGCGTTCTGCAGTAGATGATCCGTCTCTAGAGCAAATCCCACGACGATTTTCGGGCGACGTGTCGGGTGGTGGCCGACCATCGCAATAATGTCGGGATTGCCGTAGAGCTTGAGTGTCATCGATTCGTCGTGGCGTTTTATTTTATGGGTGAGAGGCTGCATGGTGCGGTAATCGGAGACAGCGGCTGCACCGATAAACACCTGGGTTCCCGAAAGATGTTTTTTGGTCGCCTCGCCCATATCCCAGGCACTCACCACGGGAACAACCGTGAGGCCGGCCGCTTTCGGTGCTGGACCCGGAATCGGACCCAAAATGAGTGTGACTTTGGCGCCGAGTCGGCGGGCTTCCAGAGCCAGCGCAATGCCCATCTGACCGGTCGATCCATTGGAAATAAAACGGACGGGGTCCAAGTATTCGCGGGTGGGGCCGGCCGTAATAAGTACTTTTTTTCCTTTCAGAGAGGTCATCGTTTCCCAGCTTTCTTTTCCCAACGCCGGAGCAGCGTATTCTGCCGTTTAAACATCCGTCGACGGGGAACAGGTTTGTAGTCCGTGTAGTCTAGCAAATGGAGCATCCCATGAATCCAGAGGAGGCGGATTTCACGTGCCAGAGAGTGGCGCATCTTTTTGGCCTGAAGAGCGGCCTGCACGACATTGATTGCGATATCGCCGGTGAGTTCCGGCCGCGGCGTATAGCGAAACGAAATGACATCCGTTGTGCGGTCAACCCCGCGGAAATGGCGGTTGAGCTGATGAATCCGGTCGTGTCCGGTAAATTCCAAGGAGAGCTCGACTGGCCCAGCGACCTTTTCGGCCCCGAGAGTAAACGCACAGAGTGCCTTTAAATCGGATTTGGAAACGGCACCGGAAGGGATGCGCGTCGAAGACAGGAACGTCACATCAACGTCCGGACTCATTAGGATTCCGGCGGGAGCATGCGGCGGCTATCCGATTTCATTTCCGGATACTCGATACGCACGTGATAGATTGCGGAGAGCGATTGCGAGAAACTATCGATAATTTTACGCAGGTCTTGCAGCGTCACGGGCGCTTCATCAAACTGGCCGTCCATAAATTTGCTATTGACGATTTTTTCAACGAGATCGTGCAGACGTTCATAGGTCGGCTCTTCGATCGTACGGCTGGCAGCCTCGACCGAATCCGCAAGCATCGCGATCACCGTTTCGCGCGAGTGCGGGCGGGGCCCGGGGTAACGATACGATTCAGCGGCCGGCGCGCCTTCCTCATCGCCCTGTTCGAGTGCGCGCATATAAAAATATTTGATCAGGCTTGTGCCGTGGTGTTCGGGAATAAATTTGATCACCTCTTCCGGCACGTTGTAGGCATGAGCGAGCGCAACCCCTTCTTTCACGTGCGACATGATGACAAGACTGGAAATAGAAGGATTCAGTTTATCGTGATGCTCGGCCTTGTCTTTGGCGCTGCGGCGCATCGTCTGGTTCTCGATGAAGTATTCCGGATGAACAAGCTTGCCGATGTCGTGGTAGTACATCCCCACCCGGCACAGGAGGGAGTTCGCACCAATCGCTTCAGCCGCCTGCTCGGCGATGGCCGAGACCTGCAGCGTGTGGTGATAGGTGCCCGGGGCTTCCAGCATGAGCCGGCGAAGGAGCGGATGATTAAAGTCCCCCACTTCGAGAAGCGTAATGCTGGTCACGCGCGAGAAGAAGGTTTCCAGAATCGGCAGAAGTCCCAGAGGAATGAGCGCACAGAGCGCACCGTTCACGACCGCCCAACGACCGTGCAAGAGTACAAGCTTCCAGGGCCACCCATAAAAAAGCCCTAGACCGTAAATCGTAATGAAGACCACCCACATCACATGAAACCCGGCGCGGTAGAGATCGCTGCGCTTACGCACTTTCTGGGCCGCCAGCATGGCCACGCCACTAGAAAAATACGCCACCACCATCGCGTGAAACGAAAAATCATTCAGCACGCCGGTCACAAGCGCCAGCAGCATGCTGATAAGCAGCGCCAGACGTACATGCAATAGCAGAGTAACGACAATCGCGATGGACGCCACAGGCGTCCCATAAAATGAAAAATGCGGAATATAACGACTGACTTCAATAATCAGAACACCCAGGACAACGCTGAGCCCGGTAAGAAAAACGGCTTCATCATCATTCACAAATTGCGGCAGGTCGTAGCGGAAATAAATCACAAAGAAAGCGACGCACAAGGCCAGAAGCCCGGCAAGCGCCACGACATGAGAGGTGGTCATACCAACTTCTGGCAAGAGCACGAAGAACAGCACCGCCGCAGCGATGGCCGTGACGAGCGGGGTCGGCACATGGACATCGCGCTGCAAAATGGACCGTCGTTCTTTACGGGCGCTTTCCGAAACATCGCGCTTGGTGTTCACCCATTGCAGGAGCGATACCAGGACGTTGCGTAAGCCTTCCCATACCCAGCGTGTTTTCATAGCTTAGTCGTCTCTCTTTTCCCAATCCTGGTAGGCGCGAATAATGTCCTTCACCAGTCGATGCCGAACGACATCGGCTTCGCTGAAATAAATAAAGCGCAGACCGCTGATGCCTTTTAAGATGAGCGGCAACTGAACGAGACCCGAGCGTTTCTTGTTTTCCAGATCGATTTGCGACACATCGCCATTAATGACCATCTTCGATCCGTTCCCCAGGCGCGTCAAAATCATTTTCATCTGCTCGGGTGTGGTATTCTGCGCTTCATCCAGAATCACAAAAGCATTTTCTAAGGTGCGACCGCGCATATATGCCAGCGGGGCAATCTCGATCGTTTCTTCATCCCGATAGAGACGGAATTTGTCCGGCCCCAACATCGCATAAAAGGCATCGTAGAGTGGACGGAGGTAGGGGTTCACTTTCTCATAAAAATCGCCGGGCAAATAGCCCAGTTTTTCTCCGGCTTCGACCACGGGTCGCGTCAGGATAATGCGATGGATCGATCCGGATTTGAGCGCCGCCAGTGCGCACGCAACGGCCAGATAGGTTTTTCCTGTTCCCGCCGGGCCAATCGCAACCACCATATCCGACGCCGCAATGGCATCCACATAGTCTTTTTGCATCTCCGTTCGGGGCCGTATCGACTTCCCCAACGCGCTGGTATAGGCCGCCTCTTGACCGGGGCCACTCTCCTGCCGACGCTCGCCCAGAGCCTCCGCGGCGGAGGCGCCGGTATTGTCGCGCATCTCTTCAATCGCGGCCGCGGCCTTTTCGACTTTGGCGGCCGGGCCGCGGATGGACAAAATGTTGCCGCGGGCAAAAACCTGTACCCCATAGGTTTTTTCGATAAAACGCAGGTTCTGGTCCTGGGGTCCGAATAAAACCAGAGCTTCTTGAGCATCACGTAAATAGATCTTTTTGGTCATAAGCTTCCGTAAGCTCCAAACACCAAATTCCAAGATCCAAATAAGCGCCAAAGACCGAATTTCCAAAAGTTTCCATGATTGGAGCTTAAATTTTTGGTGATTTTTTGGAGCTTGGCGCTTGTTGTTTGATTATTACTCTTCATGGTTGCCAGTCCGCCGGCGGAATGCGCAAGCGCTGCTTGGGATAAATTTTATTGGGATCGCGGATGACATCGCGGTTGGCCAGATAGATGATGCGCCACTTTTCTTTGTCGCCGTAGACTTTCTGAGCGATGCGCCACAGGCAGTCGCCGTTTTCCTGATAAATCCACACTTTATAGTTTTTCGGGAACGACACGGTCGATGCTGGGCGTTCGCTTTCAGGAGCAGGCTGTGCCACTTCCACGGGAGGAGCCGGTGGGGTTTCAACCACCGCGGCCGACGGCTCCGACGATACTGAGGAAACAGCTTCCTGAACTACCGGTGCCATCTCGGCAGAGGACGAAACGCTCGAAGCAACGGCATCGGTCAGTGGCACGGCGGCTTCTGAAGAGGATACGGCGGAGGCTTCGCTGGAAGCAGTCGCCCAGCGGTCGAGCATCTGAGTGACCGGATCGCTCGCGGGTCGCGTATCTTCCGCTTCGGACGCTGCAGAAAGCATAGGATGGTCTTCGGAGATCGTCGTTTCGTAGGAAGGAAATTCCGCGCGGGCGGTACGGACCGTAAACACCAGCCCGACGAACAACATCGCAAGACTCCCGCAAACAAGAGACAACAGCGCGCCCTTCATTGGTTTAAAAATTACCATTTTAAGACGTAGTTTCCAACAGGGCGGGCAAGGGTCAGCGCAGTTTGATATGCAGGTCACGCAACTGCTGTTCTGAGACAGGAGAGGGCGCTTTGGACATAAGGTCGAGACCCTTCTGGTTTTTAGGGAATGCGATCACATCACGAATGGTCGGCTCGCCGGTCAAGAGGGCCGCAAAACGATCGAGCCCCAGGGCAAACCCGCCATGCGGCGGAGCGCCGAACGCCAGCGCCTCTAAAAGGAAGCCGAATTGCAGTTTGGCCGTTTCTGGCGGAATTTGAAGCAATTGGAAAATGAGGTCCTGATTTTCGCTCTGGTGAATACGAATGCTGCCGCCACCGATTTCGACGCCGTTTAAGACTAGGTCGTAAGCACGCGCACGGACCTGATGCAGCGGGGTCACACTGGGATCGCCGATGCCTTTGGCCAGAGCCTCACGCAGCACCGCCCAATCTTCCGGGCGTGGGGAGGTAAAGGGGTGATGCACGGCGTTCCATCGTTTGGCATCGCCGTCCCATTCAAAGGACGGAAATTTTTCCACCCAGACAAATTTCCATTGTCCTTCGGGAATCTGTTTTTGTTTGTCGGCCATACGTTTGCGCAGGAGTCCAAGCACTTTAAACACCGTGGCCGGCACATCGGCCACAAAAAAGCTGATGTCGCCTTCTTGGGCCTGCACCGCACTGCGAATGAGGTCGAGCTCATTGGGTTGGAAGAATTTGGCAATCGGCGATTCCGCGCCACTGGCCGTCCATTTGATCCAGGCAAGCCCCTTAGCGCCTAGGGTATTGGCCCACTGTGTTAAATCGTCGGTATCCTTGCGGGAAAATACCGCTCCGCCGGGAACGGAAATCCCACGCACGGACCCGCCGGACTGCACGGTCTTGGCAAATACCTGGAACCCACAGGATTTGACGAGATCGGAAATATCGTGCAACTCCATGCCATAGCGCATATCGGGCGCATCTGAGCCAAACCGGGTCATGGCCTCGTCGTAAGAAATATGTGGAATAGGGTTCGGGAACGGGGCCGAGACCACCGAGGTGAACGCTTTTTTCACGAAGGCTTCGACGACGGCCATCACGTCTTTTTCATCTGCGAAGGAAAGTT
>CAZDML010000127.1:0-5845 GCA_964506645.1 uncultured Elusimicrobia bacterium | reverse complement strand
GAACTTCGCCAGCGCTTCGCTGGGTGTGAAGTGTGTGGTGGAGTCGCTTCTGTCCAGCGGCACGGCGCATTTTGATATTCCGTATTACTTTACGATCGACTATGCAGGTTTTCGTTCCCTGATCGATACGATGGGCGGCGTGACCATTCGTGTGGTTGAGCCGATGCATTATGACGACAACTGGGGACACCTGCATATTCATTTTGATCCCGGTATCTACCATATGGATGGGCATACGGCGCTGACCTACGTGCGTTTCCGCGGTAAAACGGCCGATAACGGCCGCGTGATGCGGCAGCAGCTTTTTGTGAAAGAAGTGCTGAATCGACTGAAGAGTCCGATCGTGCTGATCAATCTGCCGCGCGGCATTCATCAGTTGCTTAAAGGGGTACACAGCAATTTTTCCTTGTGGGACATGGCGGCCATTTTAACGGAAGGTCGCCGTATGAAGTGGACCCATCTGCGGATGACGGCGCTGCCGGGAACCATCGTGGGCAATCTTTTAAAACCCAACCCGGACAAGACGCAGTACATTGTGCAGATGATTGAATCGGACAAGCCGTTGCAGCGACCCTCTCACGGCAAGCCCGTTACGGTTGACATCTGGAACGGCACGGGTCAGTCGAATGTGGCGCGCTCGCTGGTTCAGCGTCTGCGCGGCAAAGGTTATGATGTAGTCAATTACGGAACCTACCCGCTGCAGACGCGGACGCTCGTGCTCGATCGGATGGGACAGGTCGAGGCCGCGCAAGCGGTCGCGGCCTCGCTCGATGTGGCGACCCCGGAGGTCCTCAGCCGGGTCGACCCGGGTCGGCAGGTGGACGTGTCGGTGATTATCGGAATGGACTATCCTCTAGAAGGCGGGAAGAAAAAAGAATGAGAACTTTAAACCCTCGAACATTAGCGAAAAAGGCCGCCGAAGCCGCGGCTGACAAGAAAGCCATCAATGTCGCTGTCATGGACATTCGCCACGCCACCGATACGGCTGACTATATCGTGATCGCGGGCGCGGACTCGTCTACGCAGGTGCGTGCGGTGTACGAGGGCGTAGTCACTGCGCTCAAAGAAAGCGGGGTGTTCCCGATCCATCAGGACGGCCGAGGCAACGATCATTGGGTCGCAATCGATTACGGCGATTTTCTTGTGCACATTTTAAAACCCGAAGCGCGTGAGCTCTACCGGCTCGAATATTTGTGGGAGAACGCCAAGATCGTCGATTGGGGGAACATCGAAGAAGAACCCCAGCATGCGAAAGCAAAGAAAGGAAAAATGAAAAAATGATTTTAGACGACTTAAGACAGTGGCTCGATAAACAACTTAAGGATTGGGCCGAGTCACAGAGCCTTGGGACATTGCCCGTGTATGGATTGGAAGAGCCGCCGGCCGGCATCGATGCCGATTTTGCCTGCAATCTGCCGCTCCTGCTGGCCAAGCCGCTCAAGAAGTCCCCGCGCGCCATTGCGCAGGAGATCCAGACGGCACTTAAGCCGGGTGATTTTGTGGAGTCGGTCAGCATCGCCGGAGCTGGCTTTCTCAACTTTAAGCTGAAGCTCGCGCGTTGGCAGCAGGAAGTAAAAACGGTCCTCGAACAGAAAGAGGCCTATGGCCGTCAGTCGCACAAACATCACCAGAAAATTTTGATCGAGTTCGTTTCCGCTAATCCGACCGGACCGATGCACGTGGGCCATGGCCGTGGGGCGGCCCTGGGGGACTCTCTGGCGCTTATTTTGTCCCACATGGGACACCAGGTCTCCCGCGAGTTCTATGTGAACGACGCCGGAACCCAGGTCCAGATGCTGGGCGAGTCGCTCAAAGCCCGCTGTCTCGAGCAGCAGGGCAAACCGCTCGTACTGCCGGAGAACGGCTATCACGGCGACTACCTCGTGCCTGTGGCCAAAGAGTTTGTTGAGAAGCAAGCCGACAAGCTGGAGGATTCTGAGGCGGTTCTTGCGTTTGTTCTCAGTCGCATGATCGACCGTATCCGTCAGGACTTGGAAGATTTTGGCGTGAAGTTCGATACCTGGTTCAGCGAGCGTGCTCTTGTGAAAAAAGGCGCGGTCGACGATTATGTGAAGCGTTTGCGCGACCGCGGATTCGTCAAAGAACATGACGATGCCACGTGGTTCGAAGCGCCCGGCGAAGAAGGGGAAGAGAAGGATAAAGACCGTGTGCTTAAGCGCCGCGATGGTCGCTGGACCTATTTTGCCACCGACATCGCTTATCATGCCGATAAATTCAGCCGTGGTTACGACCGTTTGATTGATGTGTGGGGAGCAGACCATCATGGTTACGTCGCCCGCGTAAAGGGCTCCATGCAGGCGCTGGGGAACGACCCGAACAAACTACATGTGCTGCTCTATCAGCTGGTCTCTCTTCTGCGTAACGGCCAGCCGGTTTCTATGTCCAAGCGCACGGGGGACTTCATTACGCTGCGCGAAGTGCTCGAAGAAGTCGGCCGTGACGCCTGCCGTTTCTTTTTCGCCATGCGCGGGCCGAATACCGCGCTCGACTTTGACCTTGAGCTCGCCAAGAAGCAGAGCCAGGACAACCCGGTGTACTACGTGCAGTACGCGCATGCCCGCATCTGCGCGATCTTCCGAGGGGCTAAAGAGAAGGGTGTGGCTGTGTCCTCCACCTCCGACTTGTCACTCCTCAAGGAGACCGAAGAGCGTGACCTGATGCGCCGCCTGGCCGACTTCCCGCGCCAGCTTGAAGTCTGTGCGGAAGAAGACTCGCCGCATCCGTTGGCCAACTACCTCCTGGCCCTTTGCCGGCAGTTCCACCATTTCTACGACCACCACCGGGTGTTAGGGGATGATCCGGCCCTCACCCAGTCCCGTCTGGCTGTTCTCCAGGCTGTTCGCGGGGTCCTCGCCCAGGGCCTCAAGCTCCTCGGCGTCAGCGCCCCCGAATCGATGTAATTGCTCTATATTTAGAGCAAATTAAGCTAATTTCTGAAGGCAAGATTTGACAAAAACGGCCTTCTCTGATATACTCAGTCCGTCATGAAAAACCACGTCTCGATTACCAAGCACTTCGTTATTTGCCCGGTAAGCCTCCGTTCCATGTGGACGGCAGCCTACCCCGGTGGGTGCTTTGCGGATCGAGACCGTTAATGACAGTCTAAAAGAAACTAAAACCCGATTCCCAAAGCCACCCACTCTCCAAAGAGAGTGGGTTTTTTATTTTCAGGCAATGGCAGCAATCGAAAGGAAAGGAACTCCAGTGACCAACGAAGAACAACAAGAGGTGTACCAAACCTTAAGGCTGGCCGAGCAGGACATCCTGCGGCAGAGCCTGGAAGAGAAAAACAACAAAATCGCGGGCTTAGAACAGCGGGTGGAGCTGTTGGAAGAAATGCTGAACCGGTTGTCGACCCAGCGGGCTGCCTACCCCCAGCCACTGCCGCAGCCGCTGCCCTCGTACAAAGCCGCCCCGAGAAGGTGGACCGTGCGATGATTATTATTATGCCGACAGCCGTTGGTGTCTATCTGGGTGCCTTTAACCTTCCGGAGATACTGTGTTGCACTCGATGAGTCACGCTAGCGCGTCAGGCCACCCGCATCTGGGCTCTAACTAAACGTCAAAAGCCAAACCCTGTTTGGTCGTTGGCGTTTGTCTAGGGCCTGGATGTGTTGCGGGGAATATTGTATATTGAAACACGATTTCAATAAGACAATACACCCATGGCTAAAGAACTCGAATTTTTTCCCTCCTGGACCGCTGGCCGCGAAGGCTATGCCACACGCATTCGCGAGGTGTTCAGCCGTCATCTCACCGAACAAGGACTTCGCCTGACGCATCAGCGTGAGCTGATAGTGGATTTTCTTCTGAAGGCCGAAGAACATGTCACCCAGAGCGATATTTATCAGGCGCTCAAATCCAAAGGGGTGGGCAAAGTCACCGTCTTTCGTGCTCTGAAAATGCTCGAAGACTGTCATCTGGTCGAGCGTGTCACCTCCCCGCACGGAGCCCCCAAATTTGAAATTAAGCATGAACGTCCTCACCATGACCATCTGGTCTGCGTGGAGTGCGGTACGATACGGGAAGTGCAGTGGCCCGAAATCGAACGTATTCAGGACAAGACCTGCAAAACGCTGCGCTTTACTCCACTCTGGCACCGCCACGAAATATTTGGCCGATGTTCCAACTGTCAGGCCAAACGTTCCTGAAAGGAGATTTCAAAACCCCATGAACTATACCGCCATTGCTCTCGGGGGGATTTCCGGGCTTACGATCTTTCTTGGACTGCCTATTGCCTTTGTAAAACGAATCAGTCCGCGGGTCCGCGGATTTTTGACGGCCATGTCTACGGGGATTCTGGTGTTTCTCCTGGTCGAGATCACGGCTCGTATTATCGACAGCCTGGAAGATTTGACGTTGTCTACCGCCGAAGGGTTTCGAACGTTGCCCGACCTTTTACTCTACGGGAGCATTTTTGCTGTGGGTCTCTTTTTAGGACTGATGAGTCTTGTCTGGTTTGAAAAGAAATACATTCATGAAGCCAAAGATTCGGATGTGACTCCGGAGAAAAACGCAGGGAAAGTATCCATGATGATTGCCATCGGCCTCGGGCTGCACAATTTCAGTGAAGGGTTAGCCATCGGCCAAGCCTTCAGCTGGGGTCAGACGTCACTCGGTTTTCTCCTCGTCGTCGGATTTGCCCTGCATAATGCGACGGAAGGGTTTGGCATCGTGGGTCCTCTGGCCGGTTATCCCGTCACGTGGGGGCGGCTGGCCTGGTTGGGGATCATCGGGGGTGGACCGACCCTGCTCGGGTCCCTACTGGGCAGCTTCTGGACGATTAAACCGGTCGAGGTGTTCTGTCTTTCCTTGGCGAGCGGATCAATTCTTTATATTATCGGTGAGCTGTTGCATCTGGGACGCAAGCTGAAGGAAGAAACGATCACGGCGTTTGGACTCCTGGTTGGATTCTTTCTGGCGTTTGTTACAGATTTGATTATTCTCGTCGCCTCCGGTGGCATTGGACAAAGTTAAACCTTTGAACGTAAAACGCATTACTCTCACTGTCTTCCTTCTCGCGGGCATCGGTGCCCACGCATGGGCCGATAAAGCCAACACGCGTCCGCCGTTTGCCATTCCTGCCAAATACGGAGACATCACGGACTATCAGCCGCCGGCTGCTGGGAAAGACCAAGTGGTCGTGATGATTCAAGACCTCCATGCCAATGTGGGCGTTCAAAAAAATATTGCCGCCATTTTGTACCGGCTTAATCGTTTGGAGAAGGCGAAAGGACTGCTGGTGTGTGTGGAAGGGGCTTCCGGCGAGGGCGATGTGTCGCTGCTGCGCAGTCTGCCTGGACCCCTCCGCCATGAATTTCAATCGATGCTTCTTCGTAAGGCGTATTTGACGGGGGCGGAACTTGCGGCGACGGAATCCCATGCCGATTGGGCACAGCAGCAAGCGGTTGTTTGGACGCGCATTAAAGCCTTCTTCGGTGTAGTCAGTCCAATCCCGCCCGTGTCGCTTTCGCCGATCGAGCTGTGGGGGGTCGATGATCCGGAACTTTACCGCAAGAACTGGAGGGCGGCCAAAACGGTAGACAAATTGCAAAACCAGGCTCTCGCGTCTCTGCGCTCAACGAAAGAATTTGTAAAAGAAGGCGCCAATAGTACGCTGAAAACCCATCTCGACTTGCTTACCAAAATGCTGATGCTTCGCCTGCAGCCCAAGGAATATATTGCGTATCTGCCGACACGTGGTTTAAATCCACAGGGCCCAGCTGTATACCAGCAGGCACTCGCAGCGGCAGAAGACTATTACAAATACGCCGATCTCCGCAGCACGGCCGGCGAATATCTCGTGCGTCTTCGAAGTGGGTGA
>CAZDML010000126.1:0-5871 GCA_964506645.1 uncultured Elusimicrobia bacterium | reverse complement strand
GGGAGTAGGGCCCAAAAGGTCCTCGTGGGTTCGAATCCCACTCTCTCCGCCGACCCTAAGAGGAATGGGACGAATCCCACTCTCTCCGCCGACAGGCTTTGTTATAATAATGCTTTCGTGGGGCTGTAGCTCAGTTGGGAGAGCGCATCGTTCGCAATGATGAGGTCGAGGGTTCGATCCCCTTCAGCTCCACCATTTTAAACTTCCTACAAAACTCTTATGGCCTACCGCGTTCTTGCCCGGAAGTACCGTCCTCAAACCTTCGAAGACATGATTGGTCAGGCGCACATTGCGACGACCCTGACCAATGCCTTAAAAAGCGGCAAAATAGCCCACGCCTATCTCTTTTCCGGTCCGCGCGGCGTAGGAAAAACCACCGCTGCACGCATTCTCGCCAAAGCTCTCAACTGCGCCAAGGGCCCAACGGCTGTTCCCTGCAACAGCTGCGACTCCTGCGAACGCATTGCTCAAGGCCAGGAAATGATCGATGTCTTGGAAATTGATGCTGCTTCCAACCGCGGTATTGAAGAGATCCGTGAACTGCGCGAAAACGTTCGTTATGCCCCGGCCCGCAGCCGCTACAAAGTTTATATTGTGGACGAAGCGCACCAGATCACTCACGATGCGTTTAATGCTTTTTTGAAAACGCTGGAAGAACCGCCCGAGCATGCCGTATTCATCCTAGCGACCACCGAACACCAAAAAATTCCAGCCACCATCTTATCCCGCTGTCAGCTGTTTCGCTTTAAACGTGTTTCTGTGGAAGATATTGCAGCGCGTTTGGAGTGGATCCTCACACAGGAAAAAATTAAGGTGGAACAAACCGGGGTCTTGCGTTTGGCCCGTGCGGCTGGCGGTGCGGTGCGCGATGCGCTGAGCCTGCTCGATCAGGCGCTCGCCTATACGACGGATACCCTCACGCTCGCGCAGATTGAGATGCTGCTGGGCTTCTTGCCAGAAGAATTTCTCCAGGAATTTGCCCAGGCGCTCGTGTCACGCGAGCCGACCCAGGTGTTGCAGAAAATTAAGCGGCTGACCGAAGACGGGTGGGAACTGCCGCAATTCGTCCGTGATTTTCGCGAGTATGCCCGTCAGACCGTGGTGGATCAATTGTCAGCAGGAACATCCCCTGCGGCGCTGTCCTTCGGTGGACAGACCGTCTCTCTCGCACAGCTTCTCCAGGTAATTAAAATGATGGGTGTGTGCCTGGATGAAATGCGATGGAACGAGAACCCGCGCCTCGTTCTTGAACTCTATGGCCTGCGTCTCACCCAGCCTTTTGTGGATGCGGGGGCACTGATTCAGCGGCTCGATTCGTTGGAAGCGGGTTCTCCATCACAAAAAGTTTTCGCCCCGGAAATTCGTCATCCGGGACCCAGTAGCGTTCAGTCAAAACCGCTGGATCCTAGCTTACGATCTGCCGGGATGATAGCACCGAAGGCGCCTGTCTCCGAAGCCCCGCGCACCCCGCCCAGCGGGGATGCCGTGACCCAGTGGAAACAATTCATTACAGAGCTCTGGAAAAAACCCGGTGTTGCCTCTCTTATGGAGCGCGCCCGCCTAAAATCAGCCACAGCAAGTGAATGGGTGGTTGCCTTTAACGAAAAATTTGCCATGGATTCCGCGCAGCGATCGCAGGCCTTTTTACAGGAAGTACTCCAGAAAATCACTGGAAACCGCGTGTCGATTCGCTGTATACAAGAGGCTCAGAGCGCGCCGGAAGAAAGCAGTGGGGTCGGTGTTCGTCCGCGTGACGCGTCGGTGGTTGAAGAAGCGCCTGTGCCTGCGGCCGCATCGCAACCAACGGCGGTGCCACAGGGGGATCCTTCACAGGACGCGCGCATCCAGAAAATTTTAACGACTTTTAAAGGTCGCGTCCGTTCGGCCGAAAGTGACGAGAACACGTAATGGCAATTGCTCTGGCTTCATCCCTTGAGAAATTGCGCCAGCGTCTGGCGCTTTTGCCGGGAGTAGGTCCTAAAATGGCGGAGCGTTTGGCGTTCCATCTGCTTCGTGCGCCTGCCCATGAAGTCCAGGAGCTCACCCGCGCCTTGGACGAAGCCCGTCGGATGGTCATTTACTGCCCTGTGTGTTATACCGCAACCGAAGAATCCCCTTGTTCCATCTGCAGTGATGCTTCGCGAGACACACAGCTTCTCTGCGTGGTGGAAAATCCACCCGACGTGGATGCGTTTGAGAAAACCAAAGCCTTTCGCGGGCGCTATCATGTGCTGCATGGATCTCTATCGCCTCTCGATGGCATCGGTCCTCAGGATTTAAAAGTCGCAGAATTGCTCAAAAGGCTTCCGAGCGAATCGATTCGTGAAGTCATTATTTCCACCGACCCGACGTTGCCGGGGGAAACGACCGCCACCTATCTCGCCGAGAAGATAAAAGCGCTCGGTATTAAAGTGTCGCGGATTGGATATGGCCTACCGATGGGGGCCGATATCGAGTACGCGGACGAGCTCACCTTGACGCGGGCCCTTGAGGGACGACGCGAACTTTAGATAAAATCATTATCCGCTTCAGAATACCGTGGCGTTTAAAAGAATCCACCTCCCAGGTAGCTCAATGGTGGAGCATCCCGCTGTTAACGGGAGGGTTGCAGGTTCGAGTCCTGCCCTGGGAGGTGGATTCTTTTTTGCCCTGGGAGGTCAGCGCTTTTTATTTTCTTCACTTCTTTTTCTAAAAAATGTATCGTGGTTGAGTCGTTCAAAATTCCCCTAATGACTGAGAAGGAGGATGTATGAAAAAGGTTATGGCTCTTGGTTTAGCTGCTTTGATGATGCCGACGTTTGTGATGGCGCGCGGCAATCACCCGATGGGCGGCTGCGGATTAGGTTATTTATTGCTGTCGAACAGAGACAATGACAAAATCACCCAAGTTCTTGGGGCGACCACCAACGGAACCTTCGGAAGCCAAACCTTTGGTATTTCCTCCGGGACCTCGGGTTGTACGGAAGATGGCGCGGTGAAACTAGCGCGTGCGACGGAAGTCTACGCGGAAGTGAACCTCGACACCCTGCGTCAGGAAATTGCCAAAGGTGACGGAGAATTCGTTTCGACCTTTGCCTCTCTCCTCGGCGCCAGCGAAGTCAACCGCCCGGCCCTGGTGAGGTACATGCAGTCGGAATATGCCTCCTTGTTCCCGACCGCAGGTACGACGTCCTCCGAGATGCTTGGCGTCCTGTCTCAGAAGTTGGCCGATCATCCGGAACTCCTCGGCTAATCGTCGTTTCTTGATCTGTACAAAACGCCCGCCAGAAGCTTGGCGGGCGTTCTTTTTTGCCCTTCTGCTTCTTGCTGGTTCTGCACTGGCTGAAGAAAAAACGACCCTCCTTCAAGAGCTCCAAACACGGGCAAAGACACAGCATCTGGCCGCATCTCCTCTCTGGCACAAACTTCTGCACGTCCAGCGCAATATGTGGGGATACCGTCAGAGTGAAATTGATGACCCGGGGTTTTTCCTGTCGCCCCGGGGTCGCCGCAACCCTCAGGCAGAGCTCGATGCGACACTGGCGGCTTTTGTCACCCCTTCTGGAGAAGAGCCCGCGCAGTGCCGTTACCCGGCACGCTTTGCCTGGCTCAAAGACCAACTTCAATTCGATGCCCGACTGCCGACGCTGGACTGTCCGCGCTACCAAGCCTGGCGCAGCCAGATGCATGCGCAATCGGTGACGCTCGTCTTTGCGTCGTACTACATGAATAACCCCGCCTCAATGTACGGACATACCTTTCTTAAGCTCAATAAGTCGTTGTCGCAGGACAACCCACTTTTGGACTACAGCGCCAACTTTGCCGCGACGGTCACTACGCGCAGTGACATTCTCTATGCGGTATACGGCTTGGCCGGACTTTACCGTGGCCAATACTCCACCCTTCCGTACTACGCCAAGATTCAGGAATACAACCACATGGAGTCGCGTGATTTATGGGAATACCGCCTGACCCTGACGCCGGAGGAAACGGATCGTATGGTGGCGCACCTCTGGGAGCTGGGACACACCTCGATCGCGTACTATTTCTTTAATAAGAACTGCTCCTACCAGCTCTTGCCGGTACTGGAAGTGGCTCGGCCTTCGCTGAATTTGGTTTCGGGGTTTTGGGTCCGTGTGGTGCCGGCCGATACCCTGCGGAGGGTCACCGAGGAGCCGGGGCTGGTCGACCGTGCAGTGTTACGTGCCTCCCACGTCCATCGTATGTTGGCTGACCGCGCACAGCTCGCGCCCTCCGAGGTTGTGCTGGCGTCACGCCTGGCCAAACGGGTGGACTCGACCAGTACGCAGGCGCTTCAGATGTTGCCGGTCGACCGACAAGTGCGGGTGCTCGATGCCGCGCACGACTATTTTCGCTACCGCGTCGGCTTTGCCCGCGAGCAGTCTGCAGAAGTGCAGGAACAAGAACAGAAACTGCTTTTGGCGAGGAGTAAGCTGCCTCCTGAGACGTTCCCCCGGTCTGGAGACGTCGCCCCGGAGATCCGTTATCCGTCCCATTCCTTTGATCTCATGGGAAGGGACAGTCCCGAGTTAGGGACGGGGCCCACAATGCCTTACGGGTCCGGGCTAACAATCCGCCGGGACGACGACGTGTCCCCCGACCAGGGACACCGCAGCTTGCGCGTGAGCGGCGGGGTTGGACTTACCCCGCACTCCCCTTTTGAAGAAGTGACGATTCGCGGTGGATTACACGATCTGATGGACGCTCCGCGCGGGTATCTGCCGGGAAACACACTCGACATGTTTCACATTCGTCTGCGCCGAAGTGGCGAACGCCAGACGACCTATGTGCAGCAAGCCTCACTGGTCGATCTGTTGTCGTTGCCTGGGTGGGATCCCTGGGTGCATTCACTCTCTTGGCGCATTCGCACCGGTTTGGAAACAGCCGACGACCTCCCACGGGATCCTGAAAACAGTCTCTATTACGGTTTGCGTTTTGGCAGTGGCCTGTCGTTGCATAGCCATCTCTGGAAGCAGGAGCTTTTTTATGTGTTAGGGGATTTAGACAGCGGGCTCGGGCATGTATTCAACGATGGGTACCGCGTGGGGTTCGGCGGCTCATGGGGAACCGTTATTCATCTGGCAGAGATCTGGCGGCTGCAGGTGGAAGGCCGTTACAATCGCTACCCGGCCGGGCAGGTGGGGGAAGCCGTGGTGTGGCGTTTCATCCACGCGGTCGACCTTAGCCGGCGCCTACAGTGGCGAACGACACTTGAGCGCAACAACCAGCACAAAGAACTGCTACTGAGTTTGAATCTTTACCTCTGACAACGCTTTCGTAAAAAAATCTGCGATCTCTGCTGTATACCGCTCTCCTGCCACGCGCCGACATGCCAGATGGTCGGCTCCTGGGACGATCCACAAACGTTTAGGTTCCTTGGCTTTGTCGTAGAGCGCTTGACTCATCCAGGTCGGGACGATAGTGTCCGCGTCGCCATGAATCAAAAAAACAGGCCGGGGACTGATGTGGGCGATCGCTCGGAGAGGGTCGTAGGTCGACCCCAGAAAGAGCGGCGCAACCGGATACAAGGGCCAGGTCCAGACATGCCGTTTTAAGACGGCTCGTGCCATCGAGCGGTAGGAAGAAAACGGTGCTTCCAGAACAACGGCTTTGACCCGCGGTTCTCGGGCGGCGACTAGTGTTGCCGTTGCACCACCCAGCGATTGACCGAACAATACGACCCCGGTCTTGGGATTACGTAGATGCGCTTGGGCGTATCGGACACTCGCGATGCCATCTTCCATCGTACGGCGTGGACTCGGGGTTCCTTCTGAGGCGCCGTACCCCTGATAATCCACAATCAGAACATCAAACCCTTTCTTTAATAAAAAAAGCGACAGCGGGAAATGGTTGGACACATTGCCAAAGTTG